>RGZA01000171.1 GCA_010031785.1 Alphaproteobacteria bacterium
TGCAAGCAGCATTCCATTGGTTGAGGTGCGCGTATGAAAACGGTTTCGGTTGCTTTACAAAATCATTTAGGGAGAGAGCTTGCGACCCTTGCAACGCTTGTAAAAATTACGCGTACCGATGGGCAGATTTTTGGCTTTACCAGTTATGATAAAGATATGGTGATTGGTGGTGTGGCTTATAAAGCCGATGGTGCGTTTCAGGCCAGCGCCATTCAAAATCGCAGCACCTTATCAACCGATAATCTGGAAATGGTTGGCTTGCTGGATAGTTCCAGCATCAGTGAAAGCGATTTGCGTTGCGGACGCTATGATCATGCGCGTGTGGATGTCTATATGTGCAACTGGGCGGATCTTACGCAAGGCATGATGCAATTGCGTCGCGGTTGGCTTGGCGAAGTGAAAATCATTGGTGGAAAATATCAGGCGGAATTGCGTGGCCTGCATGATTTATTGCAACGACCTTTTGGCAAACATTATTCGCCCGAATGCCGTTATGGCTTTGGTGATACAAGCTGCACCATTAATCTTGCAACCTACACGGTGACGGGCAGCGTGAGCGCAATGGCCGATAGTGCGCGTTTTACTGATAGCGCGCGCAGTGAAGCAAATGATGTATTCAACTATGGCTTGCTGACATGGACAAGTGGCGCCAATAGCGGCATTGCCATGGAAGTGAAAAGTTTTTTATCCAAGCAATTTACATTATGGCTGCCAATGCCGTATGCGATTGCGGTTGGCGATAGCTATTCGGTTTACAAAGGTTGCGATAAGCGTTTTGCGACCTGCCAAAGCACGTTTAATAATGCGACGAACTTTGGTGGTTTTCCGCATTTGCCGGGCGTGGACCGGATTCTCAATTACCCCGATGCGCGGGGTTAATCACGATAATCGCGCTGCACACTTTGTCGGCCTGTTGACGTAAAGAATAAACATTCATCCTGATCACCACGGTAATCAAGATGATGTACTTTTTTATCAAGCATCCACAAACGCAATTCGCAATTATAATGGGTGCGACGTCCTCTGTAATTTATATCGGTTGCTTTGCGGTTATATTGCATCAGCTTATAGCCGTTATCGAGCGTAGCGGTGCGGCTCGGCAGGCCATAGCGAAGGATAAGTTGATCACGGGTTAAGCCAAGAAGACGGCGGTTAAGTTCGGCATCGGTTTCATGATCGCCTTTTTGTAATTGACCTGGACCACCATAGCTATCCAGACGCGACCCGATGCATGCGCTCATTGATAGTAATATCAGCAGACAACATAGGCGAACAAGGACAGGCATGAGATGATATCAGATGAGACACATGAGCGGATACAGAACGCGGCACTTAAAACGAACGGTGTTTTGCATGAGACGGGTTCTACTTTGGATGAGACTAAAGAAAAACTGGCAAAACTCAATCAGGAATTTTCAAAAGTTGCGGATACCATTAAGGACAATTTCTCCAAATCCATCGCTGATGCGATTAATGGCGGGAATACATTTTCGTCAACGTTTGATAAAATCCGCAAATCATTAGAAGAATTTGCCATTCGAACAGCCGTTCTTAACCCGCTGTCCGATATATTATTTGGCGGAAAATCTGCCCGTCTTGATCAGGTTAATAGTGTTGATGAGGTGTTGCCAACGCAAGGCAAAAGCGGATTGCTCGGGGATCTTGCAAACAGCATTGCTGATTTATTTGGCGCGCGCGCCTTTGGCGGGCCAGTGGGGGCGGGGCAGCCTTATCTGGTGGGTGAGCGCGGGCCGGAACTGTTCGTGCCGCAAACAGCGGGCAGCATTAATCCGAATATTGGTGGTGGCAGTGTGAACATCGTTATGAATATTTCTGCAACTGATGCTGCAAGTTTTCAGGCAAGCCAGACACAAATCGCTGCATCCATGATGGATGCAGCGCGCAGAGCACAAAGAATCCGATAGGTTTTTTATGAGTGATATTTCACAGCGCCTGGTGGATGCCGCCAGAGCGTGCCTTGGCACGCCTTTTTATCATCAGGGGCGCGTTGCCGGTATTGGTCTTGATTGCATTGGCCTTGTCATTCATGCGCTTGGGTATGTGGGCATGAGCATTGAGGATCAGCAGGATTATGGGCGCGAGCCCGATGGCGAAAAACTGCATGCCGCGCTCCTTGCGCATGGTTTGGTAAGGGCAGAAAGCATAAAGCCGGGTGATGTCTTGCTGTTTCGTTTTAACGGTCAGCCGCAACATGTCGGTCTTGCGACTGCGCATGATCGTATGGTGCATGCCTATGCACCGATTGGCCGCGTGGTGGAAACGGGTCTTGGCGAGACATGGTTGCGCCGTATGGTTGGTATTTATCGTTATAATCTCTAACTGCGGCGTTGGTTTTTCAGCGTTTTCTCCGCTTCCGGTGCTCACGTACCCAAACGTACGCTGCGCTCCGGTTCTCGAAAAGCA
>RGZA01000172.1 GCA_010031785.1 Alphaproteobacteria bacterium
GGCCTTCGGTCAGAATATTACTGATAACCTTGATGCCTGTTTCGCCGTTTTTCAGCGCGTGCCAGAAATCCTTGGTATTCATGCCAATGGCGGAGACAACCCCAAGGCCTGTAATTGCTACGCGTTTCATGATCGATGGGCCCTAATATACATTAGTCGGTTCTTTTCTCAGGAATAATCTTTGTATAGCCGCGTTTATAAAGCGCTTCACGGACTGAAATCATATAGGTCACGATCATTGTGCAGAGCGAGAAGATGACAATGAGTAAGGGAGGAATGATGGTAAACAGTTCAGGCATCGTGTTCATGAGAAGATTATTAAGCAAACCAAGCACGGACCCAATAATCAAAACGCGCCACAACACCGACCATGTGAATAAAGCCGCTTCTTTCCATGAAGGTCTCATACGTAGCTCCTCTGGGTGCAGCGAAGGGAGTGGCGTTTATGCAGCTGGCTTATCTTTTTTCGGGAAAAGCTCTGCTTCGGAAATGATGCGGCCTTCCTGCTTGGCAAGGATCAGCTTTTCAACAATTGTCACCACTTCGCCAACCGTTTCAAATTCCATATTGGTGGAATTGGCGTTGAAGGGGATTTGCACCTGAAACTTATCTTCAAGAGCAAAAACAATTTCCACGATATCGAGCGAGCTAATCTGTAAATCAGCCAGCTTTGCTTCAGGGGAAAGTTTGGCGCGGTCGATCATGGCCTTTTGGGCTACGATATCCAGAACATCATCAATAAGTTGGCTCATAATGGTACTGCTCTCAGGTGAACGATCATAAAAGGAAGGATAGTGTGATTAGCTTTTCTTTAGCGGAGACTCAAGGCTATTAACCTTTTCTTCCAAGCCGCCGATACGTTTACTCATATTTTTAAGACGTGCCAAGTGGATCATTTGCTCCATGAAACGCTCGCGCGGCATGGCAGGAAAGCCCATATAAATCGCCTTTTCTGGCAAATTGGTGCCCAATTGGGACGAGGCCATAAGCACCGCATCATCACCGACCTTAATATGATCTGCGACTCCTGAGCGGGCAGCGAGAACAACGCGGTTGCCGATCGTGGTGGAACCCGCAACGCCAGCAGTGCCGCAAATCAGGCAGTTTTCGCCGATTTCAACATTATGGCCAATCTGCACCTGGTTATCGATTTTTGTGCCGCTGCCAATGCGCGTATCGGTAATCGTGCCGCGATCAATCGTGGTGCTGGAGCCAATTTCAACATTATCCCCGATAACCACCGCGCCAATGGAATGAATGCGGATGATCTCATTATTAAATGCTTCAACCGTGCTTGAGGTTCCCGATTTTGCGGCTTCCACACTGCCGCGCTCGGGCGTTACAAAGCTAAAGCCATCCGAGCCAATGACAGAATTATAATGGAAGATCGCGCGATCACCCACGCTTACATAATCGCCGATGCGTGCGCCTGCATAAAACAAGCAATCTTTGCCCACTTTTGCATACGCGCCAATGGTGACTTGGGAAACCAATGTGGTGTCATTGCCGATTTCGGCGTAAGGACCGACATAGCATAAGGGGCCAATTGCAACATTGGCACCAAGGGTAGCTGTTGTATCAACGACTGCGCTTGGATGAATACCGCGCGCAGTATGGTTTGGCCGGGCAAAGAGTGCCGTGAGCTTGGCCATCGCGTAACGCGGACGATCAACCAGAATGACGCCACTTTTTTCATTTGCCTTATTTTGAATGAAGGCTTTTGCCAAATCATCCTGACCATTGGCCATAATGGCTGCGCTGGCAGGCGTTGACTCTAGAAGCGGGTGTAGCGCCTTGTCAAAGGCGAGCAGAATATCGGTTTCGTTTGTAGCATCTTTGGGGTGAACTAGGCGATGAATAACAAGATCGCCATTGCCCATAACAGTAGCGCCAAGGCTTTGCGCAATGCTTTTAAGTGTCAGTGGTTTGAAGGCAGATGATGGCACGAATGAGGCTTTCTTAAGAGTACTTGTCACATGAGCCATGAGACATTAGTCTGCCTTTTCTGACATGGCAAGGCTATGGGCAAGACTATGATCAAGGCCATGCTCCCCATCATTTTTCTAAGGTTTTCTTATGCGCTTTTCGACCCTTCTTTTAAAATATCTGGTTCTTGCTGTATTGATTCTTGGCGCTGGAATGAGCGATGCAGAGGCTAAGACAAAGCAAGCTGCTGCAAAACCTACAGCCAAGACGGAAGTTAAAAAAGGCGAGGCCGCGCAGCAAAAAGGCGAGTGGCAAGTGGGCATGATTAAAGGCGAGAAGGGCGAGTTTAATTACTGCCTGATGCGCGGTGAGTTTAACAATGATCTGTCGCTGGCGATTGCGCTCTCACCCAAGCAAGAAATCAATATTGGCGTTGGCGTACCC
>RGZA01000173.1 GCA_010031785.1 Alphaproteobacteria bacterium
TATCTTCATTGCTGTTGAGAGTTTTGCCTGTTCAATTAAAGAAGAACGCAATGCCAAATAAGTCTCCATACTCTGATATTCAAAGAGAAAAAGTATTAGCGTTACGACGGCAAGCCACGCCAGCCGAGCAAAAAATTTGGCATGCGTTAAGGCAGTTACGCTTCCAAACAGGCTTAAAATTTCGTCGTCAACACCCGATCGGCCCCTATATAGCTGATTTCTTTTGCCACAGTCTTGCCTGCGTTATTGAAATTGATGGCATCTCACATGATGCGCGCATGGAACATGACAAGATGCGTGATGTGTATATGCAAAGCTTTGGTTATAAAACCCTTCGATTTACAGAAGCAGATGTACAAAAAGACATAGAAAGCATTATCAATACCATTTTGAGAGAATTAAAAATTACCTTATAATCAAGGTGCTGCCTCGTTCATCAGTGATATGCCATGAAAAAAACTATTCGTAAAAATACATCATCCACCCAACTCATCGGCCTTTACCCCGGCACGTTCGACCCAATCACCTTGGGTCATACCGATATTATTTTGCGTGCAGCGAACGTTGTACAAAAGCTGGTGATTGGTGTTGCCGATAATGCAGGGAAGGGGCCGCTCTTCAGCCTTAAGGACCGCATCAAAATGGTCGAGGATGAAGTTGCAAAGCTTGATACCAAGTTGGATATCGAAGTGCGCCCATTTAAAAACTTGCTTGTGCATTTTGCAACCGAAGTGGGTGCAAAGGTAGTGATCCGGGGCCTGCGCGCAGTATCCGATTTTGAATATGAATTTCAAATGGCCGCAATGAACCGCAAAATCGCGCCAGAACTTGAAACCGTGTTCTTGATGTCATCGGATAAATACCAGTTTATTTCCTCGCGCTTCGTGAAGGAAATCGCGCGGCTTGGCGGCGATGTAAGCCCGTTTGTCAGCGACCGCGTGCTGAAACATATAGCTAGAAAAATTGATTAGTTCAGGCTAATGCGTGCGTGCGCCTGCGACCTGCTTTTTTTAAGCGTGGTCTATGTGGGGTAGAAGGCAGGCCAATTTTTTGTCGCAATAGCAATGCTTGTTCCATTGCGTCTTTGCTAATGATGCAGTGGTTACCCTGTGTGACCTCTACCGTGCTTTCAGGAAAGGCAAGCATATCACGCATATAAAATACGTCTGGGGTTGATTGCGTGTGGTGTGGATAACAGATCCACCCCAGATTAGGTAGGATAAGTGGAAGTTGTTCCAGACTTTGTTTAATAAGTAATTGCCCGGCACCTAATGCTTTGCGTGGGGTCGGGGCTTTTGCCACGCTGAAATAAGTACCGATTTCTCCAACTGTTCCAGGCTGATATTGCAGATCAAATATATGGTTGCGATTTTGATGGGCTGGAAGATCATAGGTTATAAAGCCCCACAAGGATGCGTCCTTTGCTCCTTCTGCAACAAGTATGTGAGTATGTGGATGCACGAGATGTTTTCTGAGTTTATCTTCCGCTTCTAATGTTGTGTTTGTGAATGTCTTGCTGCACTCCATCAAAAAATATTTGTCGTTCGGCTGGTCAGACAGGATAATGGAACGCATGTAACATGCAAACATTGCAGAAAACATGGCCTCTCTTTCCGATGGCTCCATTTTTCTGATTGTTACCGTGAGCATTCTGCGTAGGCCTGTTCATTCTTTGAAATATTCATTTTTAGGGTGCATCTTAAAATTTAAAGTGTCTCAGTCTTTTTAGGATTGCAATATCTGGCCTATCGGGCCGGATCAAATCTGCTTCTGCATCTTCAGTTTTTGCGCTCATTGTCTTTGGAAGCCCGTGGACCTTTCCACTGGTATCCTCAATAAATCCTGAGCTTTCACCGGGTTGAAATATATCATGAAGATCAAGGAAGTCGCGCCCCGGTGCTTCATCGCATGGATATGCAATTAAAGGAATGTTGTAAGTCTTTGCTATATCAAGAGCGTATTTTACCAGAGTATATCCAACCAATAACCGTTCTTCACTATCAAGCGTAAAGTCGATTGCTAATTGTTGCATGATACAAATTGGAGATTCTGTATTAATTCCATGACGAGCACAGGTGATAGCATCCTCGGTTCCTACAAAGACCAGCACGCCGATGACAGGCGAGTGCGTATTGGCATCCGTATCATGATTGGCTAGCGCAACCATCAAATTGTTAAATTGTGCGTGCTCAGTAAAATTTTTTTTGATCTGATTGAGCTTTTTAAGATCATGTTGCGCCGCCAGTGCTAATAGGGCTTTGTTATCAAGCGCCCTAATTGATCCTAGCTAAACCACCGCCTAAGGCGGTGCGAATAACGGCGGTTATACATTTACGGGATTGAGTCATAAAAGTCTCCTTGGGGAACTAC
>RGZA01000174.1 GCA_010031785.1 Alphaproteobacteria bacterium
TGGCTACGGGTGTCAAGGCTGCAACAAGCGCCCCGGTTGAGGACGTTGGCTCCGCTGCGCTCCGCATTGATCGGTGGGTCGGCCTTGACACCCTCCGCCAGCCCTACGGTGATAGGAGCTAATTGCGATAGGCGGTTTCGCATCTGCACATAACCAAAAGAACATAGCTAGATCTAAGCTAATCAGCCGGTCTTATCGCATCAAGAATGACAACTGATGCAGGGACCGATCGAAAACCCAGGCCAGGTACGTTGACTGAAGTAATGCCGTCAGTCCACACAGTAAAAGCGGAGATCCCCATATCAATCCTGGCTCTACCAAATGATGTTTTGCCAATTGCTTCCTCACACAACCTAGAATCAGAATTATCAGGTTGAAGCTCTTTAATCTTTGCGTATTCATGTTGGAAGTGACGCAAATTTGAGTCCTTAAGAAATCCGCCAAAACTCATCACTCTCCGCCTTCCTTTGCTTTTGTAGTATTCAGCAAATCTCTCCTCCATAATTCGGAGTGCAATAGCAGTCAGGGACGAGCCATTAATCTTGATCTTGGAGATCTCAGCTCCATCGATGACTAAAGGACTTCCAATCCAAGCCAACGGTCTGTTATCCAACAAAAGCTCACTTCTGCAAGTACTTGCATTGACGAAGACTTGCCCCCACGGGATTTCATTCTCTTTATACTTCACATAAAGGATGCAGTTCCATATTAGTTTAGCGCTTACTTCAGGATCCCCACAGACGACAGCATCTTCATCTACCAATAATTCCAGACCTTCAGAGTCCGGAAGATTCTTAAGCTGAGAGGACTCACTATAAATTCTCAGAACTGCTTCATCTTGGTAATTCGGCAGGGCCAGCCTAGTCTTCGCTAACGATGCCAATGCTGCCATATCAGCCGTAAGATTTCTGCCAATAAGCCTTTTCTTTGTTCTATTACTTTCTATGCTTTCGAGACAGAACCTGAACGTCTCGCCGTCAATTGATACATCAAGCTCATTGAGAACAGGCTGAATTTCATTAAGCAATCCACCATGGATTAGATATTCAGGACTGTAATCGTGACCTTTCCATTCATCATAAGCATCCTCCACTCGTGCGATCAACCGCTTTAATGTCCTGTCCTCCTGTCTCCAATCGGCAAATCTAGACCAGCCAACCATCAGAGCTTCATGAGCCAGATCAATCCAATCTCCTGAATCGTCAAGGGTGATTAACCTACTCTTGATTAGCTGGTCAAGCAGATCATTAAACTCAGACTCTGGATTCGCGCTTGATTGGACTATGTTAAGCATCGACTGCTTTGACCGTCTTTGCTTCGCGTCTAAGACCTCATCATGGGTACGGACCAGTCTCATAAAAACAGATTTGACAGCAGACTGTTGACTCTCATCAAGACTGTTAAACATGTTCTCTGCACATTCATTGAGGCAGCCAGTGACTCTCCCTAGCGATGTGTAGTCTTCAAGCGAAATACACCTACGCTCTTTATTTCGTCTGTTCCAAAGCTGAGTCAGAGTGTACTGCAACAAAGGCAGATAGTCCTCGGCTTTGCCAATGTCATCAATGATCAACGATGTAAGGCCTTCGGGAAAGTCATATCCCATTTTTTTTGCTGGCTCTTGGATCACTCGCCTTAAGTCTTCGAGATTCATAGGCGCAACATAAACAGCTTGTGACTGAAAAAGAGCAGTCAGCTCGCGATACTCCAGGCAAGACTGAACAAAGTCGGCGCGGATTGCAAGAACAAGTGAGAGTCTAAAATCTTTGTAACCAGCTATTGCCGTTAGATGGTTTACAAATACCTGCTGTTCACCTTTACTTGCGCACAGCGTAAAGACTTCTTCAAACTGGTCAACAAAGATTATGTATCTGTTTTGTGGACTGATGGCCTCCATTAGGCGAGCAGTAGTGCCATTGCTACGCAGGCTAGAACATATATCTTGTACTCTGGACATTCTGCAGCCCTCCTTTTTGAGGATTTCTTCGCTACTCGCAATAATCTTACCGATAGGGTCAGAACCAGGAGTGAGACATATGACATGTATTGAAGCGTCAAGGGCAGGTCGCACTCCGGCATGCAGAACTGAGGACTTTCCGCTACCAGATCTACCAATAATGGGGACAAAGTTATCTGACGCCAGCTTGTCGTTAATTATTTTGACTGTTTCTTCTCGCCCTAAAAAGAATTCAGCAGTATTTGGCGTAAAAGAGTTTAACCCCTGATATGGAGATTCCAAGACATTAGAAGACCACGACTTATTTGGGTATGGAGGGTCATCAGCCCTACGTGGGAATCGCGGTTCTTGATTACCCATAAGCCTCCGCGACCCTGAGATCTCGCTCGGTGCATGGTATGCAGCAGCAGAC
>RGZA01000175.1 GCA_010031785.1 Alphaproteobacteria bacterium
CAGCTCTGCGAGCTCACCGACGACCAGTTCGAAGAGTTGATGTCCATCCGCGACGACCTCATGGCACTCACGGGCGTCGAGCCTAAGGTGCTAATCGACCTCTGCGAGGTGCTCAAGACGCGTGGTGTCAGCGTTCAGCAGATGGCTGACGCCCTGGCGCCCCGCAAGCCTGCTCCGAAGCCCAAGAGACGCCCGTTGTGCAGCATGCTCATCCATACCGGTCACAAGATGGTCAGTCCCAAGTTCCTGACTGCAAAAGAGGAGCGTGAGCTCACGGATGCAGGCATTCCGCTTCCCCAGCCGCGACTGGAGGAGGTATGGCGTGGGTGCAAGAACTACTGCGCCAAGGACATGGACATCTGCGCGGTGCACAAGAAGACGCGGATGCTCGCGATGCGCAAGGCAGCCACGGTAATCCAGAGTTTTGCAAGGATGTGGCGCGCGAAGAAACTCGTGGTAGGTCTGCAAGCAACCTTCGGTCATGGTCGCAACCGAGATGCGTTCCTTCTTGTCCTGAACAAGGCGCGTGAAGGTCTGGACGAGACGCTAAAGGTG
Organism: Alphaproteobacteria bacterium; assembly: GCA_010031785.1. GTDB lineage: Bacteria > Pseudomonadota > Alphaproteobacteria > UBA9219 > RGZA01 > RGZA01. The sequence continues at coordinate 556 of RGZA01000175.1, forward strand.
AAGATGGAGCACCGGACAGCAGTCAAGCGTGCCGGCTACTGCACTGTTGGACCGAGCTGCCGGATGTGCCCACAGTCGTGGCACTACCTGCCGTGTTTCATCGGCGGATGCAAGCACTGCGCGACATCCCGACGCTATTAAACAAAAACCCAAAAAAACAGCATGACGGCAGCGCCCTTCGGGGCGCATAAGTCCATTGCGAGACACCATGAGCCATTGGTGGCACCCGGTGCCCAGGGTGTACTTTAACATCTACCAACTCGAACCGGCATATGAGCGACTTCCATACTACGCATCCGGAACCCCGGAGGGCGAACGGGTTGCCATCGAGCACACCGAGTGGTTGGCCAAGGTCGCGTTCGGCTTGCGCCGCAAGGCAGTCTATGTACTGGTCAAGGTCTCCGAGTTCGACGTCCAAGGGCACGTCGCCTATCGCCACGAGGCAGTGCTTACGAGCTGGAACGAACCTGTGCTCGAACCTGGCACCGATTATCCTCAGGTGCCCCTGCAAGACCTGCGCTACGAACTGTTGTCTCCGCCAGACGAGATCGAGGATGACATAGACACTTTACTTGAGTCCCTGGTTGACTGGGATGGATTCACTATCCCAGTTGCCACTGATTAAATAAAAACAAAAAAAAGAGAGACAGACTCCTTAGGGAGTCTGTACTCCATTTTGCGATTTAGGATTTTGCGATTAAGTCCGTTTTTAAAACGGACTTTGACCCCAAGTCCGCACCAAGTCCGTTTTGCTTAGAGCACGGGTATAAAATTTAAATTTTCTCTCGTAAATCATTAAGGAAGTTTCAAAGTCCGCAAGTCCGCACCCAAAAACTTTTCCTATAATATATGGCATATGCGTTTTGTAAATTGAACACTGAAATAAAAATCATTTATTTGGAAAAAAAATCTATGCGAAAGTTTTGGAACGGACTTGCGGACTTTAAATTTTTCATTAAGAAAAAGTAATAAAATAGAAAAATTTATACCCGTAACACGGGTATAATGCAAGTCCGTTTTTGGGTGCGGACTTTGGGGTCCAAGTCCGTTTTTAAAACGGACTTGGAAAACAGGCTTTTTAAACGGACTACCTTCCTAATTAGGCAACTTTAACGAAACTTGCATTTCCTAATTAGGTAACTTTAACGAAACTTGCATTTCCTAATTAGGCAACTTACCTGAACTCCCAGTCAGACGTCTCAAATGCATAGTTATACTTTTTACTTGCCATAAAACGCTCCTTCGAATAGTTATCTTTTGCATAATACACTGGAATTTCTTCTTCAGTCAGTGGAGATTTTAAATATACTGGATAAACAGTCTCACTTCTGGGCTCATTAAAATACACCGTTTTTAAAATTTTCTTCTCTGCAGAGGAAATATGCAACCGTTGTATGCTTTGTATAAAATAAATTTATCATCGTCATTTTTTCTCCCAATTAACATTCCGCCACTTCTAAAGGTCCCTTTTTCAGCCTTCGATAAACTTTTTCCATTCAAACGATACTTGAAATGTCTTCCCTTGAGTTCATCACTGCAAATATCATGATTATTTGCCAATTTGTACCACCCATTTGCAACTAAACAGTCCATATATTCTGTTTCATATTCTGGGTCCGCATTAACCTGGTCTTGAATTGATGTGTATCTCAGCGCATTAAACCCCTTTGCATGTTTTACGCTTGCATCAGGCACTCGTGCATATAATTGCAAGTCATCGTTAATCCTATTATCTACACTCTCCATCACCGTTAATTACTATAAATATTTTTTAAAACGATTTATATTGCTGGAATATCCCGTGTTTTTGTACT
>RGZA01000176.1 GCA_010031785.1 Alphaproteobacteria bacterium
TTTCGCAACGCGGCGGTACGGTGTTTCGATGAAGCCATATGCATTCACCTGTGCGTAGGTTGCAAGGGAGTTGATCAGACCAATATTCGGGCCTTCCGGCGTTTCAATCGGGCAGATACGGCCATAATGGGTTGGATGCACATCGCGCACTTCAAAGCCTGCGCGCTCGCGCGTTAAACCACCGGGCCCCAAAGCTGAAAGACGACGTTTATGCGTAATTTCAGAAAGTGGATTGGTTTGATCCATAAATTGCGATAGCTGCGAAGAGCCAAAGAATTCACGAACTGCAGCCGCTGCCGGTTTTGCATTCACAAGATCCGAAGGCATCACGGTGTCGATTTCAACAGAACCCATACGTTCCTTGATTGCACGTTCCATACGCAGCAAACCAACGCGGTACTGGTTTTCCATAAGTTCACCGACCGAGCGAACGCGGCGGTTACCCAAATGGTCAATATCATCCACTTCGCCGCGACCATCTTTAAGGTCATGGAGAATTTTGATGATTTGAATAATGTCAGCCTTGCGCAGAACACGCACGGTATCAGCAGCTTGAACATTGAGGCGGCCATTGATTTTTACGCGGCCCACTGGGGACAAATCGTAACGTTCCAGATCAAAGAACAGACCACGGAACAATGCCTCAGCGGATTCCAGCGTTGGTGGTTCACCAGGGCGCATTACGCGGTAGATATCGATCAGCGCTTCTTCGCGGGTTGAGTTGCGATCAACCATCATGGTGGAGCGCAGATATGGCCCAACATTCACATGATCAATTGCAAGAACAGGAATTTCCTTGGTGTTCAGCTCAATCAGGCTTTCCATCACTTCTTTGGTGATTTCATCGCCCGCTTCGTGCAGCACAAGGCCAGTCTTAAGATCGATAATATCCTGTGCAAGATATTGACCGAGCAACTGCTCTTCCTTAACGAGAATTTCCTTAAGGCCTTCTTCTTCAAGCTGCTTGGCTTTGCGCGCGGTAATTTTCGCGCCTTCTTCCATCACCACTTCACCGCCCTTGGCGTTGATAAGGTCATGAACGAGTTTTACGCCGCGCCAGTTTTCTGCAACATAGCGGGTCTTCCAACCGGACTTGGTACGGTCATACACTTTGGTTTCGTAGATGGAGGAAAGAATTTCTTCCTTCGTCATGCCGATTGCTTCGCCCGGTGCTAATGGCTTTTCTTGCGCATCGCGCTTTGCGCGCATTTTTTCGGTGTTCTCATCATCAAGCGCATACATCAAGGTTGTCACTGGCAATTTGCGGCGACGATCGATGCGCACATATAAAATGTCTTTGGCATCGAATTCAAAATCGAGCCATGAACCGCGATAGGGAATGACGCGCGCAGCAAACAGGAATTTACCCGACGCGTGCGTCTTGCCATTGTCATGATCAAAGAATACGCCAGGGCTGCGATGCATTTGCGATACGATCACACGCTCGGTGCCGTTGATCACAAAGGTACCGTTATGCGTCATGAGCGGCATATCGCCCATATATACATCTTGTTCTTTAATATCGCGGATGGAGCGCAAGCCCGTTGTTTCATCCACATCAAATACTGACAAGCGGAGTGTTACGCGCAATGGCGCAGCAAAGGTCATGCCGCGTTGCTGACATTCTTCAACGTCGTATTTTGGTTCTTCAAGTTCGTAAGATACAAAATCAAGAATGGCGCGTTCGGCAAAATCCTTGATCGGGAAAACGGATTTGAAAACTTCCTGCAAGCCGGTGACGGTGCGCGCAGCGACGGGTGTCGCCATCTGAAGGAATGCTTCATATGATTGGCGTTGCACCTCGATGAGGTTGGGCATGGAAACAACTTCGGAAATGCGTCCGAAACTTTTGCGGATGCGCTGACGTCCTGTGAAGCTGTTTGTATCTGGAAGAATTTCTTTGGTTTTTAGTATCGTGGCCATTTTAATTCCCTTAAGGGTCAAAGTGTTTGCGCGCGCAACCAGCGGATAGGCAAAAAGCGAAAACAACCCCAGAACAAAAAAGTCTGGGCACGCGGCCTATCACCTTTGATCAGTGATGCGTGTCTTATGGGTATCTTTTTGCGGGCTAAGTGTGCACGGACGTGAATCAGCATATTTTAGAGGGGGGTGCAAGGGAAAAGTGGGGGGCGAAGAGCCAAAGGGCCGAAAGGGCCGAAGAAATGCCGAAGAAATTATGTAATCAAATGAGGCGTATTAGTAATGGGGGTTAGTGCTTTCCCTTCGGCCCTAGGTCTTTATCGCCCCTTCGTCCCACTTTTTGGCTTGCATTCCCCCCTTCCCCCCCCCGCGGACCGGCACGCACTCCCTCTCGCACACTTAACGCCACACCACACCACGC
>RGZA01000177.1 GCA_010031785.1 Alphaproteobacteria bacterium
GTTCCTACATCCCCTTGCCAAGAACCATGCATCATCACATCAAAGCGGCTGATCACTTTTCCACTGGGTTCCTGAATTAATCCCCACGCCTTGATCGGACCATTGAAATAGGTTTTCAAATCGACATGCGGTTGCATTTCCGCATAATCATCCAGCGTTTGTGGAGATGAACAGGCACTAAGCAGCATGAGAGCTCCGGCGATGAGAAAGCGTTGTACGGTTTTCAAGATTTCCTCCATAGGTTTTTATCCAGCGCCACAAGGTATATATGGCAAAACTTTTTATGATGCATGGCAGCACCGCATAACAGAACGAAAGTGCGCTTAATACGTGCGGTGTACTTGCTTGTTCTGGTTTATATCCAAAATAGTTCAGGGCAGGAAAAACCATCAGGCAAACAAGTGCTAACATGGCTTTTCCCAAAAATGCTAGAAGCCCATAACGTCGCGTAGCCATAGCGCTATCGTTAGCAGCAACAATCAAATCTTTTAATACCATGGGTGGTAGCACGAGTTCGGCGCCAAAGCTAAGGCCAGCCCCTATGCACACCATTCCATATCCCAAAATATCCCCAGGCTGCAAAAATACAGCGCCACAAAAAGCAATAACCGATAATACCATAGCAACAAACCATGCCCGGCTTTTACCAACCATCTTTGCGCCGCGCAGCCAAAGGGGCAGTGTGACGATACCGCTTAAAAAATAGAACCCGAGAAAATACCATGTTTCATTTTCTGCGCCGAGAAAATCACGGATATAAAAAAACACTAATACAGCAGGCAGTGTGGCAGCCAGCAAACTAAGGCCATAGGAGAGATAAAACCCGCGCATCATTGCAGGTACCTTAAAAAAATCTTTTATTGCACCTTTATGCAGCATGACGAAGCTCCGCTTGCATCACCGATGTGCGACCAACACAGAAAGAGCCAATGCAGGCAGCCAGATAAAGTCGCCAAATGCGGATGAAGGATTCATCAAAGCCAAGTGCGCGCACCTCTTTCAAATTAGCATCAAAATTGGCAAGCCAATAGCGCAGGGTTTTTGCATAATCCTGACCAAAATGGAATTGGTCCACCACTGTAAGCCCTGTATTTTTTGCAGCCAGTTCGAAACGCTTGCTGCTTGGCAGCATGCCGCCTGGAAAAATATAGGTGCGGATAAAGTCGCCGCCCTTGCGGTAACTTTCAAAATAGCGCTCATCAATGGTGATGGTTTGAATCATCGCGCGCCCCTGCTTTTTCAAGCACTGGGCAATTTTTTCAAAATAGCCTTGCCAATATTCTTCACCCACGGCTTCAAACATCTCTATTGAAACAATATTGTCGTATTTTCCTTCCTCGTGGCGATAATCCTGCAGCGCAATGTCAGCCTTGTTGTTTAAACGCATATCGCTGAAGTTTTTTTGCTCATGCGAGAGCGTCAATCCTTTAATAGCGTAATCGCGATTTTGCATGGCGCGCTCGGCAAACCCGCCCCATCCGCAACCAATTTCCAATACATTACCTGATGGGCGCAGCCGCTCTAGCACACGGTCGTATTTATTATGCTGCGCGGAATGCAACGGCTCTTCATCATGTTGAAACAGGGCAGAAGAATAGGTCATCGAAGGATCCAGCCACAATTTATAAAAATCATTGCCCAGATCATAGTGCGCTTGGATATTGCGCTTACTGCCTTTAACGGTGTTACGGCGAAATAAGAAATAAGACAGCTTGGTCATCAAGCGCGAGAACGGATTGCCATAAATATATTCATCCAATGCGGTTTCATTTTTCAAACCAACTGTCATAAACGCTGCAAGATCATCGGCTTCCCACATGCCTTTGCGATAGGTTTCGGCAAGGCCAATATCACCGTCTTTCATAAGGGTTGGTATAACTTTCCAATCCCGGATAGTGAAGGTTGCAGATTCACCTTTTTGTTTTCCAGAATAAACGTGGCTTACCCCATCAGGGGTGACCACTGTCAGTGTGCCATACACCAGACGTTCAAGCGCTTTTAAAAAACCATAGGTAATTGTTCGGTCAAACATTCAGAAATCCTTGTTGATAAACAGAACGCTAGCCTACAAGCGACAAATGTACACCTTACTTTTTAGTAAGGTTTTCCCCGGTCATACTGCTGCGAGTCGATAATTGCTGTGGTTTATCAATATAACGTATCTTTTTGAAGGCAAGTACCACGGCCTGCCAGTGAATTAATATTATCGTTTTTATAGTTACAAAAGGAATAGCCAGGAATGCCTTTAGGAGCGTTACGTTACTAAAAGGGATCAAAGTCCCAATCAGCGATGTTGCAAGCTGCTTTTG
>RGZA01000178.1 GCA_010031785.1 Alphaproteobacteria bacterium
AAGGGGGAGGAATATCACTGCGCTGCTATTAAGCATTGCCTATATCTTCAACAGCTTCCCACAATAATTCCAAATCTTCATCACGCGATAAACGATGATCGCCATCCTCAATATAGGTGATGCGCAAATCGTAGCATTGTAATCCTGCGGCGATGCGCTCGGCGGTTTGCCACGGCACATCGGCATCTTTCTTTCCTTGCAACAAGCGCACCGGGAAATTCATCGGGATCGAACGGCCGCGCAAAAGAAGATGATTTTTACCTTCATCCACCAGCTTGAGCGTATAGGGAACAGGTGCGCCATATTCGGAAGGCTCATAGATCACGCCTTTCTGCCGCATTTCTTTTTGCTGCGCAGGCGATAACAGCTCCCACACAAGATCCTGCGTAAAATCAGGCGCAGCAGCAATGCCTACTAACCCTGCAATGCGCGTCGGCCGCTTGAGCGCGAGCAGCAGCATAATCCACCCGCCCATGCTGGAGCCGACCAGAATAACCTTGCCCGTCGTGAGCTGATCAAGCACCGCGATGGCATCCTGCAGCCAATCACCAATACACCCATCGATAAAGGCACCGGAGGATTTACCATGGCCACGATAATCAAAACGGGTAAGCTGGCGGCCATCTGCAATGCAACGCGCCGCTAAAAAGCTTGCTTTTGAGCCCGTCATATCGGAAAAGAAACCGGGTAAAAACAACAGGTTCGGTCGGTCTGGATTCGCCCCATTATCATCTGGGCCATCGTTGCGGTAAGCAAGAGTCCGGTTGCCAAGATCTAGTGTTTTGAATTCAAATGGTTCGTTCATGTTATGTCTGAAAAAGTATCTGCTAAAACTATGGTAGCAAATCAAAAAACTGTCCAGACCAAGATTAAAAAAGAACCACAGCGTGCACAGGCGCCGCTGGCGGCCCCGACGGCTACGCCTGCCACAACCCTGAATGCACGTATCTTAATTCTAAGCCCCGATCTTAATAACGCGATGCTGGGACGACAAGCGGTTGACCTCGCCTTGCGCGTGCGCGCTGAAGGCGGCCATCCCTTTATCGCTTCACCAGGCGGCCTATTAAAGCTGGAACTACAACGCCAGAAAATCCCGCATAAAATGCTGCCAGATATGCGCGCTTCTGCCCTTGGGCATATGGTTGCAGTGTTTCAGCTGGTGCGCTGGGCACGCGAGCAACATATCCATTTCATTCATGCGCTCGATTTTTCGCTGAGCCGCTTTGCGTATGAGGTAATGCTTAAAACAGGGATGCACACTGCTATCTCACTCAACCAGCCTGTCATCAGTGTGCTGGCCGGACGTAACGCCGAAGTATTGCGCAGCTTCTCACGCGTGATTGTGCCCTCAAGCTATGCGCGCGAGCAATTATTGCAACAGCTCGGCTTACCCGAAAGCGTTGTGCGCACGATTATCCCCGGGATTAATCTTGGCATCGTGCATTATGACCGCATCTCGCCACAAAAAATCCAGACACTGGAAAAAAACTGGCAGCTGCCTGATGATCAACCGATTGTCGTCGTGCCCGACTGCCCACTTGACCCTGTCGTGTTTGATACAATGGCCAAAACGCTCAAGGAATTGAAAGAGCGCAACATCACCACGATTTTATTTGTGCCCGAGCAAGACCGCGCTTTTATCTTAAAACGCGTTGCAGGCTTTGGTCTTTCAAGCCACGTAATCGTGACCAGCGATATTCAGGACCGCATTCCCGCATTATGGCTTGCCCACACCGTATTGGTCACAGGCTTTCAGGGGCAGGAATCCTTGCGCGCATTGATCGAAGCGCAGGCGATGGGCCGCCCGATTGTTGCCTTCAACCGCAATGGCCTTGGCGAAATTTTATTGCGCGATAATGCAACCATCCTGCTCCCTGCCGATCAGGTAAACCGCTTAACCGCAGCTCTTACGCGCAGCTTAAAGCTCACCACAGAACAGCGCCAAGCCTTTGCTGTACGTGCGCGCGCCTTTGTTGAAAATAATTTTGACCGCAAACAGATGATTGAAGATATTATTGATACTTACCGTGAACTGAGAGAGATACAGAATTAACCGATGACTGACGCAGCACAAAAACTTATGAACATCACGTTGCCCGATGGCAATATCCGCCAGCTTCCCGAAGGTGCGTCCGCGCTTGATCTTGCCAATAGCATCAGCAAGAGCCTTGCCAAGGTTGCGATTGCCGCGCGCATTGATGGTGAGTTGCGCGATCTCACCCTTCCCCTGCATGATGGGGCAAAGGTTGCAATCATCACGCGCGATGCGCCCGAAGCCTTGGAAATTATCC
>RGZA01000179.1 GCA_010031785.1 Alphaproteobacteria bacterium
CACCAAGGGGGAGCAGGCTTAAACGCCAGCGCGTGCCCGAGCGGTCATTAAAGCCCAAAATCTCCGGGCCAAAACCAAGGGAGAAGGATTCAATTTTTACACCACACAATTTGGCAACGATGTAATGACCCCACTCATGCACAAAAACAACAATGCCAAGTACCAACAAAAAGTATGGCAGGGTATGAAGGATTATATCTTGCATTCAAATTCCTATATGTGTTTTACAAAACCTACTTGGTGCAGGCATTTGCCTTATCGGTTGCAATGCGACGCGCATCGGTATCACTGGTAGTTACCGCCTCAAGATCGTTAAGCGGCGTAATGGTCATGGCTTGCAGAGTCTCCTCTACAATTTTGGCAATATCAAGGAAGCCAATTCGGCCCTTTAAAAAGGCATCTACAGCAATTTCATTCGCTGCATTAAGGATGGTTGGCGCCGTACCGCCCCGTTTTAGGGCTTCGCGGGTTAATACAAGGGAGCGGAAACGCACCGGATCAGGATCTTCAAAAGTGAGCGAGCCGATCTGCGCAAGATTAAGGCGCGCAGCGGGCGTCACCATGCGCTTTGGATAAGCGAGCGCATAGGCAATCGGCGTGCGCATATCCGGGCTGCCAAGCTGGGCAAGCACCGAGCCATCCTTATATTCCACCATGCTGTGAATGACGGATTGAGGATGAACGATAACGCCGATTTTATCTTCGGGCATATCAAAAAGAAAACTTGCCTCAATAATCTCAAGGCCTTTATTCATCATCGTCGCACTGTCGATCGAAATTTTTGAACCCATCGACCAGACGGGATGCTTGACCGCTTCCTGCGGTGTCACGCGCGCCATATCTTCTAAATTTGTGTGACGGAACGGACCACCCGAGGCAGTTAAAATCAGGCGCTCAATACCATCGCGCCCTTCATCATCAAACACCTGATAGATCGCGTTATGTTCGCTATCAACCGGCAGCAATTGCGCACCGGAATCCTGCACTTCACGCATCATCAATGGCCCTGCACAAACAAGACATTCCTTATTGGCAAAGGCAACGGTTGCACCGCGCTTTACCGCCGCAAGGGTTGGCGGCAGACCAGCTGCGCCCACAATTGCAGCCATGACCCAGTCGCTTTGGCGTTGCGCAGCATCGGTGATCGCCTTGGCGCCTGCGGCAACTTCAATTCCCTTGCCTGCCAGCGCATCCTTCAGTGCTGCATATTTGCTTTCATCGCCAATCACTACCATCTGCGGGCGCAGTGCCAGCGCCTGCTTGATCAATAGATCAACATTCTGGTTCGCGGTCAGGGCAACCACGTTGAATTGGTCGGGGTTTGCTTCAATCAGCTCAAGGGTTTGTGTACCCACCGACCCTGTAGACCCAAGCACAGTCACACTGCGCGGCAAGCTCGCTGTTTTTTCATTGGGCGTTTTCGTTGAATAATCAACCGGTTGTATTAAAGCCTTCACGTTATCACTCACTCTTTTACCCACCAGGATAAGTCAAAATCTACTGCCCATAGCGCAATGGCACATAGCACCATCGCCATAATCAATCCATCCACACGGTCAAGCAGCCCACCATGTCCTGGAATAAGGATACCACTATCCTTAACCCCTGCCCGGCGCTTTACCCACGATTCGAACAGATCACCACAATGGGCAGCCAATGACAACCCAAGACCCATTCCTACCACAACCCAAGGTTTTTGCGCATTAAATAGCCATGCGCAGCCATAAGCCATTACGGCGGCAAAACATAATCCACCAATAAAACCTGTCCAAGTTTTGCTGGGGCTGATATCGGGCGCAAGCTTGGCCCCGCGCAGCATCTTGCCTGTAAAAAATGCTGCAACATCCGTCACCCACACAATCGCGCAAATGCTAACCGAAAGGCTGAAACCCGCCCATTCGCGAAGGTGAATAAAGGCGAGCATGGTTGAGCCAAGAAACGAAATCCCCATCGACAACAAAACAGGGCGTTCAATCTTGGCCAAACGAAAGGCCAGCATCAACACAAGGCTCAGGGAAAGGCATACAATAACGGCAAAGGGTATGTTCACATAAATCGCAACAGCCCACACAAGTGCAAGCGCAATATGCATTGCCGCTGACACCCATTTTTTTTCCTGGCGATTGAGCATCACGCGCCATTCATAAATTGTCCATGAATAGCTCACCAGCATGAAGAGATGAAACGGCCATCCCGCAAACAGTAAGATCGCCAGAAACGATGGCAGCATTACCGATACGCTGATCAGCCGCACGACAAGGTTACGGGAGACATGGAATA
>RGZA01000180.1 GCA_010031785.1 Alphaproteobacteria bacterium
GTAGAAAAAAATGATCTGTCCATTTATATTGTTGATGACTTTTGTAAGCTTTGCGCAGGCTTTGCCCTATGCAAACCATGTGGAGGGTGAAATGCCTCCTAGGCCTGGAAGTGTCCCGCTGTAATTGCTCAAACGCACAACAAGATCATTAGCGCTTTGGTACCCGGAAACTGAATCGTTCACAACAAGATATAGCTGATTTATAAGAGGAGCTAGCGCAATCGATGCACACTGAACCCCCAGGGGCTGATTGCCAGGGACCAAACCATTCGCATCGCTAAACACATTTTGGATGATCGTTGTTATGGAGCAAGAAGAGGTGTTGGATGAGCGACTGAATGACACAGGAGAGGACATTGCCATTCCACTGAACGATAGAAGATCAATCTTGTCACTATTAATAGCATAATCGGCAATCAAGTCCGCTGCAGCAGATGTCGATTGTCCAAATTGAAACACAAATACGTCAGCTCCAGTGCCGCCTATCAGTGCATCGCTGCCTGGTCCGCCATTGAGCGTGTCATTACCTGATCCTCCGATCAACGTATCACTGCCTCCATTGCCAGCAAGTAAATTGTTTGCATCATTTCCCGACAGCCGATCATTTCCAGAACCTCCGATTACATTTTCAATCAATGAAGACGTATTGCCCTGAAATTGAAGTGCGTTGAAGATATGAGCTCGGGCATAGCCAGGGTGAAATCCGCCCCCTGTTCCGCCTCCAAGGTATGACCGCTGAAAGTTGCCAGCACGGTCAAGATCTACCCATCCACCTGGCGTGAGGTCTGCGCTGACTGGAGTCGTATAATTAGAGAAGTCATATGTGTCATTTCCATTCCCGTCCCAGATAGTACGAAATATCCGATTCGATAATGGAATGCCCTGCCCAAGACCATTGACAAACATCTCCCCAGTACTTGTCGAGAACTCGTATGTCGTATTCCCACTGTTCTCGGCAAAATCAGCACCGTACATTTGCTGCATGGCAGCAATGTCGTACATCATTAGGGACTGAGCATAGCCGCCGATCTCATTGGTGTAGTATTGAGTATCAGCTCCGATGAATGAGCGGTAAGTCATGATTGAAAACTCCATGGAGTCACGATCTGCATTCATTGATACATCTCTAGGACCACCCTTCTCATGCCCATGCTTAAGACCCATCAAATGGCCTATTTCATGACCGAGAGTGTAAAACGCATAGGATCCTATGACTGGCTGGCTAAAGTCATATGAATTGAACCATCCATCACCGCTTTCTACCGTGGATCCTGGATAATAACCCCATGCCGTACCGTAATAATCGGATGTTGCAAGGCGAATTGTTGCATTGCAGTCATTGGATCCTGTGAGCTCTTTAAAGTTTGCATTGGTTGTACCTGCGACTTGCTTCAACCACTTTTGAACGCATGTTTGCTGAGTGGTTGTTAGTTTTTTCAGTGTCAGACCATGAGATTGCCAGTTTGGGTAATATTGTTCGTAATCTAGGATGCTATCTGGAAAGCTATACGTAATGGGAGACACCGTACTGTATCCTGCCCACTTGACTCCACAAAGCAAGCCATCGATGTTGTTGTTGTAGGTAGGTTGAACACTCAAAACTGCGACAGGAGAATTGAAAGGCATGACAACCAATTAAAAATACATTCTAGCAAGGAAAATTAGACCGTCGCTATAATCTTTTGTTATCCAGCCCTTAGCCTTGTGTTGCTTTTATTGAGTCTTAAGGGCACCTAGAGTAATCCGCACAAAACAGAAATCTTGTGGACATAAAAATGCCGCTAAGGAGGCGACTGCGCAAGAAAGCATTGGATCGAATATTGAAGAGTCTTCCTGAACTGTGGCATTTCTATGAGTGACTCATGCAGCCACGACTACGTGGACAGAGCGCTGAAGAAAACGCAGGAAGTTAAATGTCAGGTTTTTGAGGCCCCACCAAGCCTCGTTCCTTTTGAGCCCAATCTCTCTTGTCAGCTTTCCACCCATGGACATGTTCATGCAGCCGAAGACATGCTCTACGCACGCCCTGATTGACGATTGGAGACGATTAAATTCCTGGGCTGCGTCGCTAAGCGGATGATTGCAAGCGCCTTTTTCGTGGATCAGACCTTCGAAGCCACCGAGACTCAGAAAATCATCATAGCATTCACCGGAATACGCTGAGTCTGCCCAGACATAGTCATCTTCGTTTTCTGGATCCAGCAGGAGTGGGAGCATCTG
>RGZA01000019.1 GCA_010031785.1 Alphaproteobacteria bacterium
TAACATGCAGCCAGCCAAATTCCAGTTTTGCTCTGATTTACTGAAAAAGCGTTCCGGCTTGGCATTGACGGAGGATAAGGGCTATTTGATAGAAAGCAGGTTACTACCGGTTGCGCGTAATCACGGTTGCGAAACCGTTTCCGCGTTGATTCAATTGGTACGTACTAATGGAAAGGAAGCGATCCTTAGCGAAATCACCGAGGCAATGACCACCAATGAGTCGCTGTTTTTCCGTGATACCAAGCCGTTTGAGTATTTGCGGCAGACCATGCTGCCCGCATACAAAACTGTAGCCGGTAAAAGCGCGCTTCGCATATGGAGCGCCGCGTGTTCCACCGGCCAGGAACCCTATTCCACAGCCATGTGCCTACAGGAGGAATCGGCGAAAATGCCCGGTTGGCGCTATGAAATCATTGGCACCGATCTGGCTAGCAAGGTACTGGATAAGGCAAAAGATGGTGTATATTCCCAGTTCGAGGTACAGCGCGGCCTGCCTATCCAAATGCTCATCAAATACTTTACCCAGCTACCCGGCACTACCTGGCAGATCAAAGAACCGCTGCGCGCGATGGTAAAGTACCGCATGCAGAATTTGCTTGAGGATTTTTCCACGCTTGGAAAATTCGACATCATTTTTTGCCGCAATGTACTGATTTATTTTGATGAGGCGACCAGAGCGCGCGTGGCCGAGCGGCTTAGTAAAGCATTAAGCCCCGGAGGGCATTTATTTCTTGGCAGTACGGAAACCATCGTGGATAAAGCACAGCTTTTTGTTGCTGTTGAGCCATGCCGGGGACTCTATCGTTTGAAATAGTTTGTACAGTCTACAACGCAAGGTATTAGAATCGGAGAATAGTCTGCCAAAGAGCACATAGCCATTTTAATGGTGGACGATTCCGATACAGAACGTCGCATTATCGGCGGTATGTTAAGAAAAATTGGGTTCCTCAATATTAATGAAGCCTCTGACGGCAAGGAGGCTCTCGCAATGCTACATGAAAAATCCTATGATTAGATTATTTCGGACTGGCACATGACGCGGATGAACGGGCTTGATCTGATAAAACAGGTACGTGCAGATGCACAACTGAAAAGTATTCCATTTATTTTGGTGACAGGAGAAACAAAGCCGGAAAATATGGTCGCTGCAAATGAGTGCAGCGTTAGCAGCTACATCCTCAAACCCTTCACAGCAGACATACTCAAAACTAAATTAGTTGGCATTATTGGCCCATTCTGAACCAGTTATGCCGCCTTTAGCTTTGTATACATGCCCTCTTAATACTAACTTAAGAAAATATGCATAACTTACAAAGCATTAAATGGGAGATTATGTATGGCAGTAAATAAGCAAATGTCTATTCTGGTCGTGGAAGATAATACTACGATGCGGCGTATTGTGGCCAATCTGGTAAGAGATCTTGGCTTCCCTAGCCCTACCGAAGCCATTGATGGTACGGATGCCCTTAATAAATTGCGTGGTGAAAAAAAGATCGATTTTATTATCTCAGACTGGCACATGGAGCCGATGACCGGGCTTGAACTGCTTAAGCAAGTACGTGCGGATGAAAAGCTAAAGGCCTTGCCCTTCTTGATGGTAACAGCGGAAAGCAAGCCGGAAAATATTATTGCTGCAAAACAGGCTGGCGTCAGCAATTATATTGTCAAGCCATTCAGCGCCGATACACTCAAGACTAAAATGGCTACCATTTTTGGCCCATTCTAACGTGTTCACCCTCTTTCATGTCGGATAATTGCAATGAATACAAAAGAAGAAATTGGAAACGCTTTTTTAAGCAGTCTAATTAAACTGCGCGACGAGAAAGGTGATTTTAATGCGCTGGACGTAGGAGAATTGTTTGAACAAATATCGGCAATGACTGATCCTTCAAAAATAGTGCTTAGTCAGAAATTAAGTGAAGAGGTCGGACTACTTCTTGTGTTCATCGAAAAAGTAAAAAACGAAATATCCGCTATCGGTGTTCCTGACAGCGAAGGTAAGATCATGGGCGATGCATCGCTGCATTTAGATGCGGTGATCAAGGCCTCTGAAGAGGCCGGTCACGCGATAATGGACGCGGTGGATGCTATCCAGACGGCTGCGAATGCGATCGGCGGCGAGCATCAGAAAGCCATTGGCGATGCGATTACCAAAATCTATGAAGCGTGCAATTTTCAAGACATAACCAGCCAGCGTGTGAATAAAGTCATCAAGGTGCTTAGCGAACTGGATGTTCGAGTTAATAATACGCTGAAATTATTGAGCGCACAGACTATGTCAGTTGATATAGAAAAAGAGATTATTACTGATGATAGAAGATTCCTAAATGGCCCGCAGCTTCCGGATAAAGCCCCGTCGCAGGCTGATATCGACGCATTATTTGGCAAAGTATAAATCATAGTTATCTTATGCGAACCAATCTTGAAACACAAAACGACCATGAGCTTCGCACCCATCTGCAGTTGCATCACTATTGGGCTTTGCTAAGGGGAGCGCGTCCTTTTCCCAGCGAGAATGATATTGATTCTGATGAAATAGCCAACATATGGCCATCGTGTTTTCTGATTAGCATCGATAATGTTACCCGCCGCCTTGGCTATCGCTATAGTTATCTCGGCAGTGCATTGATAGAGGCTTTTGGAGGCGACGACAATAATTCAGATATCGCGTTACAGCTGCTATCTAATACCGACATGCCAATGGTAAAAATGTTTGACGAAGTGCTCAAGTACCAAAGGCCGACCGTTGACGAAGCGGAATTTGTCAACTTGAAAAATCTCAAAATAAAATACAGAGCTTCCCTGCTACCGCTTGGATATAACGATGAAGAGGTTTCACATATTTTAGGCTGTATGGGCTGGAAGGTGTGTTAGCACACCGATTCGCGCTGACCTGAATACAGCAAGCCTACGAACGGGAAATAGAACGTCTGGAAAGAGAAATGAAAATACTTGAAGAGAAAATTGCCCAAGGTGCGGCGGTGGACACCAGCCTTGAAGATGCACTTGGAACCGTCTTTGATTTTCTAGGAAACCCTTACGGAATATGGACTAGCAAAGACCTTGAGGATAAGCGGCTTGTTCTCAAACTCGCCTTTGCAAAACAGTTGCCGTACTCAAAGACCGAAGGATTTGGAACCGCCCTAACCTCTTTGCCTTTCAGCATAATTTCGACTTTGAGTGCTTCGGAAAAGGGAATGGTGGGCGATGTAGGATTCGAACCTACGACCTATTGATTAAGAGAATGACCAAGCTCGTACCATAACATACCACTTCGTGAGATATACCCACATAATTTGGTGTTTTTATTGAGAGATAGCCAAATTCATCTTACAATGCCTACCACTATATACCACCCATAAGCGAAGAGTTTTGTTACCCATATGTTACCCAAGCAGTTGTAATGCCAAGGCTGAAGCTCACTTCAGCCGCAGTTGAAAAGCTAAATAATAGCAATGATAGAAGACGGGAATTTTTCGACACATTATTACCCGGCCTTGCTCTACGTATTACCAAGCGTAATTGTAAAACATGGGTGCTGTTTTATCGTCCTCAAGGAAAGCTCACGCGCTTAACGCTTGGTCGTTATCCGGTCTTAACACTCTCTGAGGCACGCGATAAAGCGCGGCTGGCTCTTCAAGAGCAGCTTCCGCAGGGTTACCTGCAGCAACATGCGCCTAGAGCGGTCATGCTGCTCCCAGCACCTCCACAGCGGATCTTTAAAGAGAGCTTTGCTGAATACATTGAGCGCTATGCAAAACTTAACACCCGCACTTGGAAGCAAACCGAAGGCGTTACACGACACCGTGTATTTCCACATTGGGGTCATAAGGATATTACAACAATTAGAAAGTCTGATGTAGTGCTACTGCTGGACGGCATTATTGAGGATGGTGCAGCAACGCAAGCCAACCTTACCTTTGCCCATATACGTAAATTCTTTAATTGGTGTGTCGAGCGAGCTTATATCGAACGCAGCCCTTGTGAGGGATTAAAGCTTCCTACCAAAACCATTAGCCGTGATCGTGTACTCGCCGATGATGAAGTTAAATGCATATGGAAAGCTTGCGATAGCCTTACTTCTCCATTTGGTGATTTGATTAAAGTGCTTTTACTGACCGGACAACGACGCAGTGAAGTTGCTGAGATGTGCTGGGATGAAATTAGCGATAATGTATGGATAATCCCAAAAGCGAGAACCAAAAATAATACTGTCCATTATGTTCCTCTCACCGATTTTGTTAAACATCATCTAGATAAGAACAACAATCTTTCCAAACTCATATTCACAACAAATGGTGAAACACCTGTTTCTGGGTTCAGTAAAATGAAAGATCGGCTTGATGAACTATCGAGCGTAACTGAATGGCGCATTCATGATCTTCGGCGCACAGCAGCCACTGGAATGGCACGGCTTGGGATTGCGCCACATATTGTTGAAAAGGTTCTCAACCATAAATCAGGCGAAATTCGGGGCGTAGCTGCTGTTTATAACCGGCACACTTATATTGAAGAATGCCAAAATGCGTTAACTGCATGGTCTTCACATATCAAATTGCTTACTCAAGCTGAATAAATTGTATCCCAATATCAATGAGATAACCCAGCATAAAAAATAATGCTTCCCAGAAACCTATTTTTATGCTTACGTAATTTTACATAAATTGATCTTTAATTACAGAAAGGGCTCCTATGGCCAAGAAATTCCCAGTAAAAATGGCATCCGAGCTTACTATTGAACAAGCCTGCATTTTATTTGAACTTCCGGAACCAACGCTACGTGCAAGGTTACGCAAGCTTAAAAATAAATACCTAAACTTCAAAAAAATTGGCACGCGGTATGTGATATATCGGGATGAGTTATTCGAGCAAAGAATTGATGAAGACAAATCTTTGCCACGACGCTCCCCTGCTGCTAGCAACAAAAAACTTATTACTCGAGTTGAAGAGCTAGAACAGAGAGTTGATGACCTATCGAAAATCATCAATACGATAAAAGCTTTAATTGAAAAAAGAAGCCGCTAAATCTTTTTTAAATCAAAAAAGAAATTTAGAACGACCTCTAAAGCATCGCACAATAGCATATCAAACCCTAACAAGGAGAAGTCGCCATGAGCAGTGTCCAGAAACTTCTAAGCCGTAAACAACTTAAGGAAATTATCCCTTATTCCACGATGCAAATTTATCGCCTCGAAAAAGCAGGTGAATTCCCCAAGCGCGTTAAAATCGGCAAGCAGCGCGTAGCGTGGTTGGAAGCAGATGTACAAAAATGGATTGAGTCGAAACTAATGGGAGCTGAAAATGGGGTATCTTAAAAATCAACGTGAAGAAGCTAATTTCAAAAAATTACAAAAGATCCATCGCAAGAACTCAAGATCGAATAGCAAAGCTGCACCTACACCACGATACAAGGTCATTTCTAACAAACTCATTAGGGTCAATTTTTCGGGGGTGAAAAAACCAAGAAATATCAGTGCGCCTGAGTTGGCTAAACTGCTTGATGGGAAATGGCATGGACATTCCTGTAATGTATCCTGCCCTGCACATAATGATCACACTCCTAGTCTTTCCATATCAGAAAGCGTAGATGGAAGCTGCTTAGTATATTGTCATGCAGGCTGTTCACAATGGGGGGTTATTGAAGCACTCATTGAAAAATATGGCGTCATGCCTAACAAAACTATTCTAAAACATTCAGAACTTGGTACTCCAAGTCGTGAGTATAATTATAGCGATGTAGATGGGAAAATAATACTTAAGGCTTGTCGCTTTAATCAGCCTAATGGCAAAAAAACAATTCGGTATTATATTCCATCTGAGAGACGATGGGGTTTTCCTGTCATGCGTAAATTATATAATCTCCCGCAGATTGTTGCGCGGCCAAAAGATAATGTACTTATCGTTGAAGGTGAAAAAACTGTTGAAGCTGCTAAAGCTTTATTCCCAGAATATGTAGTTACAACTTGGCCTGGCGGTGCGAATGCTCCTTTTGGAAAGATAGACTTCTCCCCACTCAAAGGCAGAAATATACTTATATTTGCTGACAATGATAATGCTGGGGAAGAAGCAGCTTACAAAATCCAAGCAATTGTTGGTGGCAAAGTTTGCCGCCCATCTTCTAATATGCCTAAGGGATGGGATTTAGCTGATCTCTCAGTAGAAACGCTGCCAAATCATATCAAAATGGAAATCCATAGGCTTTTTAGTCAGTCTACAGACTCATTGACTAACATCAGTAGTGTTACAGATCTATACAAGAAGGATATTCCAGAATTAACATACGTTGTTAGCAATTTATATCCGGAAGGTGTCACCCTCCTTGCAGGTCGCCCTAAAATTGGTAAATCTTTTCACATGTGCCAACTTTGTGCTGCTGTGGCTCGTGGCGACGATTTTCTTGGATATCCCACAACCAAAGCCAAAGTACTTTATATTAGCTTTGAAGATAGTGAACGTCGGTTGCAAAAAAGACTAAAGGCACTTCCTAGAGTACCAGATGACTCCTTTAATTATGCTCTAACATGGGCCAAGCCTGCTCAAGGTGGATATGAATTATTGGAAAGAGCTATTAATGAACAAGGCTACAAACTGATAGTTATTGATACGCTAGCTAGATTTATCGGCATTAATAACAGGGGTAAGGGGGCTGGTGATGGATATAGTGAAGATTATGAGGCAATAGGGCGACTTGTTGAGTTAGCTCATAGAAAGAATGTGTGTCTCGTTTTTATTCATCATCTTCGTAAAGCTAAGGCTGACGACGATTATTTTGAAGCTGTAGCTGGATCTACCGGCCTGACTGCCGCACCTGACACGATCATTATTCTCAAAAAGAATGGAATAAATAACAAGGCCACGCTCATGGCGCGAGGTCGAGATGTGGCCGAAACTATTCTCGAATTGGAAATGATAAATGGTATTTGGGAAAATAAAGGCAATCTCGAAGAATTGGCAAAAACGTCCAGCCCAATTAAAAAAAGCATCCTGAAAGCTTTATCTAATAAGGATAAACAAACCCCAGCAGAGATCGCAGTAAAAATTGGAGAGAACAAAAACTCTGTGCGCGTATATCTGCGTGCACTTGTAAAAGCTGGAAAATTGGTTTGTGAAAACGGATATTATACTAGTGTAGAAGAGGATAACGGTATAACAGGGTAACCGCATGTTATACTGTTATCAAAATTATAGTGTTATGATGTTATATGGTTTAAAGGCCATATTTGCTTTGCAATTTTCTTAAATGTTCTTAGCCCAATGGCACCACGTGCTTTAGCTTTATCACTAAGCTTACTTATCTCTGTAGATATCGCGTCACGCTGCGCCTCATAAATCGCCCGTGTATTGAAATTTTTATCAAGCAAAACAAGTATAGTGGTATCCCAACTGTGAGTCATTTTAATGGTAGGTACGCGTCTGCGATTTTCTATATCCTCACACAAGTAACGAGTTTTAATTTGCACCTTGGTACCATCCTGCTTAACAGCATCGTATCCTGCGGTTCTCGCGGCAGCTAAAGTCATACCCAAAAGCCGTACAGCATCGTATTCGCCAATCTCTCCTGTAATGCCCAGCGGTCTACCCATAGTTAGATAGTAGTCAGCAGCTACGGAACGTGCGCGCTCGATAATAATGGCAAGCTGTTCAGGATTTACAGTTCGGCTATCGCTCATATCTAGATTATCCTAATTCGGGATAATCCTGTCTAGGGATTAAATAGATAGGCAGTTCAAGGCTGCCAAATGTCAAAATCCTACACAAAAGCAATAAACACTGATGTGTCTAAACTCCTGAAATCGGAGCGAAAGGCAAAGGATATGACACAGCATGATATTGCCAGCAAACTTATGAAACCGCAGTCCTTTGTCGCTAAATATGAGAATGGTGAAAAGAAACTGACCATTGGCGAGTTTGTGTTGGTATGCAAAAGCATGGGGCTAGATCCATCTTGGATAATTCGCAAAATAAGTAAGCCCTAAAGCAGAACTTACTTCTAGAATAAACAAGTGAAAATCCCGATTAGAAGGTGAGCAATATGCCAAGACAATTAAATGTACAAAGTATACAAAAAGAAGAAATGTCTAATGGAGCTATTAAAATTATTATTACTAAAACAACAGGTACAGATAGAGTAGAAGAAATTCTTAAAGATAATGAGCAAGCAAATCTTTGGTTAAAAAGTAACGGCTATATAGATTAGCTGAGATAACAAGGGCATTTATACCCAAATAATTTTTCCTTTTTTAAGGAAAAAATGTGATCGACAGCCGATTTGACGCCACACTGAAGGATGAAGACTAGCGCGACGTTCTTCATCCATAGTAAATTCCCATTGGGGTCGTTCATCAGGAAGTAAGTTCATTTCCAAAATTTCTGCACATCCACAAGGGCAGACCATAGAAGCCTGCCACAGCTCGCTATCTTCTTTTAGAATGTAAAGCTTGTGCTTTTTTAGGATACGAGGAAGTGAGCCATCGACAATTTCAACACGATATGGCTTTACGAAGAGCCCCTGAATCCAAACAATAAATTTTATGCACCATGATTGCCACATAGATATCATTCGCTTAACTCCGGAAGACCAAGCAACGGTTTTATATCACCATATCCAACAAAGCGACTCATCATTGGACATGGCTCAAGTTCTTCATCAACGGTGAGACGTAGTTGGCCTAGACTGAATTCAATCGATGCGACCTCTGCATTAGGCATTGCTCGATAAGGATGGAGTCTCGCAAGAAAATCATTCACGGCCAAAGCGGCAGCGAAGGTATTCACACTTACAACCGCAGGACGTCGTACTTCTACACCCTTTATATATTTATCTTTGACTTGTTGTGCAGCAGCAATGGGATCTCTTTTATGTAACCCTTCAGTCCTGACATCCTCAAGTGAAAAAGCACCACGACTAATTAAACTTGAGGCACCCGGAAGAAGATAGTGAACAGTGCCTAATATATCCTTTATGGTCGCTGATCCATTACTCTTTGGTTCTGCGTCCAGCAAAATTCCCAGATCAAAATAGGGAATTAGGTAGTATGTGGCGATCAAATTCATAAACAACCGCGCACTTGCAGTATCTACACAACCGAACAAAACGTCACAAGAAGCCGCAGCACGAATAGCCTCTGGCGTTCCGATGGATGTTGGCAATGCCGTAACAATGGTTCCAAGCCCTTTTCTTTCTATTTCTTCTTTTGCTGCAAAAACTTTTTCTCGTCCAGCAGCAGCATGAGAAGCGATTGCGTAAACGATGCGGTTCAAATTTCTGTCTTCAATCTTGTCGTCATCAATTAAAATAACTTCGCCTACTCCAAGCCGGATAAGTTGCTCAATGACAGGGCTCCCCGTGCCAGATGCACCCACTACAGCCACACGCAGTTTGCGAAGCTTCCTTGTTGTGCCTTCACCAAAGGCTTGATCCTGCGAAGCTGCAAAAACTGGGTCGGCTGTCTCTTCCCCAGCGCGAGAATGCCAGAAGAAAAGATCAGGGCCGACGATATTAACATGGGCAAACTCATGAAAGCATTTTTCATCCCAACAATAACGTCCAAAAATTTCCCCATTGGGAAGCATAACTGCACTTCCATGAGGCACATCGGCCTCTACCCAAGAACGAATGGTAGGTAAAAGCTCCGCATCGCTGTCATCATCAATAGATGAGAAGCGTGGGTACCCCTGAGGATGGCTATGAACCTTAACAAGACTCAAACCATCAACAGTGGCTCTGTCTAGCAACAACTCTATATCTTCTGCTTGCCAGCTTACGCTGTCTTTAAGACGGATGCAGCGTTCGTGGGGCACGATGTGTATATCGCGCACCACTAAACGGCATCTATCAGATCCAGCCGCACGACCGCAAGCGAGAAACGCTACGGCTTCTAAATTATCGCCTGGAAATAAATGAGCCCGCAGCTGAGCATGTTGGCTGTGAGTTAGTGTTAATGAAACTTGCGGCATCAGTGTACAAACTCCGCCTGAAAAAATTCCTCGACAAGATAAATGTGTGTTTCAAGGCTATCTTGACCCGGAATCCACGGATTGTCCCCTGTACGATGACGCGACCAACGTTGGAACTGACGACCATCGATCATTTGTAAGGTCTCAGTTTGCACGATTGGCTTTCCATCTAGCCGGATCAGTGCAGGGAAAACATACATCATATCCAAACCAGTAAGTGGATATCCCTGCTCTAAGCGGATAGCAACAGTGACATGCGCATGGTTGTAACCACTGGGCAAAGGGAAATTATAAATAATGATCCAAGGAGATCCATCAACCAGCGTTTCCCATTGAAGACCATACCCTTCTAGAAAGAGACGATCTTGCTCTGAAACCGGAGCGTTGCGCCGGTTTTGAAATTCTCCCTCTTGTTGGCCTTTGCGAATTGCACGGAATTTCTCAACACCTGGTTCCAGCAGGTTGATCTTATCATCTAATTCTACTTTGCGTGGTTTACCGCCAGCCAGTTTTAAACGAAGGTTGTAGTTCTCAGGAGGCAGTAGTTTTGCCTGCTCAAGCACTTGGCGACCAGTAATGATCGGCTCTAGCCAAGTGCATAGGGTATCATTGACCTTGAAACGGTATGAACGCGCACGCGGCGGAATTTTGCCTGCCTTAGCGCATTCCTCAAGGTCAATGACCTCTTCAATAAGCTCTTCTGCTTTTTCGAGTAGTGCTTCAGCTTTTTCAAGAAGATTTTCGGCTTTAGTAGATTGATTTTCCATATGAATTCTCCATTTTTGGAAAGGTGCTGGAAAAACCCAACGCCTAGCACCACAGTACTATGCGCGCTAATTATATCAAGCACATTCTATGCGCGCTTGCTATTCTTAGCAAGGTGTGGCATTTTGGTGACGCCCAACCATTGATGACCATAAAAACCTAGGAGAATAAAATGTCGGACACTTTGTCCTTAGCTACCAAGCTGGGGCAGCATCTTGCTGCCATTCGTGGTGACAGAGGGTACTCGTTGCGAACTGTTGAAGAGTTGACAAATAAAAAAGTTTCCAATGCATATCTTAATCAAATTGAAAATGGAAAAATAAAACAACCGTCACCAACTATTTTATATAGTTTAGCACAGCTATACAAAACCAGCTATGAGGTTTTGATGGAGAAAGCAGGGTATATAACACCAAAGCCAACCAAAGATGCACATCATGGAAAGTTGGCAACATGGACTGAACTAAATTTAACGGAAGCAGAAGAACAAGCAGCTATAGAATTTATTAAATGGCAACGTCAGCTTCGAGAGAAAGAAGAAAAAGAACGTGAAAAAGGATGATTCTTCGCTTGAACCTCACGAGCACTTAGTAGTCACAGAAGCAGCTAAAAACCTTTTAAATAAAGCTGATGCATGGGGACGATTCCCCACCCCGATTAATGATTTAATGGCTGCGGCACAATTAAAAGTAGCTCCCGTAAGCGTCTTTGATGAAAGAACAATGTGGCGCTATCTCCAAGAGGCCGGAGAGAAAGCAAAACAGCTTCTACGTCAAGCTATGGATAAGATTCTTGGCATCTTCGATGTTCATGCAAATGTTATTCATATTGATCCCACTGTAAGCCCAGAAAAACAAACCTTTCTACAGCTTCATGAAATTGGGCACAAAGAAATTCCCCATCAAAATGGTATTTATAGATGGATACAGGATGGCGATCAGCATCTTGCCTCAGAAGTTGCAGAACTTTTTGAACGGGAAGCAAACACCTTTGCTAGTATTGTTCTTTTTCAGAACGATGCTTTTGCAAACATGGCCAGCGATTACGAATTTGGGATTAAGGTGCCCCTAAAAATATCTCGTAACTTTGGGGCTTCTCTATACGCTGGAATTCGTGAATATGTGCGGAGCAATCCCAAAGTTTGTGCTGTTATTATCCTTAACCCCACCAGCATATGTCCTACAAACGGAGCAACCGCAGGGGTTCGCCGAATTGAGATGTCCCAAGGATTCCGAGATCAATTCTCACCTTTTCTTCTTCCGGCTGAACTTACTCCAAACGATGGATTAATGCGCTTTATTCCGATTAACCCTAAAGTAATGTCTCGTCCAGATACTTTTATCTTCTTTGACCGCAATGGACAGAGGCATGAATTTGTTGGGGAAGGATTTAGGACTCCTTACAATACGTTTATTTTAATTCATGCAAAAATAACTCTAAAGCCAACAATCCTAATTTCACAAAGATTGTAAACTTTACAAATATATAACTCCAAATCTATTGGGCATTTAATCTCAGAATTCGCTTTAAAGTTCGAGATAGATTGTAATTCAAAGTATATATCGATGACATTAAGAGTTATTTTTAAACCCTCACACGATGGGTTTTTGTCTGCTATTACTGAAATTTTTGGAAGCTCGCAAATCTTCAACCTGCATACTTCAATGTTGAACTGTTACCCAGTTTGTTACCCGAAGGAATAAAACAGCGTTGTGTTCTTAATAATCTAGGAGCTAACAGATTGAAAAGATTGGTGGGCGATGTAGGATTCGAACCTACGACCTATTGATTAAGAGTCAACTGCTCTACCAACTGAGCTAATCGCCCATCATGTTCGATGGATGCTTTCCTATATGAAAGCTTGGTGCGGTTTTTCTAGCTACTATAGGGCTGCTTTGCAAGCCAGTTTTATGGTGCTGCTATAGGGCCTTTAAAACCGCTAAAAACTGGACTTATATGCCGTGGCATATCCCTGCCTCATCTGTTGCACACACCCCAATATCCTACGCGATCAACAATCAGCCATTGTGTTTACCAACAAATACACACCTATACCAATTCCTTTACCGTGACGGTGCGTGGTAACTGCTTATGCAAGCGCGGGGATAAGCGGGGATGATTTTCTTTTTCTATTCAGATTTTTCTTTGCAATGCCAGGGTCGGATGCACCGGGAAGCTTGAGAACAAAGCCGATCTGCCGCGCAACACCACATAGACGGAAAAGCAGCGCAGCGCATTTTGTATAAGGCACCTGTGGCGTTTGTGCTGCATCGATAAAGGTTTGCTCACGCACATGATCCGCTAATATTTTTGGCGTTCCCGCCATTTCCATCTGCTCATTGAAACGCGGCATGGTTGCATAAACAAGATTGGATAACCGCGTGCATAATTCAGGTGTTGGGTTATTACGTTCAGCCTGTGTGCAATAGAGATCAACATCGATACCGCGCGATGCAAGATAAGGCAGGGTTGCACCGACAAGATCCTTGGGCAGGGAAGTTTTGAAATACTCCATTTCTTCAGGCGCAACTGCTACCCCTGCCACCTGCCGTGCCTCAAGAAATTTCACGCGCGCTTCAATATCCGTTCTGGCAGCGCCATAAGCAGCAAAATCAACCGCCATACGAAAAACCGATGATGTTTTATAAAGCGCGCTTATGCCGGTAATGGTAAGTGATCCGGTTGCATGATCTCCCATATATACTGAATCAATACGTGTTTCGCCTCCATTAGCAAAAAGCAGGTTTGCATCCGCTTGCAGACGCATCCGCAAATCCCTGTTCTGCCTGTATACCTCATTGATATGGTCAAGCATGTTGCGCATCGGCAAGATAGCGACCGAAATATTCATATCATCGCCTGTTGCTGTGAACGGAATGGTACGAATTGCATCAGTATTAATAGGTTTTGTTTCTGGCGCCATGCTGACCATACTGCCATCAGGACCACGCTCTGTTCGTGAACCCCACCCGTTAAACGCACCATTCATTCCATAAAGCCCAACATGGCCAAGCGCGCGGCCAAGCTGATTTTGGTTATTATTAAAGTGATTTGCTTCATAATCTTCCATGGTTTTATCAAGCGCATCGCATATCGCAAGATCGCGTTTGGGATCCCATCCATTCCCCCGGCCATTTCTTTTATCAATTCCAGCAAGCGCCCCTTGTGCAAGGAACGTTGTCAAGGATCGTACATTCATCGACCCGGTAAGGGTTTCATTACGGTTATCAATACCCTGAACTGTGAAGGTGATATTATGTTGCGCGCCCACTTCTTCAAGAAACGCAAAGAAGGAACGGGTACCGCCACGCGTGTGATCATTCACTGATCCACCATGATATTGATAAATATCATAAGAACCCGGTGTTTCATCCATTTCCTTGAGGAGTACAGCCTTGGTATCTTGATCTATTCTACCGTCCGCAATATAGTCATCCAGAATTTGCGGGAATAATGCCCGCATCGCAGCCTCGTCTTCGTTGCATTGGTTGTAAAATTCTTTTCTTCCGGCCTGTACACCCATGCGACGGATACTGTCGCTATGCGCATACATGATTTTAAGAACTTCCATAATCTTGGCAGGATCGCCGCCCGCCAGATTCCAGATATGATCGCGCCATGCCTTGTGCTTAAAGGAGCTTTTTAGAATTGGAATGGCCCTGGACAGTGACTCTTTTTCTTCGAGCAACGGAATAATCCACAGCGGTGAATTATTTATTTTTGAAAGCAGTAATGTTTCCATGACGTGCAGATCTTTTGTGCATTCTGCAAGCAATTGAACGGGGGGGAGTGGTTTTTGTCCCGTACTACCTACTGGTCTTTTTTCCGTACTCTGCACAAGCCCCATACGCCGCAATGTGTGATAAACGATTGCATCGGGGCTATCTTTATAATCACGCAAATTCCCGCCATCGACGCGCTCCAGAAAGCGGGCGCGAATATCAGACAATTGCGCAGTTGGTTTATCTAATGCCTGTTGCAGGAATACTAATTTCTCTTCATCACCTAATGCTTGATAATCAACGCCTGCTCCAAACAGGGCGGCATCCTTTTTAGCCAAGGCATCAATTGCGTGCCCATGCTCAACAGCCGTTTCACGCAAATGCGGGGAAAGCATGCCTAATCCAAAATTTTTCAGATTACGCAATACCGGCAAGCCTTGCAGACCTGCCTTTTCCAAAGTCTGCGTAAACTGCGCGTTGACAGTATTTAGATCGCCATAAACATTATTGATCGCTGCTTCATAATCTTCAAATTCTTGCGAAGATAAAGGAATATCAATGTCGTTTCCTCTTTCCTTGGCAATTTTTCTTAGTTGCTCAGAAAGCGCGAGCATCTCTTCGTGTTTGGCTACAAAATAAGCACCCCATGTACCGCCACCTGGCGCGCCCTCTAAATCATAAAGCTCTGCATCTTCTAATGCTTGCGCATAAACCCTTGCGGCTTTTTCGCGTGAAAGCAGCAACATAAACATGGCATGCTCGGAGCGGATTTTGGCATGGCCATCCTTGTCAAACATAACCCATGTTGAATATTCAACATTGAGCTGGAGTTTTAAGCGATCTGTTTCTTCATAAGCGAATGGCAAAATACCAGCATTGGATAGACGCGCCAACGCATCATCATACACGCGGTAAACTTCCGTCATATGCTTAAAGCGTATGATCACATCATTTACTGCGCCTTCCATTTCATCAAACAAGGAAAGATTGGTCGGCGCGCCATTCTTATCAAGCATGGTGATGGGTGTTGCAAAAAGCTTTTTTGCTTTCTCGAATAAAGCACCGACACCAAACGTATATTCTTGCAATGCCTGTTCATTACCCTTTTGCGTTAATTCGCCAGCGCATGCTGCAAAATCGCGCAATCTGTTCCAGTAGGATGTCGGATGCGGATCGGTTGGATGCGATGTTGAAACAGGATTAATATAAACACGACCAAGCGCCTCAAAAAGCGCATCCGCCGCCTTGATATTGCCCGCCTTGATAATATCAAGAATGGTTTGATCCACACTGTTTGGAATTGCAGCTGCGAGCTTTGCTTTTAAAGGTCCCAAGGGCTGGGTCGGTTTGTGCGCATTAATTGCTGTGTCACGCTCTACGCGGCCCTGATCAATGGTTTGTTCATATACAAGCGGCGGGGCAACACTGATCAACCTTGCAATATGGTTTGAATATTCCATGATCCGGACAAGCTTCTGCAGGTCATTTCTATATTTTCCTGCGATGCCAGCAAAGAACGCATCATGCCTTTGCTTCTGCGCTGTTCGTTGATCCAGTAAAGGTTGCACAGCTGAAAGATCATTCCAGTTGCTTACCTTTGAAAAATCAGTCGTTGGTTCACTGAAATGCTGCGCGATTGCAAGAATATCGTCTTTTAAAAGATTATCCGCTGGATCAATCAGATGCTCAACGGCCGATACAAGATATGCAGCCGCATCCGAAATATAGGGAGAGCGAAGAAGGTCAATCGGTCTATACGCTATTAATGCACTCATACTGCTTTAATCCGTTAAAAAATTCAGTCTTTATAACAATGTTTTAGATACAACACCTCAAACCATGCCATCAAGCGAAACTAACCATAAAGGCTGAAAAGCGAAACTAAATAGGTTTTTTTTCAGTTGCAAAAAATAGCTCATAGGAGCAAAAACCATCGCAATGACCAGCCCAAATCCCACCTTAAGCATTGCCCTTTACCAGCCCGATATGCCGCAAAATTGCGGGGCGATCATGCGGCTTTGCGCCTGTTTTGGGGTGCCGCTCGACCTTATCGAGCCCTTTGGCTTCATCTGGGACGAGGCGCGGGTCAGGCGTGTTGCCATGGATTATATTAACCATGTTGCCTTTACCCGCCATACAAGCTGGGACCAGTTTAAGGCAACCAAAAATAAAGGACGGCTCATTTTACTTTCGACTAAGGCAGCAACCCCTTATGACCAGTTCAGGTTCGCACCAGGCGATTGCCTGCTTTTGGGCCGTGAAAGCGCAGGGGTTCCTGAAGAAATCCACGCACAAGCCGATGCACGTGTGGTTATTCCATTGCAAAATGGCATGCGTTCTTTAAATGTGGGCATGTCCGCCGCCATCGTCCTGAGCGAGGCATTACGTCAATTAAAGGCTCCCTGATGGAATCCGCACGCGTAAAACCAAAAAATAATATTCATACATTTCCTACGCAGGAACAAAAAGAACGCGCCGCCGCATGGTTTGAAACCTTGCGCGATGATATCTGCGCAGAATTAGAAAAAATTGAAGCAGAATATAGCGCAGTCGCGGTTGCGCCATTTGCAGGGTCGGTTGCGCGAAGCGCAGAGGCATCGCACCAACAGGGGGCAGAGCAGTCGCGCCAAAAACATGTATTTCAGAAAAAAACTTGGGATCGCTCAACTGCCGATAACAGCCCCGGTGGTGGCGGCGTAATGAGCATGATCAAAGGCAATGTCTTTGAAAAAGGCGGTGTCAATATTTCCACAACGTTTGGGGAATTTTCGCCCGAATTCCGCAAACAAATTCCGGGCGCTGCGGAAACAGGTTCGTTCTGGGCCAGCGGCATCAGTCTTGTTATTCATCCACGCAATCCGCATGTACCGCCAGTACATATGAATACGCGGCAAATTGTAACCACACGCGGCTGGTTTGGCGGCGCGTGTGATCTTAACCCGGTCCTGCCCAATGATGCTGATACCAAGGCTTTTCATGCGCGTTTAAAACAAACCTGCGATGCTTACGCACCGGATTATTATGAAAAATATGCCGCATGGTGCGATGAGTATTTCTTTAACAAGCACCGCAATGAGCCACGCGGCGTGGGCGGTATTTTTTATGATTATCACGACACTGGCAACTGGGATGATGATTTTGCGTTCACGCAAGATATTGGCCGCGCTTTTCTTGATATTTATCCAAAGATCGTGCGCCAGCATATGCATGATCCCTTCACCGATGCCGACAAGCATGCGCAAAGCATCAAGCGTGGCCGCTATGTTGAATTTAATCTGGTCTATGATCGCGGCACAAAATTCGGCCTGATGACCGGTGGTAATATCGAAGCCATTTTAATGAGCATGCCGCCCGAAGCGAAGTGGGTGTAAAGTTAGTAGTGAGTAATTAGGAATGAGTAGTGACGTATTTTCATTACTCACTCCTCTCTACTCATTACTATATAAGTTCGTCCGGCGATCGCGAAAGAAACCCCAATCAGCGCGGTATTGTTCGATTGCTGTTAAATCAAATTCTTGTACTAAAACACCCGTTTCGGTTTTGCCAAATTCCTTGACCAACGCACCGCTTTGATCAGCAATAAAGGAATGCCCGTAAAAGGCCTGCTTAACACCATCATTATCTTCCAGGCCAATGCGGTTGGAAGCAATCACGGGAACTGCATTGCTCACCGCATGGCCCTGCATGGCGCGCTGCCAAGGCCCATGAGTATCAAGCGCAGCATCATAAGGTTCTGCGCCAATCGCCGTTGGATAAAATAGCAATTCCGCACCTTGCAGCATCATGGCGCGCGCGCATTCCGGATACCATTGATCCCAGCATATCCCTACGCCGATTGTGGCGACTTTTGTTTTCCATGCCTTAAAACCGGTATCGCCCGGGCGGAAATAATATTTTTCCATATAGCCAGGACCATCCGGAATATGGCTTTTACGATAAACCCCAAGAATGCTTCCATCGGCATCGGCAATCGCCACGCTATTAAAATAACGTGGGCCATCTTTTTCAAAAAAAGAAATCGGGATAACGACGTTTAATTCTGCTGCAAGTTTCTGCAGCGCAATGACGCATGGATGCTCGGCAACGCTATAGGCTTGCGCAAACCATTTGGGGTCTTGCTTGGTGCAGAAATAAATACCCTGAAAGAGTTCACAGGGCAGGATAATCTGCGCGCCCTGCGCCGCTGCTTCACGGATCAGTTTCTCTGTTACCGCAATATTTGCAGCCATATCATGGCTATAGGCTGTTTGCAGTGCTGCGACTGTTACTTTACGTGGGATCATTTTTACCTCTATTATTTTAGTAATAGCCTCTCCGCATCTTCCTCTCCCCTCTGGGGAGAGGAGTAATTAAAGAGGCTCCTGCTGGGTAATGCAATGGAACGAGCCACCACCGCCCAATAATCCTCTGGATGATACGCCGATGACCGTACGATCCTTAAAGACCGCCTGCAATGCCTCAAGCGCAGCATCTTGCGTTGCGGTGCCATAGACGGGAACAACCACCACACCATTACCGATGATAAAATTCATGTGCGACGCCGGGCAAATCTGCCCTTGTGCATCACGATATAAGCCGACACCGGGAATACGGATAACGTCCAGTTTATTGCCAAGCGCATCGGTTGCGTTTTCAAGCGTGCGCGCAATCTGGTTCAGCGTATCGGTATTGGGGTCATCATTGCCAACAGGTGATTGGCACACAACGCGGCCGGGCGCTACAAAGCGCGCAATATTATCAATATGGCCATCGGTATGATCACCCCGCAAACCTTCATCAATCCAGATGATTTTTTTTGCGCCAAGCGCCTGACCTAATGCTGCTTCTGCCTGTTCCTTCGTCCAGCCATTGCGGTTGGGGTTCAGCGTGGTTTGCGCGGTTGTGAGCACCGTGCCATGGCCATCATGATCGATCGCGCCGCCTTCCAGCACAAAATCAAAATGCTGCGCCGGTTTTTCGGCCAATGCCACAATCACATCGCCCACGGTTGCATCATCAGGCAGATCATATTTTCCACCCCAGCTATTGGTCTTAAAGCGCAAAGCCAATGGGCCTTCTGCCGTGCGCGCAAAAATCGGCCCTACATCGCGCAGCCAGATATCACCATAGGCTGCAGGAATAAGCCGCGCAGCTTCGCCCACCATATCGCGCGCGCTATCATGCGCTTCATCGCCATTAACGAGCAGACATACACGATTGGTTGCACTTAACGCATGCACCATGGCCGCAACATCGCGGCGTGGCGCGGCAAGATCATCGCGCCATTCAAACGCGCTGGCAGGCCATGCCGTCCATATGGTTTTTTGCGGTACCCATTCTGCGGGAATGACACGTTCTGAAAAAGACATGTTTAAAAAAGACACAGGGGCAGCCAAGCTTAAAACGCAACAAGCGTTGCAGGTGCTTGCGCGCTATCATCTTCTGCCGCGGTTTTGCCTGCTTCTTCGCCTTGCCAGAAGCCCGGCGTGTGCAGCAATGGCATATCGCGCACGGTCACGGCTTTTGCATCAGCGCCAAAGCCGTTAAAGCCGCTTTGCAACGCAACTGCGTAACCGCCGGTTTGACCGAATTCGATATAATCGCCTTCTTCAATGTCGGCTGGCAATGTCAGCTGTGTTTTAAGCACATCAATGCTATCGCAGGTTGGGCCAAACACAGTGAATTTGGCCATCTTGGTTGCCATTGCGCCATCTGTGCGCAGCGCGCGAAGTGGATAGCTGAGCTTGCTGTAGCCAGCATCAAACAAAGCGCCATAGAAACCATCATTGATGTAAAGACGGTTATCTTTGCGCAGCTCAACCTTAACCAGAAGCGATCCTGATTCTTGCACTAATGCACGGCCCGGCTCACACCATAATTTGGTTTTCTTGGGCAGGTTTAATGCTTCAAACCCTTCCTTGATGCTGTCCATATAGCTGTGCATGTCAGGGGGAACCAATCCTGGGAAAGCCACAGGAAAACCACCACCCACATCGATAATATCAGGGTTAACCTTGGCAATGCGGATCACTTCGCCTACTTGCGCAAGCGCAGTTGCATAGGCTTTGCCATGCATCGTTTGCTGACCCACATGGAATGCGATGCCCACGCGCGGGGAAACCTTGCGTGCCTGTTGCAGCAATTCAGCCGCAAGGCGGTTCTCTGCGCCAAACTTGCCGGTTAAGCTGTGAAAGGCATGACCATTGGATACCGCAAGGCGGATCATGATGCCAAGATCTTTTGCACCGCGTGTTTCTTCCAAAAGCTTGAACAATTCCTGCGCGCTATCGACCACAAAGTCGCGCACGCCAAAATTGAAATAGCTTTTGCGGATCGCTTCGCGCGATTTCACAGGATGCATGAAATGCAATTTGGCTTTGGGAAATAATCCTGCAACCAGTTCAACCTCAGCCAGGCTTGCTACATCAAAGTGACGAATGCCTGATGCCCACAATTCCTTGATCACCGCAGGGGATGGATTGGCTTTTACGGCATATAAAACGGTGCCGGGGAAATGCTGCAAAAACCATTGCGCTGCACCGCGCAATACGTGCGGGCGCATCAGATGCACAGGGTTGGATGGTTGTGTTTCAGCAATCAGATGCGCAGCATCCTCATAAACAGGATTGCGCAAAGGGGCAGCAACTGGGCGCGCTTTAAGCGCCAGATTTTTGGATGTGCTGGAACGTGCCCTCATTGTATTAACTTGGGCATGATGCGCATTCGCCTGATGACTGCTCGATGAACGTGCCTCCACCACTACCTCTTGCAGGGCAGTTGTAGCTTGTTCATACGCTGAGTCGTGATACAGATTTCCAATGGTGCCCCCAAAAGATTCACGGGGCCCCGGAGGTTCAGCAATTTCTTCAATCAATACGGGGGTATTCTTGCCCATACATCTCTCCATTAATCAGATATCTGGGATAAGGCTCCAGACCACCAACCAACAATGAGACGCGTCGTTACATAAACACCGATGGGCCAGGGGTTCGTGCACGTCTTAAGGAAACAAATATCACAAATCTGAAACGATGCAATATTTTTTTTGCTTGCAGGGATAAAAACTGTGGGAAATTTCTGTCACTGTGGCGTGGGGGATACGAAAGAGCTCGGAATTAGGGATCGGGGATTAGTTAAAGAGTTCTAATCCTGATCCCCAACCCCCAATCCCCTATACCCGATTAAGCCGCCTTACCCTTTGTTGCCAAAGGCTCGCTTTGCTTTTGCTTGGCTTCAGCATTGCCAATCGCTTCATGGGCAGCCAGCGCAGCGGTGGTGACAATTTCAGAAACCGTCGCGCCCATTCCCACGATTTGTGCAGGATGCTTAAGACCTTGTAGCAACGGGCCAACCATATTGCCATCACGGCTATTGACCATTTTCTGCATCAGCTTGGTGGCAATATTGGCAGCTTGCAAGCTTGGCATAATCAACACATTCGCAGGGCCGGTTAGGCGGCAGAACGGGTAAAGACGCTTCATCAGATCATGATCAAGCGCAACATCGGGCGCCATTTCGCCTTCATATTCGAAATCCACTTCATGATCATCAAGCTTGGCCACAACTTCGCGCATGAATTCCGCGCGTTCATCATGCATCTGCCCAAAGGTTGAATAGGAAATCAGCGCAACGCGTGGTTTATGCCCCATATGCTCGGCAAAGGCAGCCGCGCGAATAGCGATTTCCGCATGACGCTCGGGATTGGTGGATGGGTTAACAGCAGTATCCGCAAGGAAAATTGTCCGGCCCGCAGAAATGCTCATCGAAATACCAAAGGCGCTATAGGGCGTGTGTGCATCAATCGCTTTGCGAATATCGTCATAGCAGACGTTGAAATTACGCGACAAGCCGGTGATCATCGCATCGGCTTCGCCATGCGCTACCATGCAGGCGGCAAAGACGTTGCGTTGCTGATTGACCATACGTTGGCAATCACGTTCCAGAACGCCTCTGCGTTGCATCCGCTTGAACAGATAATCGGTAAAACCCTTATTATGCTGAGAAAGGCGCGAATTATGCACTTCAATACCTTGCAGATCGGCAAGGCCAAGGCCCAGTAATTTTTCTTTTACCACTTCTTCGCGCGCGATCAAAATCGGCGTGCCATAGCCACCATCGCGGAATGCAATCGCCGCGCGGATCATACGCTCTTCTTCGCCTTCGGCAAATACAACGCGCTGCGGATTATTGCGCACCTTGCTGAAAATCAGTTCAAGCGTATCGGCCGTGGGGTCAAGGCGTGCACGCAGGGCAGAGCGGAATGCTTTTTCATCCACAATCGGTTTGCGTGCAACGCCGCTGGCAACTGCCGCCTTGGCAACTGCTGTTGGAATTTCAACAATCAAACGCGGATCAAACGGAACTGGAATAATATAATCCGGCCCATAACGTAGACGGCGGCCATAGGCAGCATCCACTTCATCCGGAACATCTTCACGTGCCAATGCAGCAAGCGCTTTTGCTGCAGCGATTTTCATATCATCATTGATGGTGCGCGCACGTACATCCAGCGCGCCGCGGAAGATATAAGGAAAACCAAGCACGTTGTTAATCTGGTTGGGATAGTCCGAACGGCCCGTTGCAATAATTGCATCCGGGCGTGCTTCACGCGCCAGTTCAGGGCGAATTTCCGGATTTGGATTAGCCATTGCAAAAATCGCCGGGTTCTTGGCCATACCCTTGACCATTTCCGGTGTTACGCAATTGGCAACCGATAATCCCCAGAATACGTCAGCCCCGCGCAACGCATCCGTTAGGGTGCGATCCTTGGTATTGGCAGCATGCGCTGATTTCCACTGGTTCATTTCTTCGGTGCGGCCGGAATAGATCACACCCTTTGTATCGCACATCACAACGTTATCATGCGGCACGCCCATCGCCTTAATGAGCTCAACGCACGCAATCGCTGCTGCACCCGCACCATTAACGACCAGTTTAACGTCCTTAATATTTTTGCCCGTAATATCGAGCACACTCATGAAACCCGCCGCAGAAATAATTGCAGTACCATGCTGATCATCATGAAACACCGGAATATCCATGATTTCGCGCAAGCGCTGTTCGATCATAAAACATTCAGGGGATTTTATATCTTCAAGATTAATCCCGCCAAAGCTGGGCCCTAGATATTTTACTGCATTGATAAATTCTTCGGGGTCTTCGGTATCAATTTCAATATCGATGGAATCCACATCAGCAAAGCGCTTGAACAGCACACTCTTGCCTTCCATCACCGGCTTGCTGGCAAGGGCACCAAGGTTACCAAGGCCAAGCACGGCCGTTCCATTCGAAATCACCGCCACCATATTGCCGCGCGCGGTATAATCATACGCCTTATCGGGATCTTTATGAATGGCTAGGCACGGCGCAGCAACACCAGGGGAATAGGCAAGCGACAAATCGCGCTGCGTTTTCATAGGCTTGGTCGGTACGATCTCCAGTTTCCCCGGACGACCCGATGCGTGCATGATCAAGGATTCTTCATCAAGCGACTGGTTGGATTGTTCAGGATTGATAGTGGTGTTCTTGGCCATACTGCTTTTTCTTCCTAAAAATAAAAGGGTCACCTGTTTTCCACGATTACGCGCCGGAATCCAAGTGTTTTATTTAGAAAGCGTTTAATTCGATGTGCGGTGCAATAATCTTAGAACCTGTTCATGATCTTTT
>RGZA01000181.1 GCA_010031785.1 Alphaproteobacteria bacterium
TGCTGCAGTTAAGGTTACTGGATTCTCCACTCTTGCTGGAGTCAGTGCTACCAATGTCACTGCCACTACCTTAGATTTAACTACTGGTGCCACCATTGCCGCAGTTAATGTCACTGGATTCTCTACTCTTCAAGGAGTTAGTGCTACCAATGTCACTGCCAGCACTTTAGATTTAACTACTGGTTTCACCTCCGCAGCTGCTAAAGTTACTGGATTCTCCACTCTTGCTGGAGTCAGTGCTACTAATGTAACTGTATCCACTCTTGATTCAACTACTGGTATTACGTCTGGAACTCTAAATGTAACTGGTGTATCTACTTTAACTAATGTTACCGCTTCTACCTTAGATTTAACTACTGGTATGACATCCGCTGCTATTAAAGTCACTGGATTCTCTACTCTTGCTGGAGTTAGTGCTACTAACGTTACTGCAACCACCTTAGATTTAACTACTGGAGCCACCATTGCTGCAGTTAATGTTACTGGATTCTCTACTCTACAAGGAGTTAGTGCCACTAATGTAACTGCATCTACTTTAGATTTAACTACTGGAGCTACCATTGCTGCAGTTAATGTTACTGGATTCTCTACTCTACAAGGAGTAAGTGCTACTAATGTAACTGTTTCTACTCTATCTGCTTCAACTCATGTCAGTGCACCTAGTGTATATGCTAACTTTGGTTCATTTAATACTGTTGGAACTTCTCTTCTTAACTCCAGTACTATTAGCGCTGGTAACGTACATTTATCTGGAAACATTAATGTTGCCGGTACTTTGACCGTTGTTAACATTACTTCTACCAATTTAGTAGATACTAATGTATCTGCTGGTGTAGTCTTATCAAGCACTTTACTTGCTGCTGTAGGTAATTCAAATACCCTCGGTAATATTTACACTACTGGAGGAAACGTTGGTATTAACAACACTGCACCAACTCAAACACTTGATATTGGTGGAACTCTAAACGTTAGCACCAGTATCACCACTGCTATGTTAGCTTCTACTAACCTAACCAGTACCAATATTGTATTTACTAATATGTCTGGATCAGCCGCTAGATTATCAAATGTAACTGCTGCTACCTTAGACTTAACTACTGGTGCAACCATTGCTGCAGTCAATGTCACTGGATTCTCAACTCTTCAAGGAGTTAGTGCCACTAACGTAACTGCATCTACTTTAGATTTAACTACTGGTATGACATCTGCTGCTATTAAGGTTACTGGATTCTCCACTCTTGCTGGAGTCAGTGCTACCAATGTTACTGCCACTACTTTAGATTTAACTACTGGTGCCACCATTGCTGCAGTTAATGTCACTGGATTCTCAACTCTTCAAGGAGTTAGTGCCACTAATGTTACTGCCTCTACTTTAGATCTAACTACTGGAGCTACCATTGCTGCAGTTAAGGTTACTGGATTCTCCACTCTTGCTGGAGTCAGTGCTACCAATGTTACTGCCACTACCTTAGATTTAACTACTGGAGCCACCATTGCTGCAGTTAATGTTACTGGATTCTCTACTCTTCAAGGAGTTAGTGCCACCAATGTCACTGCTAGTACTTTAGATTTAACTACTGGAGCTACCATTGCTGCAGTTAAGGTTACTGGATTCTCCACTCTTGCTGGAGTCAGTGCTACCAATGTCACTGCCACTACTTTAGATTTAACTACTGGTGCCACCATTGCTGCAGTTAATATCACTGGATTCTCTACTCTACAAGGAATGAGTGCTACTAACGTAACTGCATCTACTTTAGATTTAACTACTGGTTTTACCTCTGCAGCTGCTAGAGTTACTGGATTAAGTACTCTTGCCGATACTATCTTAACTAATTTAACTGCTAACAATGTTGTTATTAATGGAGTAGATATTACTCCAAATGCTGGTGATATTGTAAAGGAAAAATCATTTGCGGCTGCTAACAATGTTGTCTCACCATCTAACATTACTGGTTTAATCTTCCCATATGCTCAAGTTCGTTCATTCTCTGCTCACGTTTCAGTTGCATTAGAAGCCACTGCTGGAAGTTTATACTCTATGTTTAGACTTCTAGGTGTTCAAAAGACTACTGGAAACTGGGTATTAAATACTTCTTTCATTGGTGACAATGTAGGAGTTACCTTTACCATGGAAACCTCTGGACAAGTTAGATACACGTCTACTGATATTCCAAGTTTCGTTTCAAACACTATGAAATTCGAAGCTGCTACCACAAG
>RGZA01000182.1 GCA_010031785.1 Alphaproteobacteria bacterium
ACTCTCTTGGTATTACATCGCTCGGTATTTCAGGACAGCTCCAACAAGCTATTCTGAAACTGTTCTAATTTTTTTAGAACGATCCATAAGAATTGGGGCAACCTTCGGGTTGCCCCTTTTTTTTGTCTTTATAGATGGGGTGAGCTTGTCAGGGTATGGCTTGACCATCTGGTTTAAAGGAACGCGCGGGTCAATAATTGCTCATATCACCTTCTATCCACCTTATATAAGGTGCGACTCGGCATACTGCCCGTCTTAGTGCGTGACACTAAAAACGAAATAATCC
The DNA here is from genome assembly GCA_010031785.1 of Alphaproteobacteria bacterium. Classification (GTDB taxonomy): domain Bacteria; phylum Pseudomonadota; class Alphaproteobacteria; order UBA9219; family RGZA01; genus RGZA01. The sequence continues at coordinate 287 of RGZA01000182.1, forward strand.
AACATAATTTCAATAAGATAGACGATGCCAAGCACTTTGGCATAGCTGTTGCACATAAGGCATATAGGGAAGGAATCCTGTTAATGCCGTTAAAGATCAGAATACGACCAGAAGAGAAATTTTATGCAGGCGGTGCCGTTCTTAAAAACGTCGGCAAGCATCCTGCTGATTTGCTCATTTTGTCGGATAGTCCGGTATTGCGGGATGACTACCTGATGAATACCGAAGACCGCAACGCATCTGATGCGGCGGAGATCTATTTTCTATTACAAATCCTGTACTTGTTTAAGGGCAAGGGGCAGCCGCTGGACGGTTTGGTCATCCAGACGATCCGCAGCTTCGCGCAACTCTACCCGAATCTTCAGGAACATATTGACATGATTATCCATCATCTGGAGGCTGGTGAAGCCTTCAAAGCGCTTCGGCTTGGCCATGATATTTTGGCCATGCAGAACAAGACAACACCACTAACAACACTCACACCACTCTAGGAGGACCTAATGTCGAATGCAAAACAAGTGGGAGCTTATTCCCAAAACCAAAGAGAAAGCGAAACTGTTCGCGAAACCGAAGCACGCGCCTTGATCAATTGCGCAAGCCGTCTTGCTGCTGCGCAAGATATTAACAACGGTTACGAATATTACATTGATGCGATCAAGCACAATCAGGAACTCTGGACGTTGTTCCAGGTGATGCTTGCTGATCCACAAAATCCATTACCACGTGATCTGAAAATCACGTTGCTGAACTTAAGCCGTTACGTTGACAAGGTTTCCTTGCGTGCATCTGCAGAATATAACCCTGATCTTCTGAACAGCCTGATCGATATCAACAAGCAAATTGCTGCTGGCTTAAGCGTTGCAGTACCTGCTGAAGGTGATCAGGCCGCTTCGGCATAGAATTTGCTTTATATAAAGTAGGTCCCCTTGATGAAGGTGGGGAATAAAAAGAACGTTTTCCACCTTCAATCATGGAACCGCAAGACGAACGGAAGGCCGTCAAGCGGGGCTATGAAATACAGGTAGAATAAAGACAAACTGAGTTTTTTTAATAACGGCTAATCGGCTTAGGGCTTGTGAACAGGCCCGCCATCTATACCCAGATACACGACAGGAGTGTTACCCATGTCTATTTCAAACATCTCGCTTTCTGCTGGCGCACGGAACAATCTGTTGTCCTTGCAACAAACTGCAAGCTTGCTGAATACCACGCAAAATCGCCTTGCGACTGGTAAAAAGATTGCATCTGCGCTTGATGGTGCGAATGCATATTTTGCCAGCATTGGTTTTATCAACCGCGCCAACGATCTTTCAAGCATCAAGGATGGCTTGTCTAACTCGCTGCAGACGGTTAAAGCCGCATCCACCGCGATTGATAGCATCACCAAGATCGTTCAGCAAGCTCAAGGTCTCACGACCTCAGCTCTGCAATCGCAGGATGCTGTTACCCGTTCAGGTCTCTCTGTGCAGTTCAATGACTTGCTCGTTCAGGTCAATGCGCTCGTAAACGATGCGACCTTCAATGGTACTAACCTGATTGGTCAAACCAACATCAGCTTGGTGGTATACTTCAATGAAACCAACACCAGTAAGCTCACCATTACCAACACCAACCTGTCGATTAATACATCCACTGGTCTCAGCGTTGCTGTAGGTGCCAATGGCTTCGTATCCGATACAGACGTGAACGTTGCGGTTTCGCAATTAACCACTGCGTTGACCAAGCTACGTACAGTTGCTTCGGGCTTTGGTAATAACACCACGGTTATTTCAACCCGTGATGACTTTACCAGCAATCTGATCAACACGCTGCAAACTGCTTCCGATAACCTCGTGCTTGCAGATACTAACGAAGAAGGCGCGAACTTGCAAGCTCTGCAAGCCCGTAACTCTCTTGGT
>RGZA01000183.1 GCA_010031785.1 Alphaproteobacteria bacterium
CGTCGCTGTGAAGTTTGGAGACTTGTCGGAGATCTTGACGGAATACAAAGCCGCTGAAAAGCTTTTTGAAGCTAACTTGACGGGGTTCATGAAGTTTATATGCATGTTTCAGTGCAACGACGACTTCCGTGAAATCCTAGCGCAAAATTACTTGTCAAGGCCGCACATATGCCATGGTGAAGGCGATGGCATCGGCACCATTGTCATGCCTTATTACCCATTAGGCTCTCTAGACAACTATAAATGGACTAAAAAGCAGATCCCAGAGTTCAAGAATGTGCTCAAGCAGGTATGCTTTGCTCTATTTGTGGCATTCAAGACCACCGGCTTTGTGCACATGGATCTACACGCAGGCAACATCGTTCTGCGTGCAACCAAAAAAAGAGATCTAGACTATAACGGACATGCCAGCCTGCCCGTAGTTGGTGGTAAATATGCTATGATCATGGACTTTCAAAAATACTGTTTGAATGATGACGCCGCATTCGTGCGCAGCCTCGAGCGAGTGATTCATACCGCTTGTACCAGCAGCGCAAGCGACGTCGTCTTTGACTTTCATTCAGCTCCGGTCCGCACATGGGCGCAAAGGCACACGGACCTAACCACAGAGGCGTTCTCCAACTTGGCCGCGGTCATAGATGATATCGAGTTGCGTTTTGTCCGAAGCGAGATACCCATCATGAGATGGAACTAAAATGGGGTGCGTCTCGTGTACTTGCGGCGCCATGAGAACCTGGCGCACACGATGCCGTCGTTGCCTCGTTTCATCGCTACACTTGGGCAATCCGCTGTGATGAACGTGTAGCACGCGAATGCCCACCCAAACGCTACCGAATCCTCCGCAGATTGCGCATACATACGATGAACCCATATATATCTTTATTTCAACATGCAAATATTTAGGTGGGGATGCGCCCCTAGGTGAGAAGCACCAAGGCTGCACGTAGTGCTGCCCACACGGCACGGTTCGTGAGAGGTTGCGGTGTGGGTTGTGGGTTGTGGGCCTATGGCATGTACTCCTCAAAACGTCCCATAGAATCCAAACGACCTCCAAATTTGAACATGTACGATTGGTCACCCACACCGCTATGTTGATTGAATAAGGGAACGCCCGGCTCGTTTGTCTTCGTAATGAGAATGTCCGGGAATGTCTTTGCGACGTCCTTTTTTATGACCCATATAATATTGTTGAACGCGATACGGGAATTCGCCACCATGAACCCGTAGAACCATTTGTCGAGTATAGCACAATCGTATTGTGCGACTGCTTTAAAGAACCCGTGGTACGTCGTGTTGCTTTCAAATATCGGCTTCAATGTCTGTTCCAACTTTCCGAGAGCGTGTGGATGTATACATCCTTTTAAGTACTTTATCGAAAACTCCGCCCAAGACGTTTCATGATATGGCGACCGAATGATGTCGACAAGGCGGTCTAACTCTGCGGTATGGGCCGGGTTCAATGTGACCGCACTGATCTTGTCTTGGTACCATGTCTTAAAGTACTTCGCGATATGCAGATCGTAAAGGTATACGCGTTTCCCCCCGCTACATTCTAGGTAGCTTGAATCGGAGAAGTAAATGTCGCGCTGCCGTGGGAACAACTCGTATAAAAAGCGCACCGCGGCCTTTAACATCTTTACGGTTCCACTGGAGGGGAGCATGCCGTGATCGGGATTGGTTTCGTTCGATACGGCGCAATCTGCGTGTGAGCGAACACCTTCGAGCTGTGGGTTAGGTTCTTGTTTGTGTATCGTGAAGTTCACGCAACCTAATTTACCGCCAAACTTGATCCGCGTGGGTTGCCCGCGACTCTTGCGCACTTGAGCATGAAATACGTATGGATGTGCGCGGATGATGTAGAATTCCATTTGTACTATGCATACAGTAAAAGTGTTGCTGCATTAGCGGCATTGGATGTGCAAAAAAAGAACTGCTCCGGGCCCGCGCCTGGGTCCAGCATCGTATAGTCGCACCGCAGGGCATACAGCACTTCACGGCGAGCTAAAAGCCTAGGGATCTAAAACACATTTGGGTCATACTTCTGCATTCGTATTTCTTGTTTTTCTATGCGTGATATATCGTCAATAAGATCAAGCAAAGGTTTGATATTTATCGTCTTATTACCGTGTTT
>RGZA01000184.1 GCA_010031785.1 Alphaproteobacteria bacterium
ACACCAAGACCACCACTTGTAACAATAATGGAATTAACAGTCATATTTGTATGACTAATATTAGGTATAATAGAAGCAGTAGCAACTAATGTACCTGCACTTATAGTCGTTCCAACAATATTTGTTGTTGTTTGATTCGTACTAAATAACGCTCCTGTGGTTAGAGATGTAGTTATACGCCCTATACCATTTACATCTAATCTAGTAGATGGAGTTGAAGTATTAATACCGATATTACCAGATGTACTAATAATTAATCTAAATGTACTAGCACTATTGTCATATATACCAAAATTACCAGGACCTACACCAACACCAGTTGTGTTACCTGTTCCACCAACTAGGAATGAATACGTACCACCAGTTCCTCCCATAGAGGTATTGTCAATTCTAAATTCACTTTGCCATGGATCTGAATTCGTAAGAATAATTGATGGAGCGGATGTTGTTCTTGCAACTATAATTGAACTAGTGGTAATATTTGTATGAACAATATTTGGTATCGTCGAAATAGTAGCGAGTAAAGTTCCAGCACTTAAAGTTGTGCCAACAAAATTACTTACAGTTCCTAAAGAACCATAAATATTTGCTGTTGAAAGAGTTGTACCAACTAACGTCGCAGCAGTTATGGTTTCAGTTATTCTACATCCTCCCGATACATCTAAACTAGTTACTGGTGATGTATTACCAATTCCTATTCTAGATTGTGTAGAACCACCATTTGATATAGTTAATAATCCTCCATTTGTAATACCAACAGAAAGTTGGTCAAAACGTGTTATATCTGCAGCACCATCATATGTAATTCTTAATCCTGTACCATTTGTTTGTACTAATTCTAATCTTCCAGCTATGTCTGGAACAGTACTATCTGTATTATCTTGAATACGTAGTACAGGAGCATTATTATATATATGTACACTAGTAGATGGACTTGTAGTACCAATACCCATTAATCCATTATTAATTATTGTATTTACAGATGATAGAACAGATGATGTTGTTAATGTACCAGTTGGAGATGTAGTATTTGTTGTAGATGGTTCAAATAATGTAACACCTAAACCACCACCTGTTCTAATATCCCAACTTAAAAATTGATTCTTTTTGACAGCATATACACTAAATGTTCCATTTGTTTCCGTATATATAGCTATATCTCCAGTTGTTATCAAATTAGCTATACTATTTCCTTGTGCTGTTCCAATTATGTTTAATCCACCTCTTGAAGATATCAATATATTAAACCCTATCTTAATATTATTAAATTGACTTATATAACCATCGAGTGTTAAATTAGCACCATTACTACCATCACCTGTTGTACTTAAAGTAGCTAATTTATAATAAGCAGGTGTTGCACTACCAATAGTATTATTACTTATACCTTGGTCGTGTGTATTCCAGACTTTATTAATTAAACCAGCATAATTAGAAGCACTAATATTAGTTACGATTAAATTACTTGAACTTAATGTAGTACCAACTAGATTACTAATAGTACATAAAGAAGAATAAACATTTGCTGTTGACAGAGTTGTACCAATTAATGTACTAGCACTTATAGCAGTCGTAACAATATTTGTAGTTGTTTGATTTGTATTAAATAAAGAGCCACTTGATAATGAAGATGTAAAAATAGTGCCTCCAACATAAGAATCATTATTTACAGACATACCTCCAGCAATTGTTAGAGCTCCTCCACGTGTAATACTTGTAGCATTTGCTGTAGATGATATACTTAATCCTCCAGATAAAACAAAACTAGCAGAAGTACTATTAGTAGATGTGGTTGTATTAGTATATAGTGAGATGAGATTTGAGTTAATTCCGGATGTTTGATTTATGGTAAATATTTGTGTGGAACTGTCATTTAATATATTTAATTTAAGATTAGGATTAGCGGACATATATACTTATATAAAATATAATAAATTAAAAATTTAATAAATTAAAATTTTATTAAGTATAATTAAAATGCCATTTCAACTTTCTAATATTTTTCAATTCCCTGATATTTCTAACATATTTACATTTGAATCAACAGAATCTAATGACTCTACATTAAATATAGTAAAATGTATTAATGAGAGTTCTGAACAAGAAATAATAGGTTATATTAATAATATA
>RGZA01000185.1 GCA_010031785.1 Alphaproteobacteria bacterium
TGTGCTGATTAAAAAATCTTCCAAAGCACGGAAAAGCGCCTCAGTGAGCAACAAGATAGGGCGCACATAGCGCGTTCCGGTCCGGTATCCGTTCTTAATCATTGATTTCAGGACAGGTTTCGCGTTCTTTTCGAGTTGTGCGATCAAGTCTTGAATATCGCCCGTGTAGTCGCCAGTTGCGGAAATGTCGCTGCTTGCGATGCTCAACGCGAACTGTGGAACGCCCTGTGACTTCAGTCCGTCCAACTGCGAAATGATGCCAGCGCATGTACCGCTGTCCATTTGTTGCGCTTTGTAGTTTGCCCAATCTTCAGGAGCAGTGCCGTTGTTCAGGTACAAACCGTTTGTATCAGAGTTGGTAATCAGAGTGCTGTTACCGAAATTGTACAATGCACTGAAAGAGTTACCAAGCCCGGTATAAACCGCGTCCAAAAGCAATTGCAAGAAAGTCTGTGTTTCGGCATTTGCTTGCAAATTGCGCACATCGTTGTTATTTACGGTGCCGAAAATACCCTCAAGGCAATCACCCCAAAAAGCATCGGGGCATTCTTCGCCCATATATTCAACCGGACAAGTATCAAATACATCAGTATTCAAACGCACTTTGCCCGATGGTGACCATGCACAGCCGTTTGTGCGAGCGCGCAAAAGGTGCTGGCCTGGTTTCACGGAAGCAACCCGCGCTTTTTTATCTGTTCCTACTTTCAAGAATGAGTATAGGCCCAAAGCATCGGTAGCCAAATTGGTTTCCCGGATTGCGATTTTGTTAAAAATATTCAAGGCGCTGCGTGTTGGTACGCTAAGCATACGCGTCATGCCGCTGCCAGAAAGTTCGATGCCGCCGTTGCCAACAACTACGGAAGGCAAAAAGGAACCATTGAATGTTTGCATAGTGTTTTTTAGTTTTTTGGTTTCCCGTTGTTGTTATTACTTCGCTGCTTTGAATCCGTAGCGGTCATCCATTTCAGATGCGGAAATCACCACAGCGCCCGTTTTTGTTACTTTGCCCTGAAATTGTTCGCCGCCGTCGCCCTCGTTTTTGTCAATCGGCTTTCCTGCTTTCAAACTTGAAATTTCACCCGCAAGCGTTGCGATCTTTTTTGACAAGTCCGCATTTTCGGCTGCCTTGCTTTCCTTTTCCGCTTCAACTGCTGTCAATTTTTCGGCTGCCTCACTTGCGATTTGTTCGGCCGCTTCTTTTTCGCCTTTGAGCGATTCGATTAATCCCTCCATTGCTGTCATGCGCTCTGAAATTTCGGTAAACTTTGCTTCATTGTCTGCTTGCGCTTTCAATGTTGCGGCTGCTTCAATTTCGGGAATGCTTTTGACGTTTTGCAAAGCCTGGTCAATTTCGGCCTCCGTTGCTGATTCAGGGTCAAGTCCGAAAAATGACGTCAGTTTGGTCATTATATCAGAGTAGAATTTAGATGTTGCGATGTTCCACATTGCAGATTGATTTTTTTGGTGTTACATGCGCTTTTTCTTTGCCCAACGTTGGGCGCGGTCAAGCGCAAGGTTAAAGTTTCCTATGTTATCCACAAGCCCCCTGCTTTTCGCTTCCTGTGCGAAAAACATAGAGCCGTCGAGTGTTGATTTAATACGCCCTTCGTTGCCTTTGAGCGTTCGCATAGCCATTACTTCGTTGTGAAAAACGGTAGCGTATTCGGTTGCAAGTTGTTGGTATTTTGAAAAGTCGCCGTTTTGAGCGGCCCGGAATGCGGCATTCTTTTGGGTAGATTGTTCGGCATAAATGTCTATCTGCTCATTGGTGTATGCCTCCAAAAACCCTTTGGAAAGCGAAAAAAGAACGCCAATACTGCCAAATTGCGCTTGCTGTGAAGATGCTATGATTTCATCAGTTGCGGCTGCTGCCATATATGCCGCGCTTGCCACAAACCAGCCATACGACAAAACGGGCTTATTCCGTTCTTGAATAGCGTTTTTCAGCATGTCCCCGGCTGTTGCTTCACCGCCGCCGCTATTAATTTCCAGGATAACAGCCGTAATATTTTCGTTCGCGTATGCGGCCCGCAAATCGTTAACGAGCGAAGTAATACCGTTACTGCTCAAACCATCTTGCGAGCGCATAACACCCGATAATTTCAATACTGCAATTGATCCAGCAGGGG
>RGZA01000186.1 GCA_010031785.1 Alphaproteobacteria bacterium
TAGCAATGGCGCTCGACCATGGCCGCTGATCATTCAGATCACTGCGCTTGGTAATAATACCATCCGCATTCACAAATAATGCATAGGCGCCGCCCTGCTCTGCTGTTTGCGGGGTGATGGTTTTCTCAGGACATTCGCTTGCAGATGCAGATGTTGCAGCGATAATCAGATCAGCGCTCGCGCATAATCCTGCTAACGCTTCCTTATTCATCGGGAATGCGATGCGATGAGTGTGGCGCGTTAGGATACATACCGCCCCGCTGCATTGAATATCCTCCACCCCGCCCGTTTCCATCACATCAAACCAGTTATCCATCTGCGTAAAATCACCGGCATATTTGCCATTGCGCTGCAGCCAGCTCTGCACCGTGAAATCCTCAAGGCTTTTGCTGCGTACCGCAAGGCGATTATCAGCCAAGCGCACCGCAAGCGTGATGCCATCATCGGCAACAAACACATCCGGGCGTGGCGTGATGAGAAAAGTGAGCGATCCGAGCACAAAGGGTATGAGCCCCAAAAAACGCCAACGTTTTTTCCATAAACACACCCACAAGCCGCCAAAGGTCACCAGCAGCAACGCATAAAATGGCATCGCCGGATGATAGGTCGCAGCGCCCGGCCATTGCGATACAAACTCCGCGCTGTTGATCATCCATTTAATGCCCTCATTCATGCCGATAATCGGCCAATGCTGCAGATCAAACGGCATGGCAAGCGCAGTTACAACGGCGAGTGGCATAATAAGAAACGTGCTGAGTGGCACCGCGATCAAATTCGTAATCACGCCATACCAATTGACTTGCTGGAAATAATACAGAATGAACGGCATGGTTGCGATACTGGCCACAACCGAGGATGCCATGGAGCCGAGCAGAAAATCCTTCACCTTGCCAAGCCAGCCTGCATGCTCAAAACGCCGCATCAATTTTATCTCGTTATGTTCAAATGCAGCGATCAACGCCATTACCGCACCAAAGGAAAGCTGAAAGCTCGGATCAAATAAGGATACCGGCGATATCATCAGGCTGACGAGCGCCGCAAAGGCGACAAGCCGCATTGATAAGGCGCGGCGATCCACCATCACCGCGATCAAAATCAGACTGCTCATCAGCAGGGAGCGCACCGCAGGAATCGGCGCTGAGCACATGAAGGTATAAAACATCGCCGCCAGCAGCGCAAAAAACGCGGCAATTTTCTTGATATGAAATTGCAAGGCAAGCCATGGGATTAAAGCCATCAATGCGCGCAGCGTATAAAACACAATCCCCGCCACAAGCGTAATATGCAGCCCCGATACCGATAAAATATGCGAGATGCCGGAGATACGCATTGATTGCATCGTGCCTTTATCAATCGTGGATTGATCGCCACTGATCAGCGCGGATGCAACAGCAATATTGCGGTCCTTGCCTTGAGCATAGAGTTTTTGATTAATGCTCACACGCACGCGTTCAAAAAACAACGCGACTTCCTGCATCATGCTGGGTGGCATGCCTTCGGCCTTGCGCCACGGTGCAAGCGTATAGCCAGTTGCACCAAAGCCTTGGAAAAACGCATAGCGTCGGAAGTTAAAACCGCCCGGCTCCGCTGGCCGCGATAGCGGATAAAGCGATGCGCGCAGCACAACCCAATCGCCGGGATAGGGGATTTCTTTTTGGCTTTTGACCTTCACGCGGATTTTGCGTGGTGTATCTTTTTGCAACACGCCCTCGATCTGCACATCTTCAAGCCATAACCGATAACCATCAGGCAAGTGGTTGATCACCATCACGCGGCCCGTGACCTCCGCACGTTCCATATCGCGATTTAACATCGGCTGGGTAATCAGCAGGGTTTCGATTTTTGCTGCAAGATGGCCAGAGGTAAAAGCCAACAAGGCAACCAGCCCATACAGAAATGTGGCGTGCCGCAGCAAAATGACCAGCAACAATGAAAGAATGGCGGGCACAATGCATGCCCACAGCATAGGCTCAAAGCCCCAGCTAAAATATAGCCCAATTCCACAGCCCACAAACACCGGCAGCCAGAGGAACCAGCGTTCACGCTCGTCAATAAATAATGTTGATAGGGATGACTTGGAAATCATGGAATTATATCAACT
>RGZA01000187.1 GCA_010031785.1 Alphaproteobacteria bacterium
AAGATATTGTACTCGGTCGTAGGCTTCTTGGTGATATCAAAAGCGCTAGATCTAATTTGCTCCCATTCGCTTTTTTCCTGGGCTGCTATTTCGCTTTGAGAGCTCACTTGCTCGTTTGGCTTATCAGAATAGCCCGAAGCCGCTAAAGAACGCGCAGCAGCCTTGTAGTCGCCCCTGTGCTTGAATATGGCGTACAGACTAAAGAACTTATATCCCTTCCCAGCATCAAACTGCGATATCGAAGTTGAGAAGCAATAGAAAAGCCGCATGCTTTTATTCAGCGTCGCATCCACCCTTGTTTTATTCTTCGCGCCAGGCCGATTGAAAAAAACGTGCGTTGCCGTATTTCTGATCGCCCGGTAGCCTTCATGTTCCAGCATCGCCACAATTTCAAAGACGCCAATTTCTTCGCTATACTTATCCCCTGGCCGCTTACCATCCTGGAAGATGATCGTTTGCTGATTTTCCGCTTCTTTGATGTACGAGTTGAAGCCCATTGCAATCATCCAGATCAAATCCCTTTCGCCTTCCGAAATGATGGGCGCATTCATCACACTATGCGCCACCTGGTCATACCCAAGTGATGGCCAGCATAACCCGATCCCGCCATGGCCGCGAGTTTCGATGATCGCTCCAAATAAGCGGCCCGTCTCAAATTCCATCGCATCGTCATATCCCTTGTTTGCCAAAACCGTGTTGGCTCGCTTACAAGTAGGATCTACCCGATACCAGTAATGGAAGCCGCCTGATGGCGTAGTTTCCTTCACCAAAGAATCATAAAGCGCTGGATCCAATTCTGCCCGCAAAGCCGCATCAAATTCCTGCACGATCTTTCTTTCGAAATCGTTCTTGATATCCACGTCAATCAATTCCCATTCCCCGCACATTACAGCGAAGTTTGGAGCATTATTGAAAGCCGCATCGTATTCAGCATCGCTCACGCCCTGATCGCGCCACCTGGTCCATTCTACGCCCTTGGGGGGCATCTTTTCCTTGGTAGCAGGAACGAGCGGAACGCCAACAAATCGGCATTCGTCTTTAAATAGCATTGGCAGGATAGTTTTTCTTTATCCAGGCATTGAAATCGTCAGCGCCATATACTGCCGTGTGAAATACATGGTTTTCATCGGTCTGGTATTCAGGACTGTTTTTCACATGCGCGATGAATTCTAAATGGCGATTAAAAATTCTTCCCACCAAACAGGCTTCGCTCCAATTCCCCACGTTATCGCCATCATAGCCAATGCGGGTGCCGTGCTGATTCAGTCCAGAAACGCGCTTAATCGGATCGCCAGTGCGACGGTAGTCCTCGTTCACGTCACGGTGGACAAGTAGTTCAGCGCATTGGACCAAAGCAGGATGATTCACGTCTCCTTTATGAAACCCCATTTTCCAGCCTTTTTGCTGTCCAAGAATGATACGGCCAATTCCGCCCCGCTTGCGGGCTGCAGCGCTATGCGTAGGCGCCACACCAGGCTCGGTAGTGGCAATTTGAGCAAATAGCATTTCGGGATAACCGTTGAAGTGCCGGACCAGATAGCGCACATCATTCCAGCCATCCGGTTTGTCTGCGTTTTCAGTGCCATCAATATTGGCGCCTTCCAAGTAGACAATGTTCAGTGCGCCGTCCTTTTCGAAAACCACGTCCCCGCGCGATTTCATGTAGGCAATCAGTTTACTCGCTAAATCTTTCATGATTGTGGGAAGTTTTTTTGCATTACATAATCGGAAGTGTTTTCGATCCATTCAGGATCCATAACAATAGCAATATCCAATTCAGATACGCGCATATACGCGAAGACCTGCTCTTTCTTCACTTCGCGCTGTATCAGCAAAGGATAGCGGCCTGCCTTCGCTAAATGCTCGTGCATCATAGTTGCCCATGACTTGGAAAGCATATAATCCATCGGATTATGCCACCCGTCCATAGACGCAACGCAATACACTTTCATTTCCTTGGGAAGTAAATCAAAACGTCGGAGTTCTTCACTTTCCATAAAAGAGCGCTGTCCTTCCTTTCCAGATATAAAAATATTCAACCAGTAGTCCCTTCGCTCATTCGATGTAGTGAGAAGGTAAACAAAACGGGTAATGTCCCAA
>RGZA01000188.1 GCA_010031785.1 Alphaproteobacteria bacterium
ATAAATTCCTGCCAAAAGTTAAAGCGTTTCGCAAAGACAACCTTCCGAAAATTTATCAGCTCGGCCAGCGCATCACCGAAGCTTATGGCGTGAAGTGGTTAGACAAGCCTGAGGCAATCTTGGCTTGGTATCAGCTGGCCATTGCCACTACCCACCTCAGCGACCATCCGCATAAGGATAAGGGTGTTTCAGCCTTATTTGTTTCCGCAAGCACCGGTGAGCTGATCGCAGTTGAAGTTAACCGAATTCCTGATGGCGTTAAGCGCCGCGCCGATTATATGTTAGAAGGATTGCGGCGTGGTATTATCGTTTGTGCCGAACGCAACGGCATCCGTAAATTGATTGCCAAACTTATCGGTATCGGCATTTTACTTGACGAAAAATCAATTAGCAAAGAACGAAACACCAAGTACCACCAAATAAAACAAGAGTTTTGGGAAAAACTTCCGGGTAAGGCATCTAAGCGCGTCCGCCGCGATGCGTTGGCTGAAGCCTGGATGTTTGCCCAAATCCAGATGACTCAATGGCGTATTACAAACTTTAATCACGCTTTGAGTGATGCGGCTAAAACACAGCAAGTGCTAAGTGACATTATTGTCATCACGCCGCCACCCACTTGCGTGGACTGCGCACCTGTCATTGCTGAACACAGGCCTAAGTCAATTTTTTACCACAGCATGAACGGTGGAAAATTCACAAGAGTTACTGATAACGCGGCAGCTGAAGCAATTCTCCGTCAAGCTGGCATCAGAACAATCGACCTAGCTCAACGATTTACAACCCTTAATCTTAATTGAGAGGATAATATGAAACAACAGAGAAAAGCTTCAATTCTAAAGGCTGCGTTACAGGAAATTTGCGCACGTTACAGCGAATCTGGCATGAATGTTATACCGGTTGGCAACCTCGGAACCCCTGAGGAGGTTAGACGCAAATTAAAATTAAAACCTAATGACTTCGGCGTTTGCGCATTCATGGCCAGTTCTCCTGGCAAATCAGCTTTCATGCGCCAAGTTGTAAGAGATACTGCTGTTGCGTTAGGTGCAATTGACAGAGAATTTACGATTAATTTACCGCTTATAAGCGGAGGCGGAAATTGGAAGGGTCTGCAACCTGATGATACGACAGGTTATATGGGACAATGGGCTTATGGTGCTTCTCAAAATGATCGTCTGCTTCGATTTGTTATTACGCAAGGCTTAATTGATAAAGAGGGATTGCCACTTAAGCCAGGATACACCCTTTGCATCCGCCAGAATCTAGAAGATATTTCTGATGCTCGTTTAGGACTTAGAACTGATGGATTAATTAGTGCTGGTGATCTTTTAGTAAGCTTCTGGGGTGGGCTAGGCACTCTCGTAGAAGACGCAACCGTGATGACTAATCTTGGCATTCACCAGCCGTTCAGTAAGAAGAAACTATTGATAATTGATGCTGTTTTCCAGAATCCACAAACAGGCACTGCTTCGTATTTCTTTGGCCCAACCTTAGAACAAATGAAACTCATGCATGCCGCTGGTTTAATAAGAGATCAGGTTGTTTCTACTTTGAATGACCATTGTATTGTTTACAGGCCAGATGTGACACATTCACCGGAACAGGTAGTAAGAGAAATTGTCTCGGTTATTTTAGCTATACGGAGCGCAGCTCCAGACTATAATCCTCAAGCTGAATACTCACCTTTACCTCGAAACTTGCTTGACAAGTATGTTGCAGATCCACTGCAGGGAAACAGTTCAGTTGGTCGTATTTTTGAAGATACCCCCTTAAAAGATCGCAGCTGGGGGCCAAGGCTTAGATTTTTGAGCACTAGAAGTGCTCTAGCTTTAGGTGGGAAATAGTTATAAAATCCTCGACCTTATAATTTTTTAGGTTTATTAGAATCCATAAATTTAGAAGGATTCCCCATGCCCACCTACAATCTCATCGTTATTGGTTCCGGTCCCGGCGGTTATGTCGCGGCGATACGCGCGGCGCAGCT
>RGZA01000189.1 GCA_010031785.1 Alphaproteobacteria bacterium
ATGTTACTGGATGTTGCCGTAACAAAAAGATTATTGCTCCATGAACCGACATCTTTAGCTGACACCACAATGCCGGGAGATGCAGCGGTAGCAAAAATAAACGCGGCAGTGGCATTAGCGGTTGCAGTCGATGCAATTGAAGACACTCCAGTAGCTGTTACAGTAAACTGAGAAGAGCTAGTTGCCGTGCCGATGACCCATGTTTTATTGGCTGCCGCAGCAGATGCGTTAAGCCCGCTTAAGGTAACAAACGATCCTGCGGTCAAACCGTTGACGCCAGTAGACAAATTAATTTGAATACCGCCTGTGACTGTTGATGCCGTAACAGTGGTTGTTACTGATGTGGCGGTAGCACCCTGCGCAAGAAGTGCAAAACTACCGGCTGCGGCGTCTGTATTAACGACGCGAGTAACATAAGCTCTGCTCCCGTTATTTTGGAAGAACGTGTGCAGCGCGTATCGCATATCTGCTGATGTGGTTGCGGATACGGCTGAAAAAATATCATTAGATGAGCCATAACTAAACTTATTAACAAAGTCGTTCCACCCAGAGACTAGGGTAGGTACGCCAATAATATTATTACCAACTTTGGTAGTGGGGCCACGATCAGTGACCCCAATAAATACTACTGATGTCTGCCCAGAATCAGAAGTCACAGCAGCAGGGGTATTCATGAGAGTCTCTTCTGAGTAGACTCCCGGCTTATTGTACGAAGGCATTTCTTCTCCTAGGGTCAGACAATCTGTAGGTCAGTGGGAATCGTGTCGTTTAACGAAGGGTCATTAATGAATACTCTGTCAATTTGCGGGGCGCCGCCCACTGCTGTGACAGGGCTCATCTCACTAAGTACCCTAATAGTGTACACAGTATTAAGCAGCCTTCGTGCGCCAGTCACGTTGTCTGCCGTGTCCCGTTTGGTAATTGATAGAACAAACATGTGCCGATAGGCAGTTTCGGTACCTAAATCATTAGGTACCGGCAAGAACCCATACTTGGATGGAAATTTTTGCATGAGCTGGAAGGCAATTGCCCTGTCATGAAGAGGATGGCGAGAATATGCTGAGACTTGATAATCTAAGTCATACGCTACCGGCATTTCGTAAGTGTAAGATACTCCCGGCGTAGGAGAGATTGTGCCTTGAAGATCAGAGTCCACAATGAGTCCTGAGTGCTGCCGGTCATTGGCGGGGCGTATGCCGATTAGGTCTATCACAACAAAAGGAAACTCCTGAGAGCGAATCTCAACATCCGGATACCCATACCAGACTTTGACAGCGCGGTCCGCAACTTTTTCGTCCTGCACTTTCATGCCCTGCAAATAGGATTTCAGCGCCTTATCTTCGGCAAGAATAATAGTCATGAGAACACCTGCCGTTTAAACATAGCGTCAATTCCACAGGCGACTAATATGTCTAGTAAATGAGCATCAAGTTCTGCCGCAAAATTACGCATAGCGGCCCTAGGCGGGGTGCTCGTCGTTCCGTACTCAAGATCAGATATGGTCTGAGTAAGTTTTTGATCATGGGTGATAGCGATATTTCCGTCAACTATCTTGACACCAATTTTGCTTACTAAATCTTCAGGCCATCCGGAAATAAGCGCTTTTTTAGTAAATACCGCTAACAGATGATCGCTGTTGTTTTCAACAGTTTTATTCAAGGCTTTAAAATATAAATCACTCATCGGCGCCTGACCCCACGAATAAACAATGCCGCCGCGACTATTGCCCAAGGAAGCCAGCGCTTTTCTTGCTCAGACTCTATAACGCCTGTAAGAAACTGCTCAGGCGTAGATAAGGGCTTCATCGCAATCTCCTGACGGAGTAGGCAAGGTCTTCGCAAGGTCTTTCAAGCCCCGCATGGGCTTATTACTAGGATAACAAAAAAAGCCCCTTAGCGGAGGCTTTAATTGTTACTTCTTCTTAGGTTTGCAGGTCGCACACTTGCACTTGCACCCCTTGACAGGAGCACCCTTCTTACA
>RGZA01000190.1 GCA_010031785.1 Alphaproteobacteria bacterium
AGCGGGAGAGGGAATTTTGGAAGCGTTGAAATCTATCAATCCCGACGCCCTCACCCCGCGTGACGCGCTGGATGTGCTTTATAAGCTTAAAAAATTGGCAGAGTAATTTTTCTATCATCTTGGCTATTCATAAAAAACACCCGGACCATCTCTGGCCGGGTGTTTTTGTTTGCGTGCGAACACCCGCGGCGGCTAGCCCGTTTGTGAGCTGCCTTCGTTCAGGGCAATGAGCAAGCGATGCATTTCTTGTTTAAGGGCGAGGTTTTGTTTTTTCAGTTCGGTAATGGCAGCAAAATCGGGGGATGGGTGGTTCATCTCTTGGCTGATGCGCTCTTTCAGTTGTGCGCGCTTTTCTGACAACGAATCAATATGAGCTTGAATAGTCATGGTATCACCGTTCCTTTCTGAAAAAAGTTTTCAATCGTGGCATATTTGCCACTCGGCGCGGACAGCAGCTTTTTCAAGGTTTTCCTGAATAAAATGCTGGGGGCGGAGGCATGGGACACATCCCATGCAAGAAATGATTATAAAAAACATTGACTCAATTGTGAAGCCAAAAGATAGTCAATGTTTTTTTATTTTCCAAAATAGCGTTTTTCCATTGACATTGAGGCCATTTGCGGCGCGGCGCAGGCAATATTTTTTTATGCCCCACAATTGAGTCAAAAACATACTACTGCAAATTTCTTTCACGCTCTTAACCTTCCATTAAAACATCTTTGTTAGCGTGAGGGTGTAAGTTCAATATCACTTCTCAAGGAAACTGGGTTTATGGCTGTCGATAAAAATATGAGTATCCTCGTGGTGGATGATTATAACACCATGCGCCGCATCATTCGCAATCTGCTTAAGCAGCTCGGCTTTGAAAATGTTGACGAAGCGGCCGATGGCGGCGAGGCGTTCAAAAAAATTCAGGAGAAAAATTTTGCTCTCATTATTTCCGATTGGAACATGGAGCCTATGACCGGCATCGACCTACTGAAACTCGTGCGTGCTGATGCGAAGGCAAAGGGCACACCGTTCATCATGGTGACCGCAGAAAGCAAGCCGGAGAATATCATCGTGGCCAAGCAAGCGGGCGTAAGCAACTACATTGTGAAACCCTTTAATGCAGAAACGCTAAAAACAAAACTCACTAGCGTTCTTGGCGAATTTTAGTAATCTGGAGAACCTTTATATGACCGATGTACAAATGGAACTTGGGCGTGAACTGCTCAAGCAGCTGCTCAGTGTTAGTGACCAAAAGGGCGGCATCAGCCTTCAGGATGTCAGCGAAATTTTTAGTAGCGTAGCGGGTAAGCCGCTGGCTATCGGCGTTAGCGCTGATGACAAGGCTATGCGGGAAGAAATCGCACGTCTTGCAACCTATATTGACACGGCAAAAGAAGAAATTTTTGCAATCTCTGCGAGCGAGAAAAGCGATGACGCCATCAACGATGCATCCATGCATCTGGACGCAGTTATCAAAGCCACCGAAGAAGCCAGCAACACCATCATGGACTCGGCAGACGCCATTCAATCAGCGGCGGGCGGCATCGGCGGCGAAAAAGAACAGCAAATTATGGATGCCACCACGCGCATCTATGAAGCCTGCAATTTTCAGGATATTTCGGGGCAACGCCTGACCAAAGTTATTAAGCTTCTCAACAGCATTGAAGAACGCGTAGACAAGCTCAACGACTTGTTCGGAACGCCTGAAGAAGCCAAAGCAGCTGCTAACGACGCCGGCAAGAAAGATGAGCCTAGCCCGCAGGATCTGCTCAATGGCCCGCAGCTTTCCGGCCAAGGAACATCGCAAGCTGATATTGACGCGCTTTTTAACTAAACAAAAGCCCCCAAAGCTTTCTTTTGTTTTTCTGGTTAACTCGCTGTAGAATCATCTCGTTTTGAATTTGAGACGAGAATGATAAAATATATCTTGTATACACCAATCAGAAATCTAGGCGCAGCTTCATGGCTTGTGCTCACTTTGTTTTGTGC
>RGZA01000020.1 GCA_010031785.1 Alphaproteobacteria bacterium
AAGCCATGACATCAACCTATTCTTTCGGCGAAATCAAGCGGCGCGGTTTAATGCTGGTTCTTTCATCCCCATCGGGTGCAGGCAAGACCACGATTTCCCGCGCCATTTTGCAATCTGATCCCAATGTCAATATGTCGATTTCCTGCACCACGCGCAAAAAGCGCCCAGGGGAAGTTGCGGGCGTTGATTATCATTTTACCCAGGAAGAAGAATTCAACCTGATGATCAATCGTGGGCAGTTTCTGGAGTATGCGCGCGTCTTTGGCAATATGTATGGCACGCCCAAGGAACCGGTGGATCTCACGCTGCATGCGGGCGGGGATGTATTGTTCGATATTGACTGGCAAGGCACGCAGCAGCTTAAAGAAAAAGCACGCGAAGATCTTGTGAGCGTATTTATCTTGCCGCCATCATCCAAAGAGTTGGAGCGCCGTTTGATTGCCCGCGCACAGGATGATGATGCGGTGATTAAAGAACGTATGGCAAAGGCATCAGATGAAATGAGCCATTGGGCCGAATATGATTATGTGATTATGAATAATGATATTGGTGAATCCGTTGCCAAGGTGCGCTCCATTCTGGAAAGTGAGCGCCTCAAGCGCCGTCGGCAAGAAGGCCTGTCGGATTTTGTTAAGCGTTTGCAGGATGGGCTATAAGTAGAAACACATCGTCATTGCGAGGAGGCCTTTAGGCCGACGCGGCAATCCATAAAAGCGCATGAAACAGCCAGCTGTTTATATTCTGACAAATAAAAAACATGGAACGCTTTATACGGGTGTTACATCAAATCTTGTAGAGCGTATCTACAAGCATAAACATAATCAGGTTCGAAGTTTTGCTGCAAAATATGGATGTAAAAATCTTGTCTATTACGAGGTTTATGAAGACATGTTGACTGCTATCGCGCGCGAGAAACAAATCAAGGCAGGCTCACGTAGTGACAAGATTAAACTGATCGAAAAAACTAATCCGGAATGGAAAGACTTGTTTCATGAAATATGTGGGTAGAAAGCAAGTATGGATTGCCGCGTCGGCCTAAGGGCCTCCTCGCAATGACGAGGTGTTTATTGTTATCGCATGGCCTTCGTCAGTTTGATAAAATCCTCCACGCTTAATTCTTCTGCGCGTGCTTCGGGCCTAATGCCTATGGCCTCAAACTGTTCTTCACTAAGCTTGCCTTTAAAAATACTACGCAGCATTTTGCGGCGTTGACCAAAGGCATCTTTCGTCACCGCTTCCAATGCTTCCACTGAAACTGGGTAGGGTGCTTTTTTCGGGCGCAGTACTACAACAGCACTATCGATTTTGGGTGGCGGGGTGAAGGCGCGCGCGGGGATGGTGAAGGCATATTCCACATCGCAGCAGAATTGGCACAGCACGCTAAGGCGGCCATAGGCTTTGCTGTCTACTTTTGCGGTAATGCGCTCTGCGACTTCTTTTTGGAACATGAGCGCGAAGAATTCATAGTCCTGCGCGCGTTGCAGCCAGTTGACGAGCAGCAGCGTGCCCACATTATAGGGAAGGTTGGCAAGGATTGCGCGCGGTGCGGGGGTGATGGTGGCGGGGTCAATTTCCAATGCATCAGCGTGAATAATACGCA
Source organism: Alphaproteobacteria bacterium (assembly GCA_010031785.1). GTDB lineage: Bacteria > Pseudomonadota > Alphaproteobacteria > UBA9219 > RGZA01 > RGZA01. Next base: position 1,601 of record RGZA01000020.1, read on the forward strand.
CGCGGCCATCCTCGCATAGCGGGGCGAGCGCGGTGATGAAGCGATCATCTTTCTCAATCGCCACAATATTCTTTGCTGGGCTTTCCATAAGCGCACGCGTAAGGCCGCCGGGCCCCGGGCCGATTTCAATTGCCGTGATACCTGTTAAATCACCTGCCTCGCGCACAAGGCGCCGCGTGATGTTAAGATCAAGCAGGAAATGCTGGCCCAGACTTTTCTTGGCCTTGAGATCATGCTTGGCGATGACTTCGCGCAAGGGCGGCTGGTCTTTTTTAACGGTGCTCATGCTTTTGCAATCTTGTAAGCAGCCCATGCGCTCGACAAATTTTCCGCACGTTTGAGCGCGGCGATGAGGCTGGCCGGGTCAGCAACCCCCTTGCCTGCAATATCAAGCGCCGTGCCATGATCGGGCGAGGTGCGCACAATTGGTAAGCCGAGCGTGATGTTCACGCCGCCATGGAAATCGAGCGTTTTGATCGGGATCAGCCCTTGATCATGATAAAGGCAGATTGCGCAATCATATTGCGCGCGCGCGCCGGGGTGGAACATGGTGTCCGCAGGATAGGGGCCGCTAACATTAATACCGCGTTCTTTTAATTGCTCGACAGCTGGCGTAATCACTTCAATTTCTTCAAGGCCCATTGCGCCTTGTTCACCCGCATGCGGGTTGAGGGCGGCAATCGCAATGCGTGGTTTTTGAATGCCGAACATATGGCGCATCGCGCGCTCGACCGTTAGCGTTTGATTGACAATCAGGCTGGTTGTGATTTTACCAATTGCATCTTTGAGCGAGACATGGATGGTGCAGAGCGCAACGCGCAGCCCTTCAATCTCCAGCATCATCACGGTTGCCTTGGTGCTGTTGCACAGGCTGGCGAGATATTCAGTATGGCCGGGAAAACTAAAACCAGATTGATAGAGCGTGCTTTTATGAATAGGAAGCGTGACAATCGCACTGGCATCGCCGCTCAGCACGAAGCCTGTCGCAATTTTAATGCTATCAAGCACGACCGATGCATTGGATGGATCGGCCATGCCCGGTTTGACATCGGCATTTAATGGCAGGGCATAAACGGGCAGCGCATGATCAAACACTGCATCTGCTTCTGATGGATGTGCAATTGCCTTGATGGGAACCGGAAGGTGCAGGGCGCGGGCCTGCTTTGCAGTAAATTTCGCATCACCCACGAGAAAAAATGCGGGAAGATTAAACGTGCGCCGCGCAAGCCAGCTTTTGAACAAGCATTCTGCACCAATGCCTGCGGGTTCGCCCATGCTGATGCTGATGGGTTTCTGGTTGCGTGAAACGGTTGGCTTTAGTTTTAAAAATTTAAACATTTATTCCTGGCATTATTCCCGCATTTCAATCGAGGCCGAACGCTTCAAATCACGCAGCAGGCGCCGGGCTTGTAATTCAAGTTTTTCATTACCCAGCGATGCAAGGATGGCGTTGCGATCTGCGCCGCTATCATTGCGTTCACACACATATAAAATGATTGCATAGCCATTTTTTTCCATAACCGGGCTTGGCGTGTTAACAGGCAATGTCTGCACCATCTGCGAAAGCCATGGAGGCAATTCGCCAATGCGTTTTTCGCCCATATCCGCTGCGGACCAATCCGGATACTGGCTGATGCGCGAGGTCAGCGCGCCGCACGATGTTACGCTGCTGCGGAATTTATCAATATCGGTTTGCGCATCTGCAAGGCTGCGGCTTTGCAATGCGAAATTGGCTTGGCGCAAATGCACAACAATTGCGCGCGGATCAACGGCGCTGATAATCCGCTCATCGCGCTTGGCAAGAATGTGAAAACCATCGGGCATGCGCACGGGCGCAGATATCTGGCCTTTGCCAAGCGCTTGTGCGGCTTTATCAAGTTCCCCCGTGAGCTGACCCGGCTGGACCCAGCCAAGATCGCCGCCATTGAGCGCGCCAGTGCCTTTGGAAAATTGTTGCGCAAGGGCGGTAAAGGGCGTGCCTTCATTCATGCGCGTAATAAGACTTTGGGCAAGTTCCTGAATTTTTGTTTCATCAGCCGGGTTATCGATGTTGAGGAAAATTTCGCTCATCAGATATTCGGGCTTGCCTTCATAGGTTTTGATGCGTTCAAGTACCGCGCTCACTTCATCATCGCCAACCTCAACCTGTGGGCGGAGCACGCGTTGGATCACTTTGGTCCATGACAGGGTTGCCTTGATCTGCTCCACCAATGTTTCGCGCGGCACACGGGCTTTTTGCATCATCGCGTTCATGTCGTTGACCGTCAGGCGGTTCTGCGTTGCTACCATGCCGATGGCTTTTTCAATCTCGGCGCGTTCAATATCAATACCGTTATGCTTGGCTTCCTGCAGCTGCAGTTTTTCTTCAATAAGGTTTTTTATCACGCGTTCGCGCACATTTTTGCGCGCAGCCTCAGTTGCTTGAAGGCCCGTACTCATGAAAATGAGGTTCATGCGGTCTTCAATGTCAGCATTGGTGATGGCTTCATCATTCACAATTACGACAATGCGTGCATCGCCTTGCGCATGCAGGGGCGTAAACAACAAACAGAAGAGAAGGGTGAGAAAAAATTGTATCATTACTTGTCTTTTTCCTGAATTTTTGTCCAGCGGTTTCCGTTTTTTATAAAGCTGACCCAGTTTTCGTTAAGGGGCTCGCCCAATGCCTTCATCGCCAAATCATCGTGCGGTGCAACCATAACGGCATCATAGCGTTCTGCAAAGCGCTTGATATCATCGACCGTTTTTTCGCCAGTATATTGGGTGGCATAGCCGGTAAGTTCGGGTTCGTGCTTCATGGATGCCATCAAACACCATTGGAAGCGGATCATGGTATTTTCAAGGCCATTGGTGGTGGTGCCGATCATGCCGACTTTGCCATGCGCAGGCATATGGGGGAAAATGGCTTTGGCATAATCTCGCGTATGCTGAATGCTGGGGTTTGGCTTTTCAAACAGATCAAAGCCGGTAATGACTAATCCTGCAACCGGAATGGCAATGACAAGCAATGTGCCGCCGATACGCAATGCCGGATAGGTGTGACGGAAATGGATGCAAATAATGTCAGTGAGTTTTAACAGCACAATCATCATCGCTGCCATTTGCAATTGCGACATATAGCGAAAGAACGAGGCAGCAGTGCGAACTTCCCATTCTGAAAAGCGGCTACCGATATAGGCAAGCGTAAGGAATGCAAAATGCCCAACAGCCACTAATGCAAAACTTATCACTAATGTACGCAAGCGATCATCTTTTTTAAAGCAGCAGGAAATGCCCCAGCCGATCAGGCCAAACAGCAGGATCGAAAAACCAATCTTCTCCAACGTGACAATGCCCATCGCATTAAACAAATCCGGCAGGAAGAACCATTGCCAATCAGCAAACGGTTTGAAGGTAAAGGCAAGGCCGGGCAGATGCTGCGCTTTATAAAATTCCCAAAAGCCATGAACAAGGATCGCGGGTAGCAAGCTGAGCAACAGTGTAATAAAAGTTTGTTTCTTGTTTTGCGACGTGATCCACAAACTGCCGCCCAGCAACGCGAGCAGAAAGATATTCGATTGTTTTATTTGCACAAAAATAATTGCAAGCAACGCAAGGCTGATGGCCAGGCTGCGCTGTGGATTTTGGGTAAGCTGCCAGCCGATATATAAAAGAAATGCGAGCATTACCGCCGTTGCATATTCACCATAGGCACTGAGCAGTAAAATAAGATCAAGCGATGGATTGAATAAGGTAAACGCAAGAAACGTAACGGCAAAAATGCGTGCTTTTTGCCATGGGCTGCTGGCTTCAGGGTCAAGCTTGTTGCCCACAAACGCTGCCAGCAGAATAAGTAATATAAAATTGAGTATGGGCCCTGCGGGCTCCACAAATGTGCCAACAATCCAGCTCATCGCGGAAATCAGTAACATAAAACCATAGGGATAGGCGGGCCATGCGGAGTAGGCAACGGGGCCGTCGGTTGCAGGAAAGCGCCCATATTGAAACAGAAAATGCGCATTGGGCAGCCAGTGCGACATATCATCCCATTCCCGCAAAGGATACATGCACAGGCCATAAAGCAGTGGGAGTAATAATAAGACACCGATGAAAAAAGTCATCGGCAATGTTTTCATCACTGTACTATGTGATGAGAGCATAAAAAATCCTGCAACACACAGCACGAGCAGAAACGCGATGATCCCGCCGCCTGCTAGCCATGGCGCAAGGCCAAGCATCAATAGAATGGTAATCGCCCAGCCATAAAACGGATTAAGCGCGCTGTCGCTTTGCTCGGCACCAATCGCTTTGGCAAAGCGTGCACCAACAAGGCCAAAGCTGAGAAACACAAGCAAAGCAGCGCCAAGGATTTTGGCATTGGTTAAAAATAAATCCATTAGCCATCCTCAAGATGCAAAAGCGCGGTTGTACCAGCGCTTAGCGCAATCAGCGGGACAGCAAATGCTGCGAGTAAAGTAGGCAAGCTTTGATTTGCGCCAAGCGTATAGACGACATCATTAAAGCCAAATGCAAAGCTGCCAACGCATAGCCCGCCAAGCGCCGTCATAAACGCACCCCCTTGACGCGCCATGCCAAGGGAGAAACATGCGGCAAAAAACACCATCGCGCACAGGAACATCGGCTGCGCGAGCAAGGAATAATACAGCATGCGATGGCGCGTGCCGGGAAAACCGGTTGCTTCCAGTGATGTGATAAAGCTTGGTAATTCCCAAAATGAAACCGTATTGGGGCTGGCCATGCTTTCCTGAATTTTATCAACCGTGAGGTCAGTTGGTAAATAATGGATGGTGAGTGGCTCAGGTAATTTATTTTTCCAGTTGAACCAGCCATTGACGATCACCCATTGGTTTTTATCCAGAATGGCTTCTTGTGCATCAATACGGCCAAGATAATTATTGTCTTTATCATACATAAAGGCGATCAGCGGTTTGATCATAAGCGGGTTGAGCGTCACGCTATCTGCATGCAGCAATATATTGCCATCGGCATTAGCCTGGCGCAGCCATAATCCTGCCGATGATAAATCCAGCAAGGCACTGCGGTCGATGTAATGCTGCTCAAGCTCCTGATAGGATTTTTTCATCAGTGCGCCAAGCGGATTAACAACGCACAGATAAAAAATGCTTAAGCAAAAGGTGCATAGCAAAATTGGAAATAAAAACTGCCACACCGAAACGCCAATCGCGCGCACAATGATCAGTTCCTGCGTGCGCGTTAAGCGCCACAAGGTCAGCATCGATGAAAAAAGCGCAATGAAAGGCAGAATTTTCTGGCCAATATCCGGCAGGTTCAAAAATGCCATGGTCAGAACAATGCCATAGGTCACATCCGGCTTTACGCTGGTGCGGCGCATCAGCTCAATCACATCGAAAATAAATACGATGCTGAGCAGGCCAACCAGAATAACCAGAAACCATTTGATATATTGTTTGGCGATATAGATGGGCAGGATTTTCATGCTGCACCTGCCACTATTGCCGTTGGCCGTGTAACCTTATCATGCTGCAAGCGGTGCAGCACAAAGGGCAGGGGCAGAAGTGCGATGATATAAAGCCCGGCAATAAACCATGGCTGATGCGTGATCATATTCATAACCGATAGCATCGCGGCTTCCAGCGCGATGACGGTGCTGGCCGCCATAATAATTTTTATGGTGATGCCCCGGCGATCGAATGTTCCGGTTAAAATAAACATGCAGGAAATCAATACAAACGTGATCGAAAGAAACGGCATGGTCAGGCGCATATTGAATTCCGCCAGAAACCGCGTGGCGGTAAGCGGTGTGTCATCAATACCGGTTGGGTTTAACAACTCATCCATCATGCGTTCGCGCGGCTCGCGCCAGCGGGTGCTGAAATTATCATCAAGAGCCCCAAGATCGACGAGATAACTTTCGAACGTCAGTTGCGAGAGATTGCCTGTTGCGCGGTCTACATCCTGACGGATGCCGTTTTTGACAAGCACTTGCGGGCCATGATCGGAATGCACAAGCTCGCCAGACTCTGACATAATCGTAATAGGTTTATCTTTATTGCGCGTATCATGCAGGAGAATGCCGCGCATCTGCCCTTCCTTGCCGCGTTCGCGCGCGTAAAAGGTCAGGCCGTCTTTAATATCATTGAATGCCCCTGTACGTAGCAATAGCACCGAATGATCATCGCGGATCTGATATTGCAGCCGCACGAGCTCATGATTGGCAATTGGCGCAATATAAGTGGAAAGCGCATAGCCGATCAGCGCAATCACAATGCCTACATAAAAAGCAGGTTTGGTAAGCGCCATCGGCCCCATGCCGCTTGCCTGCATTACCACGAGTTCGCTTTCCATAATCATACGATGATAGACGAACAGGGTGCCCACCATCAGGCTAAGCGGTAGCACGAGCGGCAGAAAGGTTGGCAAAATTAGCAGCATTAATTTGATAAAGGACCACAGCGAGCCGCCATTATTAATGATAAGGGCCAGCAATTTGATCGATTGCGAAAACCAGATCACAATGGTGATGGCAAGGCACGAAAACAGCACCGACATCAGGATTTGTCTAAAAAGATAAAAGGATACGCGATTCATTAGGACTGCTTGAATGGTGTGATACTTGCTTTATATTCACTCTTATAACTCGAGTTATGGGTTTGAGTCACTTAAGTTGAAATACGCGATTAAGTAATTCCCCTCCCCTTGCGGGAGGGGTTAGGGGATGGGTAGAATAAGGAAAATAGAAGACAGATATTTAAATTCTGTCCGCTGCCTTCTTTCTTCTGATCATTATATACCCCTCCCTTAACCCCTCCCGCAAGGGGAGGGGAATTAGACCGCGTTTCGTTTGCTTAATTGTTCAAACTTGCAACAGAGTTTTTAAAAAATCCAAACTGTCTCTTTAAAGGCTATATCCCATGAAAATTGCTTTCTCTGCCGAACGTTTACCAACCAGCGGTTCTCTTGTTTTGACTGTGTCGGAAGGGCCGGAATGGGGCGATGTTGCAAAGGGCCTTAATAAAAAGAGCGATGGGCATTTAACGCATCTGGCCAAAACAAATCAATTTAAAGGCAAGCGCGGCGAAGTACTCACGCTTTTGTCGCCGACCGGACTTTCCTATGACCGCCTTGTGCTGGTTGGCATTGGTGAAGAAAAAGATTTAACCGAACAAAAACTGGTGGAGGCAGGCGGCACTGCACTGGGCAGCCTTCCCGTCAACAAGCTTGAAGATGTAAGCGGCGCGGTAGATATCGCAGGCGGACCCATTGATGCTGCAACCGCAGCAGCGCTTTTTGCGCAAGGGTTTGTATTGCGTTCCTACCGCTTTGATAAATATTTCACCAAAACACCAAAAGACAAATTGCCAACGTTACGCAAAATGACAGTTGCGGTTGATGATGCCAAGAAGGCACAAAGAGCATTTGGTCGCTTTGATGCGGTGAGCAAGGGCGTGTTTCTGGCACGTAATCTTGTTACTGAACCGGCCAATGTTATTTACCCGGAAACGCTTGCCGCAGAATGCGTTAAACTAACGGAACTTGGCGTGAAGGTTGAAGTGCTTGGCGTAAAGGAACTCACGAAACTTGGCATGGGTTCGTTGCTGGGCGTTGGTCAGGGTAGCGAGAAATCATCGCGCGTGGTTGTCATGCATTATAAAGGTAATGCAAGTGCCAAAGATAAACGCCCGGTTGCGTTTGTGGGCAAGGGCGTGACCTTTGACACAGGCGGTATTTCCATCAAGCCCGCAGGCGGCATGGAAGATATGAAATATGATATGGCAGGTTCAGCAGCGGTGATTGGCACCATCTGTGCGCTTGCAGCGCGTAAAGCAAAAGTAAATGCGGTGGGCGTTGTCGGCCTTGTTGAAAATATGCCCTCTGGTAATGCGCAGCGCCCGGGCGATGTCGTCACCAGCATGTCGGGTCAAACGATTGAAGTGATCAACACCGATGCCGAAGGGCGTTTGGTGTTGTGCGATTTGCTGACCTACACGCAGGAAAAACTAAAACCCCGCGCGATGGTCAATCTTGCCACGCTCACGGGCGCAATCGTGATGGCGCTGGGTAACGAACATGCAGGCTTGTTCAGCAATAATGATGATCTCTCGCAGCAGCTGTTAACGGCTGGTTTAGCTGTTGAAGAAAAGCTATGGCGCTTTCCAATGACGGAAGCGTATGACAAGCAACTCAACAGCGATATTGCCGATATGAAGAACGCATCAAACGAGCGCGTGCCGGGCAGTATTTTTGGCGCGCAGTTCCTTGCCCGCTTTGTCGATAAAAAAGTGCCATGGGCGCATCTTGATATTGCTGGCATGGCGTGGACCCGCCGTGATCTGCCCGCATGCCCCAAGGGTGCAACGGCGTACGGCGTGCGTTTGCTTGAAAAGCTGGTTGCCGACAATTACGAAGGCAAATGACGGAAATCCGCTTCTATCATCTAAGCCGCATAAGCTTATCGCAGGCTTTGCCGGAATTACTTGAAAAGGTGCTTGATCGCGGATGGCGTGCGGTGGTGATGGCATCATCACCAGAACGGGTGGAGGCACTTACGCAATCGCTGTGGACCTATAAGGAAGGAAGTTTTCTCCCGCACGGTAATGCCAAGGATGGTAACGCAGCGATGCAACCGATCTGGCTGACCGAGCGCGATGAAAACCCGAATAAAGCAACAGTGCTGATGCTTACCGATAATGCATCATCAGAAAATATCGCTGCGTTTGATCTGGTGTGCCAGTTGTTTGATGAAAATGAAGAAGGCGCGGTTGAAGCTGCACGCGCGCGCTGGCAGGAATATAAAACAGCGGGCCATGCGCTGACCTATTGGCAGCAAAATGAAACAGGCTGGGAAAAACGCGGCTAGCGTTTCTGCTGCCAGCGCCGCACGAGCAAAAAAATCCCCAGCGCGCAATTGGCAACCACCATTGTATATGGAAATACCACATTCACAAAGCTGGTATCCTGCATGGCAAGGATTGAGCAGATATGTTTGGGAACGCACAGAAAATTGGTCAGTACATTTTCTTCATATGGTTTTGCCCATGATTTACGCACTGTTGGGCCATAGCCGATGACATCAATCACCGTTGATAAAATCACCGCATAAAGCGGATTATCAGTGATAACCCATAATATAATTGCAGCAAAACCGCCGAATAAAAAATACCAATCGCTGCGGGTGATCTGGTCTTTATATTTTGCTGCATAAAAGACGATGATCAAATTGCATATAACGGTAAATCCCACCGCCCAGCTACCGGCACCTGCGTTACTGACCGATTGTCCGGCGAATACAATTGCGCTAGGGATGGTCCACATCACCCAACTGAAGAAATGCGGTTTGGTATCGCCTTTCCACACGCTGAGGATATAGGGCAGCGATGAAACGAATGTCAGAACAAGGCTGATATAGCCGTAAATTTCTTTACTTATTTCCATTCAGCTTGCGCCACTTCGCAACATTCTGGTTATGCTGCTCAAGCGTTGCGGCAAAGGCATGACCGCCCGAACCATCGGCGACAAAATAAATGAAATCATTTTTCTCTGGCTTGGCCGCAGCCAGCAATGCCGCCTTGCCGGGGTTTGCGATGGGCCCGGGTGGCAACGCTGCGATGGTGTAGGTGTTATAAAGAGTGGGTTTGCGCAAATCATCTGATGTCAGCAGGCGGCCAAGTGGCGCTCTACCACCGGTAATGCCATAGCTTACGGTCGGATCGGACTGCAGCATCATGCCTTTGCGCAGGCGGTTCATGAACACGCCAGCCACGCGCGGGCGTTCTGCTGCCACGCCTGTTTCTTTTTCAACAATCGAAGCAAGTGTTAGAAGTTGCTCTGGTGTTTGCAGTGGATTATCCGCATCACGCTGTGCCCATATTTGTAAAAGCGCATCCTGCATTGCTTTTTGCATATCCTTGATCTTGGCATTGCGATCATCGCCCAGGGTAAATTGATAAGTGTCCGGCATTAGTGAGCCTTCGGGCGGCAACGCTATAATCGTGCCAGAGAGCGCAGGCTCTGCATTTAAGATCTGCACGATTTCCATGCTGGTGCGGCCTTCGGGCATTGTGAATTTGCGTTTCACAATGTCACCGCGCGCCATTTTATCGATGATTTCGGGTAGGGCCATGTGCGGGGTGAACTGATATTCGCCCGCCTTAAGCTCTGGGTGCTGCGCCAGAACATAGCCGAGTTTGAAAAACAACGCCGACGATATCACGCCTTCTTTTTCCAGCTTTTGCGCAATAGCCGTTCCACCTGATCCGCGGGGGATCACAATATTTTTGGTTTCATTAAGCGGGCCTGGCGCTTGCAATTGCTGTGCAACGTAAAAACCACCCGCGCCAAGCGCGAGCGCTGTAATAATAAAAGCAATGAGGCAGCCAGAGATGAATCGCATGCGCGAAATTATAGCTGATTATAATTCTTATACCACGCCACAAAACGCGGGATTCCTTCATCAATGGTAACTTTGGGCTGAAAGCCGAGGATTTCTTTGCTCTCGCTAATATCCGCGCTGGTCGATGGAACATCGCCTGGTTGAATGGGCTGGAAATCATAAATGGCTTTTTTGCCAAGGGCATTTTCAATGATACCGATAAAGTCAGTCAGCTTTTCAGGATGTGAATTGCCAAGATTAAACACGCGGTGCGGCACATCATCCGTTCTAAGCGGATGATCAAGCGTTGCCAGAATGCCATCAACGATATCGTCGATATAGGTGAAGTCACGTTGCATTTTGCCGTGATTGAATACCGCAATCGGCTCACCCGCGAGGATATTTTTGGTAAATAAATACGCCGCCATATCCGGGCGCCCCCATGGGCCATAGACGGTAAAGAAGCGCAAACCCGTTGCCGCAAAGCGGAACAGATGCGCGTAATTATACGCCATTAATTCGCCGGCACGTTTGGTTGCGGCATAAAGCGAAACCGGTTTTTCAACGGCATCTTTAATCGAAAACGGTGTTTTAGTATTACCGCCATAAACCGATGATGAGCTTGCATATACAAAATGCTTAAGGCCATCGGTGTTGCGTGCAAGTTCAAGCATCGTTAAATGCCCGGTGATATTACTATCGATATAAGCCTGCGGGTTTTTAAGCGAATAACGCACGCCCGCCTGCGCAGCCAGATGAATGATGCGATCAAAGGTTTTAGGCAGGGATGCAATTGCGGTTTTATCTGCAATATCCATTTTATGAAATGAAAAGTTTTTATGCGCGAGCAATTGCGCAAGCCGCGCCTTTTTTAAATTCACATCATAATAATTGTTGAGATTATCAACGCCGATAACCGTCTCACCGCGCTTTAACAAGGCTAGCGTTGTATGAAACCCGATAAAGCCTGCCGCACCAGTAAGAAGGATCGCCATGTTTATAGGCTCCAATAGGTGATGTGCGATGGCAATGCATCGGGTTTTAAAACCGATTTAATATCCAGCACCCATGCGCCAAGGTTTAATGTGCCAAGCAATTCATTTTGATTTTCAAGAAATGCAGTGTGTGGAACGGCCAGCACTAGCGCATCAAGATCTTTAAGATCTGATTTGTTACATAGTGTAATGCCATATTCCTCATGCGCCATGGCAGCATCGACATTCGGGTCATAGACCAGTGGCGTGTGACCAAGGCGTTTAAGCTCATCAATGATATCCGGCACGCGGCTATTGCGCAGATCGCGGACATTTTCTTTAAAGGTTAGACCAAGAATGGCGATGCGTGGTTTTGTAACGGCTTTTAATACGCTCGCCACTTTATTCGCAATGAAGGCGCCCATGCTGTCATTTATGCGCCGACCAGCCAAAATAACATCCGGATGATAGCCAAGTTTTTCTGCGCGCGTGGTCAAGTAATAGGGATCAACGCCAATGCAATGGCCGCCAACAAGGCCGGGCGTAAAGCGCAGGAAGTTCCATTTGGTGCCTGCAGCATCAAGCACATCTTTGGTGCGGATATTAAGGCGATCACAAATCAGTGCAAGTTCGTTCATCAGCGCAACATTCAAATCGCGCTGGGTGTTTTCCAGAACCTTGGCGGCTTCTGCTACGGCGATGGATGGAGCCTTATGCAAGCCAGCCTGAACAACTGCGCCATAGACAGCTTCAAGTCGTTGCAGAGTTTCATCATCTTCGGCTGCAATCACCTTGATGATATTTTCAAGCGTGTGCACGGGATCGCCAGGATTAATGCGTTCGGGTGAATAGCCGAGCTTGAAATCAATGCCTTGTTTCAATCCGCTGATGCGCGCAATTTCCGGGCCACAGATTTCTTCGGTTAAACCCGGATAGACGGTAGATTCAAAAACAACAACAGGTGTTTGTGTACTTTTGCGCGCCTTGAATGCCGCGCCAATAATCGCGCAGGCTGAAAGCAGCGGGTTTAAATCGGGCTGCTTATCATCGGTAATGGGGGTGGGGACAGTGACAATAAAAAAGCTCGCGCCTTCCAAATGCTTGGCATCCGCCGTAACCGAAATTTTTGATGCCGTGATGGCCGCAGCAGAATGCTCCCCCGTCCAGTCATGACCTTTTTGCAGGGCCGCAACGCGTGTTGGCGAAATATCAAACCCGATGGTTGCAGGAAAGGTTTTGGCAAGCGCTAATGCGAGCGGTAAGCCCACATAGCCAAGGCCGATGATGGCAATTGTTTCAGACATGCGGCGAATTGTTCAGAAAACGCCTTGAATGTCTATAAGTTTTTCCATGAAAATCTAAAGTCATGACCGCCCAAAAGGATTTCTGGGGGCGGGCATCCACATAACTTATGCATATTTGCCACTTGACCAGAATAGCCCAGTGGGTCGAAACTCGCTGCTTCTTATAAATGGCTCTAATTCTAGGGCCGTCTTTGCTGTTTTACATAGAAAGGGACACTCCATGGTAATGGAACAGTCGTTTAATATAATTCTGGCATGTGTGGCGCTCGCCATCGTGTATAGCTTATTGACTGCGAGTGGTATTTTCAAAGCTTCCCCCGGCAATGCTCGCATGCAGGAAATTGCCAAGGCCATTCAGGAAGGCGCATCGGCCTATCTTAATCGCCAATACACCACCATTGCCGTTGTTGGCGTTGTTGTTGCGGTATTGCTGTATTTCACCTTAGGCCTTTATGTCGGTATCGGCTTTGTCATTGGCGCGGTGTTGTCTGGCGTTGCGGGTTACATCGGTATGTATGTATCGGTACGCGCGAATGTTCGCACAGCACAGGCGGCAACGGGGGGGCTTTCGCCCGCGCTTAGCCTGGCGTTTAAATCAGGCGCTGTAACAGGGATGCTGGTGGTTGGCCTTGGCCTTCTCGGCGTTGCTGGCTATTACTATTTCCTTCTTGCTACCATTGGTGGTGAAGGCAAAGACATCCGCCCGATTATCGAAGCACTTGTTGCACTTAGCTTTGGTTCATCGCTGATCTCCATTTTCGCACGTTTAGGCGGCGGTATTTTCACCAAGGGCGCTGACGTTGGCGCTGATCTTGTTGGTAAAGTAGAAGCAGGAATTCCTGAGGATGATCCACGTAACCCAGCGGTAATTGCTGATAACGTAGGCGATAATGTTGGCGATTGCGCTGGTATGGCGGCTGACTTGTTTGAAACCTATGCGGTGACGATGGTTGCAACCATGTTGCTCGGCGCAATGTTCTTCACAGGCCCTTCACAAGGTATCATGATGATGTTCCCGCTGTTGATCGGTGCGCTGTGCATTGTGTCATCAGTTATCGGAACCTTCTTTGTCAAGCTTGGTAAAGACAACAACATCATGGGCGCGCTCTATAAGGGCTTTACGGTTTCGGCTGTATTGTCTGCTGTGTTCATCATAGGCCTAACCTATCAATCCTTTAATGGTCAAGTCTTGCAACTGACCGATGGCAAAACCATCGACATGATGCAGATCATTTACTGTGTTCTGACGGGCCTTGGCGTGACATGGGCGTTGATTGTGATTACTGAATATTATACCGGCACTAATTTCCGTCCGGTTCGTTCGGTAGCAGCAGCATCGCAAACGGGTCACGGCACCAACGTTATTCAGGGCCTTGCAGTATCTATGGAATCCACGGCATTGCCGGTGATTGTGATCTGCGCAGGTATCCTGATTTCATTTACCTGTGGCGGTCTTTACGGCATTGGTATTGCCGCAACAACTATGCTGGCGCTTGCTGGAATGGTTGTGGCGCTTGATGCCTATGGCCCTGTAACCGATAATGCTGGCGGTATCGCTGAAATGTCGAACCTTCCAAAAGAAGTTCGCGTTGTCACCGATGCGCTCGATGCTGTTGGTAATACGACCAAAGCTGTGACCAAAGGCTATGCGATTGGTTCGGCTGGTTTGGCGGCACTTGTGCTGTTTGCATCCTATATTCAGGATCTCAAACATTACTTCCCTAAAACCGTTGTGACCTTTGAATTGCAAAACCCCTATGTTGTTGTTGGGTTGCTGATCGGTGGGATGTTGCCTTACCTGTTTGGCGCCATGGGCATGACAGCGGTTGGTCGCGCAGCGGGTGCGGTGGTGGTTGAAGTCCGCCGCCAGTTCCGCGAAATCAAAGGCATTATGGAAGGCACAGCAAAACCCGAATATGGCAAAGCGGTTGATATGCTGACCAAGGCCGCGATTGGTGAAATGATTATTCCATCCTTGCTGCCTGTGTTCGCACCGGTTGTTTTGTTTGGCGTGATCTATTTCGTAAAAGATCTGTCTTCAGCCTTTACCGCGCTTGGCGCAATGCTGCTCGGCACGATCGTGACCGGTGTATTTGTTGCGATCTCCATGACCTCCGGTGGTGGTGCATGGGATAATGCCAAGAAATATATCGAAGAAGGTCATTATGGCGGCAAGGGCAGCGATGCTCATAAGGCTGCTGTAACGGGCGACACGGTTGGCGATCCTTATAAGGATACTGCTGGTCCAGCCGTTAACCCGATGATCAAGATCATCAACATTGTTGCGCTGCTTCTGCTCGCAATTCTGTCGAAATATATTCAAGGGTAATTGAATAGTATTAAATCAGGCCCCTTATCCAGCAATGGGTAAGGGGCTTTTTTAGGTTTAAAAGCAATTGACTATTTTAGCTAGAATAGCTATATTGACTATTCTCTAAACGGAAAAGGGCGTCATGCATACTGAAACGGCTACAACGGTAAAAAATAAATTTGGTAAAGTCATGGACCGCGCGTTGCGGGAGCCTGTGGTTATTCAACGTTCCGGGCGCAATTCGGTTGTGATGATCGCCTATGAAGATTATGAGGAATTCGCTATCTACCGTGATAAAATATGGGGTGAGAAAGCTGCGCGTGCCAAAAAGAAGGGTATGGCAGGGAAAAAGAAAAGCGAGCAACTGATGCGTAAAGTGCTGAATGTTGGCGCTTAATCTATCCAAAGACGCCATAAAATTCCTGGCAAAACTGCCGCAAAAACATGCACGTCAAGTAGTTGAAAAAATTCAGAACTTACGCCTTCATCCTTTTCCACAGGATTCTAAGACCCTTAAAGGCTATCTTTATTACCGCGCAGATAGCGGTGAGAATCGTATTATTTATGAAGTCATCAAAACATCGCTTGATATTTTGATCATTGGAAAACGTAATGATGATGCGGTATACAAGAAACTGAAAAATAAAAAAGGCTAGCGATGAGCCCCGTACACAAAACAGCTTGCGTCATCATTATCGGCAATGAAATTCTTACCGGGCGTACGCAGGATATCAATCTTGCTTATATCGGCAAAAAGCTGTTGGAGAAGGGCGTGCGCTTATTAGAAGCGCGGGTTATTGCTGATATTGAAGAAGCGATCGTCGCAGCAGTGAATGAGCTGCGCGCAAAATACGATTACGTATTTACAACCGGTGGCATTGGCCCCACGCATGATGATATTACCGCCGATAGCATTGCCAAAGCCTTTGGCGTTGCCAATGAAGTAAATGCCTTGGCGCGTACGCGTCTGGTTTCCTACTACAAGGGCGAGGAGCATTTAAATGAAGGGCGGCTGCGCATGGCGCGTATCCCTGAAGGCGCTAGCCTGATTGATAATCCGGTGAGCGCTGCACCAGGCTTTAAAATCGGTAATGTACATGTGCTGGCAGGTATTCCCAACGTCATGCAGGCGATGATGGATAGTATCGCACCAAACTTACAAGGAGGCCCGGCGATTAAAAGCCGCACCATTGGCTGCTTCATTGGCGAGAGTATTATTGCCAGGGAAATGGGCGAAATTGCCGCGCAATTCCCTGAACTTGATATCGGCTCATATCCTTATTTCCGCAGCGGCGGCTACGGGCTTAGCCTTGTAATTCGTGGAACCAATACAGCGCAGCTGGATGCGGTACAAGCTGCGTTGTGTTCATTAATAACGCGCCACGGGGGTGAGCCGGTTGTTCAGGCGGAAGAAGCGTCCCCTTGATTGTTTTACCGATCAGAAACAGCATCATCATAATAATCGTCCAGTAAAGCACATGCTTGTAGATGCGTTTATTGCCTGTCCGCCAGCTCATAATGGCAAAGGGCAGCAAAATAACGCAGAAACATAATATTGAGAAAAACAGGGTCTTTTCGTCCATACCGCATTATCTTTTGTAGCGAAACGAACGGCAAGCCCTATTGTTGCTTATTTCCGCGATGCTATCGGCACAAAGCTACGCTTTGGCGATCCGGTGTAAAGCTGGCGTGGGCGGCCAATCTTTTGCGTTGGATCGCTCATCATTTCCTGCCAATGCGCAACCCAGCCGGTGGTGCGGGCTAATGCAAAGAGCGGGGTGAACATTTTGGTCGGAAAGCCCATTGCACGCAGGATGATGCCGGAATAAAAATCCACGTTTGGATAGAGCTTGCGCTGCACAAAATATTCATCCTGCAACGCAATCTTTTCAAGCTCCATCGCAATATCAAGCAATGGATCTTTTACGCCAAGGTCGGCAAGCACTTCATGGCAGGTCTGACGCATGATCGTTGCACGCGGATCGAAGTTTTTATAAACGCGGTGACCAAAACCCATCAGGCGGAAATTATCACTCTTATCTTTGGCGCGCGCGATGCAGTTTGGAATATTGGCAACGGTGCCAATTTCTTTGAGCATGTCCAGAACCGCTTCGTTCGCACCGCCATGCGCAGCACCCCAAAGCGATGCAATACCAGATGCAATACATGCAAACGGATTTGCACCGCTCGAACCCGCAAGGCGCACGGTGGATGTCGATGCATTCTGTTCATGATCGGCATGAAGAATAAAAATCCGGTCCATGGCTTTGGACAGGATCGGGTTGATCTTGTATTTTTCAGCAGGAACCGAGAACGTCATGTTCAGGAAATTTTCAGTATAGCTTAGCTCGTTCTGTGGATATACGAAGGGCTGACCAACCGAGTATTTATAGGCCATTGCTGCAATGGTTGGCATTTTTGCAATCAGGCGATGCATGGCGATTTCACGTTGCCGTGGATCGTTGATATCGAGCGAGTCATGATAAAAGGCGGAAAGCGCACCAACAACGCCAGTCATTACCGCCATCGGATGGGCATCGCGGCGGAAGCCGGAGAAGAATTGCACGAGCTGTTCATTCACCATCGTGTGATAGGTGATGTGTTTTACGAATTCATCGCGCTGTGGCGCGGTTGGCAATTCGCCATGCTGCAGCAAAAAGGCGACTTCCATAAAATCGCACTTGGTTGCGAGATCTTCGATCGCATAGCCGCGATGCAGCAAGATGCCTTGCTCGCCATCAATGAACGTAATTTTTGACTCGCAGCTTCCGGTTGAAGTGAAGCCAGGATCGAACGTAAAAAATCCGGTCTCGGTGTAGAGTTTTG
Source organism: Alphaproteobacteria bacterium (assembly GCA_010031785.1). Lineage (GTDB taxonomy): Bacteria > Pseudomonadota > Alphaproteobacteria > UBA9219 > RGZA01 > RGZA01. Next base: position 19,367 of record RGZA01000020.1, read on the forward strand.
AAATGTCGATAACCTTGGGTCCCGTTGAGCCATGAAGCACATTCATCGTGTAGCTTTTGCCCGTTGAATTATCGGTAAGCGTTACGGTTTCTCCCGATGGTTTTGTCGGCACAAAAGGTGGCTGGATCAGCAAATTAGACATGGGGGTTCTCCGAAGGGAAGGGGCGAATCTACCAATAGACCTTAGGCAAATATGGTTAACGGGGTGTTAAGTGTTGGAATAAGTGGGGAAGACAGTACCCTTACCCATATCCCTTGCAAGGGGGGAGCGAATGTTCTAATTAAGCCAATTATTATGGTTTTAAAATTTGAGAAATGTACTCTCCGAATCCTCTCCCCTTGAGGGAGAGGATAGAAAAACCTGCGTTTAGCTTTAGCTAAATGCTTGGTTTTTTTGGTGAGGGGTTGCGCTTTATTCTGATAGGTTAAGAATAATCCCTCACCAGCAACAACTCCCTCAAGGGGAGATGTTAAATGGAGAGTGCGTTTCCTAAAATAACGAGACCTATAACTTTAATGATGTACAAAAATGACTGAAACAATTGAAAAAACAGATGTTGTAATTATTGGCGCAGGACCGACCGGTCTGTTTGCTGTCTTCGAACTTGGCCTGAATGATATGAAGTGCCACTTGATCGATATTCTTGATCGTCCAGGCGGTCAGTGCGCAGAGCTTTATCCTGAAAAGCCGATCTATGATATTCCAGCAATTCCAATGTGTACGGGCCAAGAGCTCACTGATCGCCTGATGGAGCAGATCAAGCCGTTTAACCCGGTCTTTCATCTTTCGCAAATGGCGGATAAGATTGAAAAGCAAGAAGATGGTTCGTGGAATGTAACGACCGATCGCGGAACGATTATCAATACCAAAGTTGTGGTCGTTGCTGCGGGCGGCGGAAGCTTTGTTCCTAAAAAACCACCGATTAAAGGCATTGAAGCCTATGAAGGTAACTCCCTGTTCTATTCGGTCAAGAAAATGGAGCAATTCCGCGATAAATGTGTGGTGATTGCAGGTGGCGGTGACTCGGCCCTTGATTGGGTTGTGAATTTGCAGCCGATTGTAAAAGAACTCACCCTTGTGCATCGTCGCGATGATTTCCGTGCAGCGCCTGATACCGTTGCCAAGATGCGCGCGCTGGTTGCTGAAAATAAAATGACACTCAAGATTGCACAGATCATGAGCCTGAAAGGCGATAATGGGCAGATTAATGCGCTCGCACTTAAAGACGAAACAGGCGAGAAAGATTATGCCTGCGACACGCTGCTCGCATTCTATGGCTTGACGATGAAGCTTGGCCCCGTCGCTGGTTTTGGAATTGAATTCCAGAATGAAGTTATTCCAGTCAACACCGCCAACTTTGAAACCAACCTTCCTGGCGTGTTTGCGATTGGCGATATAAATACCTATCCCGGCAAGATGAAGCTTATTCTGTCAGGCTTTCATGAAGCGGCCCTCATGGCCAAGAAAGCATTTGAATATGTACATCCTGGCCGTAAATACCGTTTCCAATACACAACCTCCAGCTCTGATTTGCAGAACAAATTGGGCGTTGAAGAAAAGCAGGAACAAGCAGCATGAAGATATTAGTCACCGATAAAGATGGTCAGGAACATACCCTTGAAGGCACCAAGGATTGGAGCGTGATGGAAGTGATCCGCGATGGCGGCCTAGAAATGCTTGCGCAATGTGGTGGCTCATGCGCTTGCGCAACCTGCCATGTGTATGTTGATGAAGCATGGATCAGTAAAATCCCCGAGCCCACCGAAGAAGAAATCGGCATGCTTGATGGCGCATTCAATGTGAATGATCAATCGCGTTTGTCGTGCCAGCTTTTCTGCACCGATGAAGCCGATGGTCTGAAGGTTACGATTGCGCCGGGTTCGTATTGAGGCTTTAAGCAGGTCCGAGAGTCAGTGCTCTGCCACGAACCGTAGCCTTGAGTACTTTTGGGTCTCCCCCTACTGTGGTGACTTCTATTGGGGCTGTGAGAGCGTCTTTTAAGATGTGTTGATTCTCTATTGTAGTGGGGATTCCAAATCCGGCAGTGAGTGTGTGGCCCTCAAAAGGCTCAAGGAACTCAATGCTAGTGCGACCATTTGGAAGTGGTGTAATTGATTTAATTCTTCCTGTGATTACAGACTTTGCACGAAACCAATTACCAAACATTTTTTCCTCCATTTAGAATTGTTGTTATCAATGTAAGCCAAAAATACGAAACTAAATAATAAATTCTTTCATATAAAAATATTATGGTTAATGCCCGCTCGGTGCAGCACCTGCACCGAGCGTATTCTTTGGCAGAACAAAAATCGAAATAGCTAGTGCGCCTAGCACTAACAAACCCATCATCGTGAAGGCATCAACATACGCCATGATGTTCGATTGCTGCTGCAATGTACGGTAAATATGCCGCAATACCTGCACCATACGATCGATGCAAACCGATTTTATTACCCGTCAATACCGCCCAAATGCTTGAACAGCACACGGAAGTAAAAGGTGTCACCCGATTGCACATCGGTGCGCACCGTATGATCGCGCGAGAAGCTGAGCAGCGAAGTGAAGCATTCATCCATATAGCCAAGCGATACGGTGGTCACGCGTGGCCCATCGGTTCCGGGACGTAAATCATTCGTCTGATCAAAATTAAACGCCCAGAATTTTGCAAAGTTCGATGTGAAACCGAACTTCAGTTCTTCCACGCGGTTGATTATTCCTGCAACCACTGCAGGATCGCTATAGGTATAGGTAAAGCGCGGGCGGAATTCCCATATACCAAAATTGGTTGAAACTTCATGGCGGCGCGATGTCGATAAATCCTTATCAAGGCGGAACGTGTAATTCATGCTGAGCCAGTTGCCCGGCTCCAGCTTGAGTTGTCCCACATAATCGGACAAAGGGGAGTCAAGCCCGGCGCCTTTTGGATAAAGCGGATCATCGCTGATGCGATAGTTTTGCCCAAAGGTGAATTCGCTAAAGCCATCGCCATGATTATAAAAACCTGTTTTAAATCCATAGGCCGTGCGCAGGCCCTGCTCAAGGCTATCGGTGCCGGGATAGCGGTTCAGATCGAACAGATTGCTCGTGTCAAAATCAACATCTAGACTGTCTTCATTGGGAATGAGCGGATTAAGCTTGCGTGTTGGCGATGCATTGAGCGCCACAATCGGCTCAATCGTATGCGTGAATGTTTCCGCATAGCCCGCAAGCGGATAGCTCAGCATCACTTGCCCCTGTGGAAACAGGCGGTTGGTGACTTCATCATCATAGGTTCTGCCAGGCGTCACGCTGGATGCCATATTATAAACCCAATAGGTATCATTGCGCACGGAAGCTTTCAGATTGCTGACAAAGCCATGGGGCAAAATATCGCGGCGTTGCCAGCCAAAATCGGTGGCGAACTTCCTTACATCCTGCCCGCTATCGCGTTTCAGGGCGATTGCTTCACCATCAAATGACCAGCGCCCGCCCAGTGTCATGTTGGGCTCACCAATCTGCGAATAACGCAGGCGCGGTAGCACAAGCGGTTGTTCAGGCCGCGCGCCGGGGCGGTTATCCTGAAAATAAAACATTTCAGCAGCGCCAAAACTGCGGCCTTTAAATCCTTCGATAAAAAGACGGTTGGTTAGAATATCATCCGGCGTTTCGCCATAGCGGGCGAGATAATTTTTATCAGTCTGCGCTGCAAAATCAGCACCGGTACGGAACACATTATCAAGATCAAAATGCGCATAGCCAAGGAGATGGCCACGGATCTGATCTTGTTTGACAACACCATCATCATCAAGGCGGTCAGCAATCACAATTGAATGATCAATCTTCACATCGCCATGTTCATAGCGTTTGCGCAGCGTGCCCGCCATGCGCAAGCCATCCGTTGCACTGAAATTCGGGCGGATGGTGTAATCCATATCCGGCGAAATATCGAAGTAGTAGGGCACGACAACCGAATTACCCAAGGTTGGGGAGTTGATATAACGCGCATTAAGCAAACCCTGGCGGCGTTTCACCGTCGCATGTAACGGTTATCAAGCCGCCGTGCATCATTCGCAGCAAAGCGTGAATTATCTGCCATCAGCATCGCAACACTGTCGGCGCGGCCATTGGAAAAATCGCTACTCAGGACGGCTTCTTTTGCAAACACCACATTGCTGTCTTCGGTGATTAGCGCAACATTGCCGCTTGCGCTCACCACATTGGTTTTTTGCTGAAATTCAACCGCATCAGCCTTCAGAATTTTTTGATCATTGTGGATTTCAACAGCGCCAGTGGCTGTCACAATCTGCTTCTCATTATCATTTTGAATTTCAGAGGCAGAGAGAAGATATTGTGATGGTTCGGTATCAGGCTCCACAGCATGTGCTGTGTTACAAAGGAATAGCAGGACTATGATTGCACGAAATACCGAAATTCCCCTCCCCTTGAGGGAGGGGTTAGGGGTGGGGTTGGT
>RGZA01000191.1 GCA_010031785.1 Alphaproteobacteria bacterium
ATTCGAGCGGATTTTTTTGAAAGGGCAAACGCAAGGCTTCATGCAGCACATCTTCGCCCTGACCACGCAGGAAGGTGATGTCGCTTGCAAAAAAACCGGGGATGGCGATGACAGCATTACGAAATGCGATCAGTTCATCGAGCAGGGCAGGGCCTTCGCCTGTCCATAAGGAATGTTCGCCCAGATAATTGCCAAGATAAATAATACGATCTTTGGGGCGAATGCGTTGCGTGAGTAGATCGTGAAACTGACATAGCGAGCCATAACGGCCATATAGACTGCCAACGACCCATATGCGCTGCGGCTTGCCTAGTGCGGCAAGATGATCGTCACCCTTCAAACGGGGGATAGCATGAGCGCTCGTATCCAGTGGCATGGTCGTTGTTCAGTTTGATTCGTTAAGCGATCAAGATTACCCGCCGAATCAAGCGATTGCCAAAGGCTTGCAGCAGGATTTGCACACATAAAAAAACCGGCCCCTTGTGAAAGGGACCGGTTTGGAAAGTTACCACCTTAGAACAATTGGCAATTATGCCGCAGCTTTTTCGGCTGCTTTGGCTTCGCCCTTTACTGGCTTGTCTTTGCCCAAAACAGTTTCGAGCTTTTCAGCTGCTTTGTTTTGATCAATTTTTTCAATCGCAGCCAATTCGCGCGCCAAACGGTCAAGAGCCGATTGGTAGATCTGGCGTTCGCTGTAGGATTGCTCTGGCTGTTCATTGCCACGATGCAAATCGCGCAATACTTCAGCAATCGCAACAGGGTCACCGGAATTGATCTTGGTTTCATATTCCTGCGCACGGCGGCTCCACATCACGCGGCGGATACGCACGCGGCCCTGCAGGGTTGCCATTGCATCTTTCATACGATCCTTGGAGGAAAGACGGCGCAGACCTGAAACTTCAGCCTTGATGACCGGAACTTTCAAAATCATGCGGTCGTTTTCAAAGGAAATTTTGTAAAGCTTTACGCTTTCCGGCTTCATGGTTTTGTTAAGCGCAGGCACGGTTGCTTCTTCAACACCCACTACTAGGCCAACGCCGTGAACGGGATATACAACGAAGTCGCCTTTCTTGAATTCAGAACCCTTGACGGCGATTTCTTTTTTCATCGGGACTACTTTCGTTTCGGGTTGCTTGGAAAATACGGGTTTAGCTACCGCTTTTGGGGCTAATTTGGCAGGCGCGGCTTTTGCCTGAATCTTGGCACCGATTTTGGCGCCTATCGTTGTTGAGGCCTTGGAAGGCTTCGCTTTTGATTGTGCTGCTTTAGAAACGTTTTTTGCTGCTGCCTTGGTCGCCATGTTTACTCCCTTTAAGTAACGGACTTTTTAAGTAGTGGGCTGGATGTTAATACTTTGAAGAGTTGCTCCAGTTATTAACAATAACGCCTACTTACAAAACAAATGTGCCTAAATTTTGTGCGTTCTAGTGGAAAGGAAACAAAAAACCACTACAGATTTCTATCTATCTGTTATTAAAGGTTTTTATCTGTTTCGGAAAAGACCAAGGCTACAATAAGCCCAAAACTTTTATCCAAAATCGTTTCGCTTCCTTGAATCAATTGCCGCGCCAAATCTCAATCACTGAAACCAATATACCACTGAAACTATTGATTTCCAAAACTTTCATGATGGTTTTTAGTTTCATTAGTACTTTTTTTACGGATCGAGTGGCAGCAGGGGCACGGTGAGAAGAGCCCGTGATTAGCTTAAGGTAAGGGCTGAAAACCCAGTGGCTCCAAGCTTGCGACGTACAGCATCAATCACCGGTGCATTGGCTGTGTAAACAGCTTCACTTGTACGTTTGCCGGCTGCTTCGCGATTAAGTTCGCCCAAGTGAAAGAGTGTAGCTTCAACTTCCCCGTGGGTTAGTTTTGTTAAGCTGTTGCCGGGTGTAAGGGTTGCGAGAGGTCTTTCTACTTTGGTTCGGAATTCTTCTTCTTGCATTTCACG
>RGZA01000192.1 GCA_010031785.1 Alphaproteobacteria bacterium
AAAAGATCATGAACAGGTTCTAAAACCTTTAATGCGCATAATTATCCTCAAAAAATGATCTGTTCTTATTTATCTATTTTAGATATTTGAGGCAAGCCTAGGCAAATTTTTGCCCCCGTTCAAATCAATTCGGATTGATAATGATTCATTGGGCTATACTATTCAAATCATTGATGATTTAACGATGAGTACTGCATCTTTATTGCTTTTAAGGCTGCTCTGTGGGTCTGCGTAGCAATACAGGTGGTCGGCCACGGGCTGCATTATCAGCGTCTATTTTTTTCTTAACATTTTCGAGTAACGATAGATTAGAGGGTTGTGCCCCTTCTTTACTTTGAGCATTTAAAATCTGGCCAAGCGGTGAAGCATCAAAGCATTGTTGCAACCGTTGATGGTTGCCAAACACATTAATTGAAATAGTGCTATTGCCATTTTCTTTTGCGCCACGCTGATCATAATTCAGAAGATGATAGTACATAGGATTTTTGATATATTCTTCTCTTAATTTTTGTAAAAAATCTTCAATGACAGAAAAATTTTTTATTTTGGCGGCTTGTTCCAAATCTGGAAATTCTTTTGCTGTTCGTAAAGCAATATTTTTGTAACCTTCGCCTGTTACACCTATTTCATTCGTGTCATGTTTCCAGAAATCAGGTTTACCATTCAGTTTAGCCAGATACGCTCCAGCATATTCATAGGCAAATGAATTTGCTTCATCGGCAATGGAATCAGCCATTGAAGTAGTTATTTTTTTGCTATTCTTGTGAAAGACTGCCTGATGTGCCCATTCATGTAGTAATACAGAAGACGAAAAGAATGGCTCGCTTGTTGCGTTCATATTTTTCTGGCTAAGGTTGATGTAATTTTGCTCCGGTGAGAAGCCGCCATCGAGCTTGTCACCTAGTGTGTTGAGTTCAATAATTGCGCCGAATGGCCCTTGTTTTCCCATTCCAGTAGCCATTTTTTTATCAAGTCCGGTCAGTTTGGCCATGTACAAAGCATTGGTTGCGGTTTTGCCAACCTTTTCTGACTCATCTTTCCATTTGCTAAAATCAAAGGGGGGATATCGTCTGGCTTTTACCGCTTTTCCCCCTACAACCGGGCTTAATACATAGAATTGAGAATTTTTATAATCAGCACCCTTAACAAAATTAGCCAGATCAGGTTTTTGCTTCAGCGCTAAAGCATGGGCTGGGTTAGGCGGACCGCCAGCCTTTGAAGGTTGTAAATCTCCATATTTTCCCATAGGCAGTGGGGGCGGTGATCCTCCCATAACAAAAAGCCTCAAAATCCAATAAAAAATACGACGACAATGGTGTGACTGTAGCTTTATAAGGTTAAATTAAGCTGAAATGGCGCTTTGAGCGCTAAATTGATCGTATGTCTTAACGATTTAATAACCAATGCCGCGCCTAAGCTAATCCATGCCGATTGATTTGACCTATGGCGAAGAAGAAAAACCGGCGCAGGGCCTTAAAAATGAGCGCCAAAAAACTGCCGTAGCTATTGAGGGCGGCGGGCCCAATGCATTGCCAAAGGTCATCGCCAGCGGGCGTGGCCTGCTTGCCGAACAGATTCTGCGACTCGCTTTTGAAAATAATATCAAAGTACGCCAAGATGGTGATCTAGTTGAGCTATTGGCGATGCTTGATCTTGACCACCATATTCCTGCGCAAGCAGTAGTAGCGGTGGCGGAAATTCTTGCCCGGGTGTTTGAGGCGAACTCAGCACTTGCTAATCCACAAACGACGTAACCAGGGAGGGGATGCCCACACATCATGAGCGCAACATTTGACCCTTCCGGATTTAATCCGAATGATGAACTCGAAGCATTGCAGCTTGCATTGAAAGAAAGCGAACGTGTGGTACGCGAAGGCGGCTTCATTGATCTGCGTGGCCT
>RGZA01000193.1 GCA_010031785.1 Alphaproteobacteria bacterium
TCAATGCGCAAGCCAATGGCCAATGCACGTAACTGTTCAAGCCCTTCGCGCTGTTCAAGCACACTGCGTTTTGCGGTTACAAAGCGCTCCAGCGCTGCTCTACGATACGCATATAATCCCACATGACAATAATAAGGGCCATTGCCCCATGGCGCAACATTGCGCGTGAAATAAAGTGCGCGGCCTGTCTTTTGGCCTTCTGCCAGCTCTACAATCGCTTTGACAATCTGCGTTGCATTGATCTCTGCAGCGTCATGGATTGGCGTGATGAGGGTTGCAATATCGGCTTGCGGATTTTGCAAGGTTTCAAATGCGCTGCGGATATATCTTGATTCAAGGGTTGGCACATCGCCCTGCACATTGATGATTGCATCATGCGCACCCTTTGGATCAAGCCGTGTAAGCGCCTGATAAATCCGGTCAGAGCCGGTGGGAAGATCAGCATCGGTTAGCACCGCTTCGCCGCCTGCCTGTGAAATCGCATCAAAAATTTCCTGCTCAGCTGCTGCCACAACCACACGGCCAAGACGCGCCTCTACCGCGCGGCGCCACACATGCACAATCATCGGCGTGCCCGCAATATCGGCAAGCGGTTTGCCCGGCAGGCGCGATGCCTGCATGCGCGCTGGAATAAGCAAAAGAGGGTTGCGTGGCAATGATGTCATAAGCGAGCTCATAAGCTATTGATTTGCCTTAGATTTAAGATAGGGTCAAGACTTATGCAGTCCAACGGCATAAGCCGCCGCTGCACTGGTCAGTGCAGATACCAACTGGTAAACCCATAAAATAGTTGGTATTCAGCCACAGTTAGGAAAAACCGCGCTGCTTTTAGCAACGCAAGGCATGACAAAGCCTATAGTTTTTCCTATACAAGGGGCATCTCCTGTTTCTTATTCGGATATCCAATCATGCATAAAGGCTTTGATTTTAACAAATTGTTCGCTGCGTTCCTGATGGCGGTGCTGGTTGCCAGCCTGGCCGGATTCATTTCGCATAAACTTGTTGAAGCAGAAATTCCAAAAGAAAAAGGATATGCCGTTGCAGTTGCTGAGCACAGCGACACTGGCGCAGCTGCTGAAAAACCAAAAGAAGCTGAGCCGATTGATGATCTGATGGCCAAGGCTGATATTGCCAATGGTCAGAAACTTTCGCGCGCCTGCGCCGCATGCCACAGCTTTGACAAGGGTGGCCCTAACCGTGTTGGCCCAAATTTGTGGGGTATTGAAGGAAAAGCTCATGCGAGTGCTGAAGGCTTTGCTTATTCCGAAGCACTTAAGGCGATCAAGGGCCCATGGAGCGTTGCCGATCTTAACAAGTGGCTGTTTAATCCCAAAGTCTATGCGCCGGGTACTAAAATGGCCTTTGCCGGTATTGCAAAAACGCAAGATCGCGCTGATTTGATTGCCTATTTGAAGTCGTTGAAATAGTACCTTAACTGCCAATATTTATTCACAATATTTATTCAAGGGGCTTTCTATGCAATGGGGCAAGCTTTGGCAACGCGTAGCTGACACCCTATGTGATCCTGATGGGCTTTTGGATTGGCCTGTTGGCTGGTTATGTAATCAAGCGGGTGTTCTAGAGAGAAGAATGGAAAAAGCGATTTATTGCGCAGATAGCCCATGGCTTCAAGGTACGCCGCGTGATGCATGGCGCAGTGCAATGCGCAGTGTTAAGGCATTGCTTCCAAAGCCCGCTAAAACAAGCCTTATGTTATAGGCTTATTTTTCTACTTGAAAAATGCATGCGTAACCCGTAATCCCTTGTGCTTACTAAGATTGCCTTACCAAGATCGCTGGTGAATAACTGGCGCCGGATGCCCCGGTGGTGGAATCGGTAGACGCGGTAGACTCAAAATCTACTACTTGCAAGGGTGTGGGGGTTCAAGTCCCTCC
>RGZA01000194.1 GCA_010031785.1 Alphaproteobacteria bacterium
TCGCAGATTACACCTGCAGGCAGCATACCCGCCATCCGTGCAATATCCACGGCAGCTTCGGTATGCCCCGTGCGCACCAATACGCCGCCATCCTTTGCAACCAGCGGGAATACATGGCCGGGCGTCACGATATCTTCGGGCCGCGTTTCCGGGTCAATCGCCACAGCAATCGTGCGTGCGCGGTCGGCTGCGGAAATGCCGGTTGTTACTCCTTCGCGCGCTTCAATCGAAACCGTGAATGCAGTTTGATGCCGCGTACCATTGCTTGTACTCATCGGCGGGATATTCAGGCGATCAATCATCTGCCGATCCATCGCAAGGCAGATCAAACCGCGTGCATGTTTGGCCATGAAATTAACCGCATCGGCATTGCACGCTTGCGCAGGGATAATAATATCGCCTTCATTCTCGCGGTTTTCATCATCCGCCAGAATAAACATGCGGCCCGCTTTTGCTTCTGCAATAATTTCTTCCGGGCTTGAAAGCGCGGAGTGCACATCAATGTTCAACGCTGCATTGCTCATTTATGAAACCTTATAATTCTGTAGACGCGCAACGTATCGCGCAAGCATATCAATTTCGATATTTACAACGCTGCCAGCCCTTACATGTTGAATGCTGGTATGCATAAAAGTATGCGGGATAATCATCACGCCAAAGCGGTTTGCATCCACACTATTTACCGTCAATGAAATGCCATCAATCGTGATCGATCCTTTTGCGGCAATAAACGGCGCAAGATCGTGGGGCACTTCAAATACAAAACGCCAGCAATCACCTTCCGCGGTAACACTTACGCATGTGCCAACGCCATCGACATGGCCATAAACCAGATGCCCGCCAAGCTCATCACCAAGCTTTAGCGAAGGCTCAAGATTAATTGCCGTTCCAACATTCCATTGCGCAATCGTCGTTTTAGCAAGGCTTTCTGCCGACACCTGCACTTTGAATTCGCCAGATTTTTTTTCAATCAGCGTCAGGCACACGCCATTGCACGCAATCGATGCACCCATCGGCATTGCATCAAGCGGCAGTTTTTCTGTGCGAATAGACAGCATCACATCCGTTGCTGTTTTAGCAACGGACACCACCTGCCCCACATCCTGAATTAATCCTGTAAACATGGTTTCCTAAATAAATAACCGGTAATCAGTATCAAAAACATCAGCCAGTTTTTTGGCCATCTGTTTTCCAATTGGACGCTTGCCATGTTCCATTTCCGAAAGATGATGCTGAAGAATACCTAGTTTTTTTGCGAGTTCCTTTTGCGTCATTTCTGCCTTTACGCGGCTGCCACGCAACATGACGGCGGGACGCAGGACAGGATCAGCAAGCTCCGGAAGAACGATTTCTGCAGGAATGAGTTTTTCCTTGGACATTTTATTTAGAAAATCTTCCACCGCCTTGCGCGCATCTTGCGAGACAAGAAAGGTTTTGGATTTTCCCTTGGGCGCCTTCAGCGTTACAGTAACATGGCTAGTAAGGTGCATTTTCTCTACTCCCCGCATAATAAATTTCAATCAACTTCAACTGCTTGTCTTCCACCCGCCAACACGCTACCCAGCGATAGGAGAGATGGCAGTGATACGTATCAACCCCAAGTTTGGAATAATTTTTCCAATCCGAACGAACAGGGCCCAATAACTCTAATTCTCCTACCAGTAACGCTACCAGATCATGCTCACGCGCTGGCAGCTTCTGCACTTGTTTTGCTGCCTTACTGGTAAAAGCTACTTTCCAACCCATCTCACAAAATCCAAAATATACCAATAAATGGTATATTGCAAGTTAACAGTTCTCTCAATTTTTTTCTGCCCGCACAAAGCTTTCCAGCCTGTCATTTCCAAGCATTTTGCAGGCATAGGGCTTAAATTGGTGGCGCTGGGTAAGG
>RGZA01000195.1 GCA_010031785.1 Alphaproteobacteria bacterium
TGCTGCGCAGCCCGAATTGCTGCTCATCCCCATGCATGAGGACAAGCAACTCTATGAAGCATTGCGTAAAGGCAAAAAACTTTCGCTGACAGGCGCTGAAGACCGCTCAGCCTTTGCATTAAAAAATACCACTAAGGCATTGCAAGGATTGCAAACATGCGTGGATGTCGGCACTGGCAAGGTAAAAATGCCAGCGCAAGCTGCAGATACAAAAACTGGCGCTAAAAGCGATACAAAAACAGCAGCAGGGAAAAAGCCAAAGGCAGGCGATTTCCCGCCGAGCTTAAAAGGGCTGCTTGTGAAGGCGGGCTTGACTGACCTTGAAATCCTGACCATTAGCGATCCAAAGAAATCCCCGGTTGATTTTGGCTGGAAGACCGCCGGTTTGTTTGGCGGTATGCGCGAGCGCCCTGTGCCAGCCGATGCTACCCTTGAGAAGATGACGGATATTCTGGAGGGCGGTTATAAAAAACAATGCACCGGCACATTCACCATTAATAAAGGCGCGATTGAAACCTATTCCGGCATTAATGTGCGTAATATGGAAGTCGGCTGCGATATGCCCGAGCATAAAGCCTATGTATCGTTATTTATCTATCTGACCGATAATCACCTTTTCACCATGTTCATGCATGAAGGTGATAGCACCAGCAAGCCTGCTGCTAATAAGGCGCGCGATGCGATTGGTGGTGTGATCCGTCAGTTGGCCAAGGAACAGCCACCAGAACCTGTGAAGAAGTAGGGTTTCTGTTTTAAGAATGATTAATATTGCAGTGCCGCAGGCTTTGCGGCGCATCATCTCTGGTTGAAATTATTATTCTGCTTTTCAAGCCCCCTTCGGGTTTGTAGAGATAAAATGATATTTTATTGAGTACGATTTTTTAGCAGATTGATGATGGCGCAAACATATAATGATTTAACCACCATTCCTGGCCTCTTTCATGCCATGCTCGGTGATATGGTGCAGCATCGCGCTGCGGGTCTTCTGGGTATAGATGCTACGGCAATGTCTGGCATCAAGAATGGAACACAAGGACGTACCCAAGATTTCTGGCTAACCAGTGAAAGAACAACAGAAAAACCTCTTATAGAAAGTTTGGAGTTACTACCAAACTGGCTCTTATACAAAAATCGGTTTATGGAGCTTTTTCATGATTTGCCGCGATCAAAAGCGGAGATAATGCTTGATCAAAGGAAAGAAACAGCAAGGCTTGATCATTATCCTGAAAACGCCTTTTTGACAGCGCTGTGGTGTATCGGAGGAAGTGATAGCACAGCGCGCGCATTTTTTGTCACTCCAGCAATATGGAAGGGTATGATTAGTGGCAACAAAGGGGGTTATAACAGCAAGCAATTCTGGACCGCGCCGCTTGCAGATAGAGATAATAAATCCCGGTTGGCGATTTTACTCGACCATTATGAAAAACTGGAAGGTGCATATAAAGACCGCTCTAGACTTTGCTTGATCAATCTTTTTCCGCAGATTGATACGTTGCCGGGCGAATATCATGGTGATGTGGCGTCCTATGATGAAGCCAAGAAACGCATCAGGAAGGAATGGCGCGCCGCAATGGCTGAGGTGCTAACGGGCATTATATGCGGCTGCCGCAATTTTCAACCTTATGAACCTGAGCTTGATGCTGTTGCGAAGGCAGGTATTGATCGCGCGCTTCTTCCTCAAGTACTGGATGGTAACCATAAGAAATTGGGAGATTATTCTACCACCGCGCAGAAGCTTATAGAGCATTATAAGCTAGGCACTACCTATAAGGCAGAATTATAAACTGGGAAAAGCCCAAGCAGGCCTGCTGGATGGAATTTTGAAATGTCTCGCCTTTGTCTGCGCTTGCGGCATTTGAGATTTGGAAAATAAAATATATTTTTAATGTA
>RGZA01000196.1 GCA_010031785.1 Alphaproteobacteria bacterium
CAAGTTTTCTGAATAGGACGCAGATACTGCTCTTAAGGCCCAACTTGAGGTTCCTTGTAAAGAACCAGTAAAATTTGTTGCTATTATTGAACCGGTTACCGATAAAATATTTCCGTCGAAAGTTAAATTGGCTTCTGCGTTCGCTCCGTTTGATGTACCATCTGATGTTAGGACTCTATTATCTGCTGCGTTCGTTACAGTATTGAACCCTGTTCCACTTGTACCAGAGCTACCGCTGCTACCAGAAGTGCCGCTGCTTCCAGTCCACTGCTTCCGCTCGTTCCGTTACTACCACTGGTTCCACCCGTTCCGCTATTACCGCTTGTACCTGAGCTTCCGCTTGTTCCAGAAGAACCGCTACTACCACTGTTTCCAGAGCTACCACTAGTTCCGCTGGTTCCCGTCGATCCGCTGCTTCCACTGGTTCCAGAAGACCCGCTGCTTCCTCCTGTGCCGGAACTCCCACTGGTACCTGAGCTTCCACTGGTTCCGCTACTTCCTCCGGTGCCAGAACTTCCGTCCGTACCACTGCTTCCGCTGGTTCCTGTGCTACCGCTGCTTCCGCTGGTACCTGAGCTTCCACTGGTGCCTGAACTGCCGTCCGTTCCACTGCTTCCACTTGTACCCGTAGAACCACTGCTTCCGCTACTGCCGCTGCTTCCAGAGGTGCCGTCGGTACCGCTGCTTCCTGACGTACCACTGCTTCCTGAGCTGCCGCTCGTACCGCTGGTTCCTGAAGTTGCAGCAATGTATGATGTGCCGTTTATTGTTAAAGATCCAGTTATATTTACTGAGCCTGTAAACTCGTGAGTGTTACTTAAATCAATACCGAATTTGGAAGACCCAGTTACGAAGCTAGTAGAAGATGTTACGTATTGTACGCGTAACCTCTGAGCCACGATAGTATCGCTTACATACAAAGATCCGGTAACAGTCAAAGAGGAACCATCAAAACTCAAGTTTGGCTCTGCGACCGCGCTATTAGGGCTTCCATCTGAGGTCAAGATGCGATTGTCAGCAGGATCAGAAATAGTGGTGAATCCTGTTCCACTACTACCGCTACTCCCTGAGCTACCGCTCGTACCGCTGGTTCCATCCGTTCCACTGCTTCCTGATGTACCGCTTGTACCGCTAGTGCCGTCTGTACCGGAGCTTCCGCTGCTCCCGCTTGTTCCGCTGCTTCCATCCGTTCCACTGCTTCCAGAGGTACCGCTTGTTCCGTCCGTTCCACTACTTCCGCTTGTGCCAGTAGAACCGCTGCTACCGGAGGTACCGCTAGTACCATCTGTACCAGAACTTCCTGACGTGCCAGAACTTCCTGACGTGCCGCTACTTCCGCTCGTCCCGGAGCTACCGCTGGTTCCGTCTGTTCCGCTACTTCCGCTTGTGCCAGTAGATCCGCTGCTTCCAGAGGTGCCACTACTTCCATCTGTACCAGAGGTGCCCGAGGTGCCGCTGCTACCGCTTGTGCCCGAACTACCTCCGCTTCCACTCGTTCCCCCCGAACCGCTGGTGCCGTCAGTGCCGCTTGTTCCTGAGCTACCACTGGTTCCCGTGCTACCGCTCGTTCCGCTCGTGCCATCCGTGCCGCTCGTACCACTGCTTCCGTCGGTTCCGCTTGTACCAGAGCTCCCTGTCGAACCACTGCTACCGCTACTCCCAGTAGTACCACTACTTCCAGAGGTACCACTACTTCCATCCGTTCCGCTACTACCGCTCGTGCCCGAACTACCGCTAGTTCCGCTGCTTCCACTGGTGCCAGAGCTACCACTTGTCCCTGATGATCCGCTGCTTCCAGCTGTACCTGCTGCAGCTATCCACTGCGAACCGTTCCATCGATAGACGTTGGTGTCGTTTGTG
>RGZA01000197.1 GCA_010031785.1 Alphaproteobacteria bacterium
CTAGAGACTCTTGAGCTGCTTGGCTTACCAAAGAATTTATTTTTTCTATGTTGCTGCGTATTTTCTTCTCTAATGCGTACTTCTTTATCTGTTCCTTAGATGGTACAAGCGGTAGCGCCTCTTTACCTACGATGCTGGCTATCTCGCGAATGTTGGCTTCAACTCTTGAAGCTTGAGCGTCGCGCTGTACGTGCCTAAAGGAAGGTACGTTTGTTTGCGCTAGGTGCATCACGGACTCTATTATCAGTCTATCTGTGGTCTCGTCGTACGTAGACTTATCGAGGCTTAGCGGCTCAACAAGGGTCGCATTGTTGGCAGGGGTGAAGGTGAGAGCAACAGAGTGAATCTTAGTTCTTGCAAGCAATGATTGATCTGATATGCCTCTCGATATGACACCGCCCTCCACTGAGGCTTTAAGCTTAAGAGGAGCGTCTGCCTTATGGATGCTTCTTAATATCGCGGCAGCAGCGCGAGCGTTGGGGTGATCTTCGTCATCGTACAGCGTGCCTTTAACGTATATGTACGGCGCTTTTATCTTTTCCCAGTAATACCTTTGACGATCATCGTCGCAGTCTTCAGCCTTAAATATCTTTTTAGCCGAAGTAACTCTACCTATTGAATTAAAAGCACCTTTTCCATGGTTGTCGTTTAAACGACCTTTACCACTTATCAAGTCAGAGATGTCGGCACCCTCTACGGAAAGCATCTCACCTTGAGTGTCTCTCAACTGGCTTCCTGCACACATGTCTATCTCAAGCGGTTTCTTCCTCATACTTCCTCAAGAAGGTCTTAACGTCATCATAGGTTACACTAAACTTAGTGCTTAACGCAAGACCGCTCATCCTATTATAGCATACCGCTTGTTAAGTTAATACAGGTATCTTACTTATCATGTGATGCGCTACTGGCCCCACCCATGAGTCTCTACGTTCTTTGACACAAGCATCGCATATCCAGTAATGAGGGAATTTATCTTTCATACTTTCTTATTCTGTTTTTCCAGATATTTTATCAATGCCGGGGCTAAATAGATCGCGGCAGCCACAAACCTGCCATCATCGTAATGCCAATAAGTGGGGCATTTATCGTCATGTTTAGAGAGCGATGCCCTGGGCTTTTGTATATCTATGTAAAAGGGAGCGTTGGCACTAAAACTCCAAGTTGACGTATCCACCTTTTGCATAAGCTCTTTAAAGGTTTCAATCGCTTGTTTTAGTTCTTTATCCATTTTTTCCTCCAGTGCGGCGCGGGCGATCTCTTCAAGACTCGATCCACAGTCGCAAAAATGAGCGCGGCACAACTGCCCTGCCTCGATGCGCGTCAGCGCCTCTCTCAGCCGGGCATTTTCTTTTTGTAGAAATTCAAATCCAGTTGTTAGCGCCTTAACATCTGCTCGATCAGCCGCTTCAAATTCTTTTTGCTGTTTAATCTCTTCTTTTAGGCGTTCGTTATCTTCATAAAGCTCGTCAATACAATCCCCACAATAGTCGCCCTTATATTGACCGTGTTTACTACAAAATTCAAAGTAACCCATATTAGAACCCTTTTAATTCTGTAAAAAGCGACAGGCCGGTTGCGGTCTCCCTGTTATCTGCGCCTACCGATATCCACAAAGTGGATAAAGCATCACAGCACCTGTCACCATTTATTGCTTTCTAGGTACTCGGACGCAATAACTCCGGAATAGTCGCTTAACCAATCCCACAACTGAGCATGTGGCGCTTATGTCTGATTGCCGGGCTTGATTCCGGCTGTCGTAGTGGGCGCTAGTGATATGCCTCTACGAAAACTGCGTAAGTGATCCTGCGCACTAGCATCGTCCACCTTTCGGTGCCTACATTACGCGCGTGTCCTTCCAC
>RGZA01000198.1 GCA_010031785.1 Alphaproteobacteria bacterium
GAATGCTTGATGGGATGGCAATAAGAATGTGGCAAAAAATAAGGGGCAAAAAGGAAAACCCTTTTGCCCCTTAAATGCTTAAATCGTTTAAGACCTTAAGCGGCTTTCTTTTTGGCAGTTTGCTTAGGCGCTGGCTTTGCATTCAAAGCGCTCTTTGCCTGCTCGCATACGGCTGCAAAATTTGCAGGTTCGCGTGCAGCAAGGTCAGCAAGCATTTTGCGGTTCAGGCTGATGCCTGCAAGGTTGAGACCATTGATCAAACGACCATAGGTGATGCCATTGATGCGTGCGCCAGCGTTGATACGGGTGATCCACAGGCGGCGGAAGTTGCGCTTGTTGGTACGACGATCGCGGTATGCATAACGTAGTGCCTTTTCAACCTTTTCAATCGCTACGCGAAAGCAGGTTGATGCGCGGCCACGGTAGCCTTTTGCGAGATCGATAATTTTCTTGTGACGTGCGTGGGTTGTGACCCCGCGTTTAACTCTTGCCATGATTAGCTCCTATGATTTTAAAAATTAAGCGTTGCGCAGATAATGCTTGATGATGTTGATGCCGTCCGTTTTGAACAACACCTTCATGCCGCGTGCATTACGTTTCATTTTCTGTGTGCGCTTACGCAAACCATGGCGCTTGCCAGCATGGCCGGCTTTTACTTTGCCAGAAGCGGTCACTTTGAATCGCTTCTTGGCACCCGAATGGGTCTTAATCTTGGGCATTTTCATCTCCTTAATTGAGTGTTTATTACCAAGCGCCAGGCAGCCCTATCTAGCCCAGACACTTACGAAGGCGTGGTTGTAGCAAGAGGAGGGGTGGGGTGCAACAGTTGTTTTACTATTACATAATCGAAACAAAGCGCAGAATGTCTTGTTAACTTATGGGTGTTGCGTAACGGTAAAGCCGCCAAGAAGCCAATTATTCCATTTTTAATCAAGGAGTTAAACCATTGGCGCTGGCTCGAAGAGTAGCCTAGACACAACAAACGCATCATATTGAGGCGGTATAGGTGTGCGCAGCGTATCCGCAATTTCACGGCAAGCTCTGGCAAAAAGCAGGCCGCGATCAACATGCTGGATTCGCACTATTCGATCATCCGCATTTTTTATTCCAAGAAGAAATGCTAAACTGGAGCCGCTTATTGCGGTATCATCTCCTTTTCTCGACATAGATTCATCGATGCCAGGTTGATAGGGAGCTCCCACACCAAGAGCAGCGCAAATTTCTGTACATGCTGCTGCAAAAAGTCCTTTTTCATGTACTGACCAGTCAATGCGATGTTGCTCATCCCATGTTCCTACAATACGGATGGTTTCCAGTGTATGCCCATTTTCTTGCAAGCCAATCGGCGCGCGGATTGCGCTGAGGGCGCGGTATTGCCATTCCTCGTTTCCCCAGCTTTCCATTAATTCGATGACAGCTTCGCCTTGTCCGTTTGCTGCCAGACTGCTAATGGCAAGGTCTTGTCCTAGAATTACGAATTGCCATTCCTTGCTATCAAAGCGCTGAATTAAATCAATAACAGCTTGAGATTGACCATTACTTGCCAAGCTCAAAACAGCCCCTTCCCCACAAAGAATAGTCGCTTTTACTTTTTCGTCTTTCAAGACTTCGATTAAAGTAATAACGGCTTTCGCACGGTCAGTCTTATCTGCCGCGTCCATAATGAAATGATAGACAGCATTCTCTTTTAAAAGAAATGCTCTCTCATCATCGAGCGATAAATTATTGAACTCTGCTAGAGTTAGAAATTGTTTTGTTGGCATTATAAAATATCCAAAAATATATAGATGAAGTGCTAATCTATAAGAACCTGTTCATGATCTTTT
>RGZA01000199.1 GCA_010031785.1 Alphaproteobacteria bacterium
GGTTTAAGAGAGTATATTTCTAATAATTCGTAACTGGAAAATAATTTAGCCAGATTTTTTCTGCTTCTCTTCATCAAAGTCCTTTCAAACTGAGCTATTATTGATTTCTTATTCCTCTTTTATTTTCGGGTGCGCTTTTGCTATAGTGTGCGTCTCGGATAGGCGGCGTTGCCCGCTTTTTTCCATTCTAAGGACGATTTAATGCGTGTTTCTGCAATTACGTTAGCATTACTGATATCATTAAGCACTGCTAGCGCTTTTGCCAAAAGCGACGTTATGCCTTCTCCTGCCAAGGCGCCGCGCATTGCGGTGGAACGTTTTCCAACCTATGTTCCCTTAAATAATCCAGTCCCGGTTAAAACCGAAGGTGCGAAGCCAAAAAGCACAGAGCCAAAAGAATTTGAAGGCAAGGCCAGAGCCCTTGATGGTGAGCGTATTCTGATTGGTGAAAAGGAAATCCGCCTTTTCGGTATCGTAACGCCAGGTGTGTCATCCAATTTTGGACCGCAAGCGCGCCAGCATCTGGATGCCCTTCTTAAGGGTGCCGTGTTGTGTAAGGTCACGGACAAGGATGTTGATGGTCGCCCGATTGCATTCTGCGGCACGGTGGATACGCCCGATCTGTCCTATGAAATGCTGCGCCAGGGCTGGGCGATGGTTGATCGAAAAGCTTTGAAAAACAATAGCCTCGCCGGTGTTTATGAGAAAGTAGAACAAGAAGCGCAAACGCTGAACAAGGGTTTGTTTGCGCCTACGCCTGTCGTTACAACCATTCCAGTGAGCAATCCTGCTAATACGGTTACAGCACCTGTGGCTTCGGATCCGGTAACGAATGTTGATACGAAGGCGGATGAAACTCAGGCAAAACCGGCTCCTGCTGAAGGAGTAAAGGTTGAAACGGTAAAGGATTTCCTCAAATCAGAAGGTGCAGCGGTGATTGCAGCAACGCAGCAAAAACCTGCACCCAAGGTAGAAGCCGTTGCCGAACCAGTTAAAGTTGTACGCAGTGATAATGCGAGCTTTGTCGAACGGTTTCAGGGCCTTATTGGTGGCCTATTATGGATCGTCGGAATTGCAGGCTTTGGCGGCGGGTTGATCCTGCGCGATCGCATGCAGCTTAAAGAAAAACGCAAAATTCTTGCCGCAGCATTGTATGGCGAATTAACCGCAGCGCGTCATATCTGTATTACACGCTCACGCGAATTAACGCGCCTGCGTCGTCTGGGTGATGCACAGGCACAGCCGCAATTATCACAATTATGGCCGCGCATTCGTGCGCTGGTTTATCAGGCGCATGTCGGTTCAATCGGTTTGCTGGGCTCTGACCTTGCGCGGCGCGTTGCGCTCGTCTATGGCCAATGCGCGGACTATGCCACCTATTATCAGCAGACAGCATTGCAGCGCTTGCCAAGTTTGAGTGCGGCGGGTGAAACGCTTTCCTTGCTCGCAGGGACGATTGATGGCGTGCTCGATGCACTTGCGCAGCTTGAGCGCAGTGGGGAGGCAGCAGTTGAACAGGCGAATGATTTACGCGTGGATGAAACTCGTATTGAAGATGCGCACCCGGCTGCGGAGCAGGAATCCCGAACAGCAACGAATGAAGAAGCCCATGTGATCAAAGAACGCTTTGAGCGTATGGCAAGCGCGATGGTCGGCATGCTTGATCGCGCCCGTGATATTGCAACACCGCCAGAAGTAAATGCTGTTACTTCTGCGCCTGTTGAGGAAACCGCCGAAGCAAGTGAAGCTATCAAAGAAGAAACGCACGCGGCGTAATATTTCAACGTCATCCCGCAAAACG
>RGZA01000200.1 GCA_010031785.1 Alphaproteobacteria bacterium
AATTACCGACTGACGAAAAAAAAAATTAAAGTTGCTTCCCAGGTTGATTTTAAAGTTGAAGAACTGGAAGAATTCCCGGAAGCAAAAAGGTTCATAAAGACGCCCACGATAAATGACTAAGGCTAATGCCATTGATGTAGTTTTGCTTTACGCGCTTGGCGGTAAATTATCCCAGGATGCGAATGTAAAGCGTGTGGATATCGAAGCGTATTTCGATGTCGCAATGGCGGCAGCTGTAAAAGCCGGTGTTTTTGACGGCATCGCGGCGGAACGGAATTACTCTGGATCTGCTGCGGTGCTACCAAACTACGGTGTCACGAGCCAGATATACAGCCCATACGAAGCCATCCCTGTAAAAGATCCGGTGACGGGGCTGTATATTCTGAAATTACCACGAGTGCTTGCGCTGGATAACGATTGGGCAATTCAAGCGGCTTTCCCGGATAAAGGCAATGATCCCTACATTCGGATGCGCTCGCGCTTTTCAATGAATGGAGTGGAAGGTATAATGGGTGCAAACGGGTTTTATTCGGTGGAATATACCAACGATGGCCCTGTTCTATACTTTCAAAACCTACCACTACCGGCTTGCCAGGTGCGTTGCTTAATTGCAAAGGCGCCTTCTGCTATTGCGGATGATGATGAACTGCCCTACGAGGATAGCGTCGTTATGAAAGCGATTGAAGTGGCAAAAGCGCATTTCCAAGGCCAGCGCTCTATCCCTGCCGATGGCTTGGCAGATACCAAAGATGTAAACGAACAAGGATAACATGAACCGTTTTACCACATTACACGCGATTACGACCGACATTTGTATGCAGTTGGGAGACGACAATCTCCGCTCCTATCCGCGTGTTGCTCGTGCTGTGAAAAAGGCGGTGGACGATATTTTCAACAATTTGTTGCCTATCGTTAAAACGGAACTATTTGAAGTTCCAGACAACCTTGTTATCACGCTGCCAGAAGGTGCGGGGATAGTCACCAAAGTGGCGGTAATGGATCATAATGGCACTTACATCCTTTTGTACCATGACAGCAAGATTCGCCGTACCGTGTACAACAAGTTGCTTGAATGCGATCCGAAAGACATAGTGGGTAATAACGAGCCTGTTGTGTTTTACAATACCTGGTATCAGGGAACTTACTACGGCGAACTATACTGCACCACAAACGATCCAATGCGGGCCGGTACCTACCGATATGATCTGGAAAGCGGCACCGTGGAACTGGGAAATAATGGATTTGTTAAGATAGGCGACGAAGTGATGATCGAATACAAGGATCAAAGCGATGAGCGCTATATTATGATTCCATCCGAGGCTGCAAGTTGCGTAAATGCACGATCTTTGTACCATTACAATTTGGCTGCGAATCCACGGAGCGCAGCCTATATGTTTGAGCAATTCAAAATTGAATTTAAGCGCTTAAAATCGCTTTACGTTCAAAAAACATTAGAGGATTTCATCCGCCCATTCCTGCGAGGTCAGCATTCGGGCGTAAAATAACGCCACAATGCAAGAAGTAGATGGACGCCTTTTCTCTGGCGGATTAGACCAGGATTCAGATCCTACAATTGTCAGCCTTGACGATTATATTGATGCCCAGGATATCTACAATGGATATGGTGAGAACGTGGGTACTATCACGTTTGGGAAAGGCACAACGGCTCTCAACTACGCAATGCCAGCTGGCACGAATATTTGCGTAGGAACCTGTGAAGCAAAGCAGAACGCTTCGGCGATCTTTTTCTTTTACAACTCGAATGGTAATCATCAGATTATCCAGTACAATTCGGTCAAC
>RGZA01000003.1 GCA_010031785.1 Alphaproteobacteria bacterium
TGCATCTGCGGATAGCTCATGATTCATTTGGCCACTCCTGTTGCGTCCATTCACTGACCATCGTTTTAAAGGAAGCAAGCGTAAGATGACTATGCTCGGCCTGTGCATGCATGGTTTTGAAATCATCACGCGCATGCGCACCGCGACTCTCCTTACGGTTGAGAGCACTGACCGTTACCATCGCTGCAATCAAAAGCATGGAGTGTGTTGCACTGCTTAATTCTGCGCGGCGTTGATAATCGATTAATTGTTTAAGCGCATCCTGCATATGCACAGCATCTCGCACCAGACCTACATTCGCATACATCAGTTTGCGTAAAGCGCTGCGCGTGAGCGCATCCTTATTCGCATCAACCGCTTTTAAAGATTGCGGAGCAACATTAATGCTGCATTGTTTTTCAAAGTGATGCGCCTGCAAATCACTGGCAATCACCTGGCCATAGACCAATGCTTCAAGCAGGGAATTACTTGCCAGACGGTTAGCACCATGAATACGGCTGCATGCTGTTTCACCGCATACCCACAGGTTTTTAAGCGTGCTATGACCGTGATCATTAATACTCACACCGCCCATATGATAATGCGCAGCAGGCGCAACAGGCAGCGCATCGGCAACAGGATTAAGCCCTGCACTTTCGCACACCGCCGTGATCAGCGGGAATTTTTGTGGAAAGGATGCGCCAAGCGCTTTGCGTGCATCAAGCATCGGGCGATGCCCTGCTTGCAATTGCCGCCAGATTGCGCGCGCGACAACATCACGCGGCGCTAACTCTGCCTGCTTGTCAACGCTGAGCATAAAGCGCTCACCCGTTTCGTTGATGAGGATCGCGCCTGCACCACGCAGTGCCTCCGTTAGCAATGGCATCGGATCGCGGCCAATGGATAAAGCCGTTGGATGAAACTGCACAAATTCAAGATCAGAAAGCTCAGCGCCTGCACGCGCAGCCATCGCGAGACCCTCACCGCGCGCCGCAACCGGATTAGTGGTATAGCAATAAAGCTGGCCAACACCGCCCGTTGCCAGAACCACCGCCTTTGCTGGAAGAACCGCACGTTCCTGATCACGCACTACTTGAATGCCAATGACAGCACCATCCTCTACAACCAGATCAACTGCGCGCCAACCCACATGAAAATGGATTGATGGTGTATTTTTTGCAGTCTGGATCAGTGCGCGCATCACGGCGGCACCCGTGCCATCACCACCGGCATGCACAATGCGATGCTTGCTATGCGCCGCTTCACGGCCAAGTGATAAATGCCCATCCGCCTGTCGATCAAACGGAACGCCCAGTTTTTCAAGCCATGCAATTTGCGCGCTAGCATGTTCGGTGAGCATTTGCGTGCGTCCCTCATCCACAAGCCCCACGCCCGCAGCAATCGTATCTTCAACATGCAGGCTTGGTGTGTCTTCTTCCGACAACGCGGCAGCAATGCCGCCTTGCGCCCATGCGCTTGCGCTATCTTCGCCGAGGGGAGCGCCAGTTAAAACCGTGACCAGATGCGGTGCAAGGCGCAGCGCCGTTGAAAGCCCGGCAATGCCAGCGCCAATAATAATGATGGGGTGGTCAGACAAAATTTATTCCTTTTTGCTGCGCGCAAGTCGCAATGCTTTCAATTCCAAGAGGCGCGTTGCAATATCCTTCTCATGACCACGCGGGCTTGGCCGGTAAAACTCCTGCCTTACCATAGCATCGGGGAAATAATTTTGTCCTGAAAAAGCATCGGGCGCATCATGATCATATTCGTAGCCTTCTGCGTAGCCCTGTTCCTTCATTAATTTTGTCGGTGCATTTAAAATATGCTTGGGCGGCATCAGGGAGCCATAGCGCGCTGCCGCAGCTTTGGCCACACTCATCGCCACATAAGCCGCATTAGATTTTGGCGAAACTGCCAAATAAATAACCAGTTGTGTAAGCGCTAATTCCCCTTCAGGTGAACCCAGCCGTTCATAAGCCTGCCAGGCAGCAATTGCTTGTGTAAGCGCTGCCGGATTGGCTAGGCCCACATCCTCAACCGCAAAGCGCGTAAGGCGCCGTGCAATATAATGCGGATCCTCCCCGCCTTCGGTCATGCGGAAGAACCAGTAAAGGGCTGCATCCACATCACTGCCGCGCAAGGATTTATGCAGGGCGCTGATTAAATTATAATGACTATCCTGTTTCTTGTCATAAAGCGGTGCGCGCTTTTGCAAGCGCTTGATCAGCGCCTCCTTATCCAATATTTCTTTGGGCGGCGCGGTTAGTAAATCTTCGGCCAATGTAAGAAGATAACGCCCATCGCCATCGGCCATAGCAATCAGTGCGGAACGCGCTTCATCGGTAACAAGCAGTTTCTTGCCAGTATTTTTTTCAGCACGCGCTAGTAATTCTTCCTGTGCGGCTTCATCAAGGCGGTTCAGCACACATACTTGCGCACGCGATAACAACGCGCCATTAAGCTCAAAGGATGGATTTTCGGTCGTTGCACCCACCAGTATAACTGTACCATTTTCAACATAGGGCAAAAATGCATCCTGCTGCGCACGGTTGAAACGATGAATTTCATCGACAAATAATAGCGTGCCAATGCCCATATCATGGTTTTTTTCAGCCGTTTCGAAAATCTTGCGCAATTCCACAACACCCGACATCACAGCAGATACCAGCTCAAACCGCAGCCCGACTTCGTTCGCCAGCAAACGCGCAATCGTGGTTTTGCCGCAACCCGGCGGGCCCCATAAAATAATCGAGGCTAAATGTTTGGCCGCAACCATGCGCGCAATCGGGCCATCATCTTTGAGCAAATGATCTTGCCCGATTACTTCGGAAAGAATTTTAGGCCGCAATGTATCGGCCAAAGGCCGTTGTGCTGGATTTTCAAACAAGGATGTTTCTTTTGCTGGGCTCATCTCACCACGACCGTGATGACATTACCGCCGCGATTAATGCTGATGCGCCACGCATTGGCAGAAAGTTTGAGCGCGGCTGTCACATCGCTCACGCTATGCGTTTCCTGATTATTGATGCCCACAATAATATCTCCCGGTCGGATGCCAAGGCGCGCGGCGGCACTACCCTTGCTAATACTGAGCACAATCGTGCCTTCGCTATCATCGGGCAAGCCCAGATCTTGCGCAAGCGCAGGAGAGATATTAGCAATGCGTGCACCCGAAAGTGGCGTGGGACCCGTCAGGCTGATCTCGCTTTTGGTTACTTCCTTGGGTGCTTCAATAATTTTGACCGACACATCGCGCTTTTCACCCGCATGCAAAATGGTAAAGGTCAGCATGCTATTAATCGGTGCAGTTGCAGTGCGGTAATGCAGCCCCTGCTCATCATCAATATCTCTGCCATTAATCGCCAAAATCACATCGCCGACTTTAATGCCTGCCTCGCGCGCGGGGCTTTGTTTATGCAGCTCCCGCACAATCACGCCTGTTGGGTGATTAAGCCCAACGCTTTGCGCAATATCGCCAGTCAGCGTTTGCGCAGAAAGCCCAAGCCACCCGCGTACCACCGCGCCGCCATGGCTGGCCGATTCAATCACGGTGCGCACAAGGTTGGCTGGAATAGCAAAACCGATGCCAAGCGAGCCGCCATCTTTGGAATAAATCGCCGATGGCACACCCACCAATTTTCCATCCGCAGAAACAAGTGCGCCGCCCGAATTACCGGGGTTAATCGCAGCATCGGTTTGAATAAAATAATTATAATCACTGCCTGTAACGTCTGCTGCGCGCGCAACGGCTGAGATAATACCCATCGTCACGGTTTGCCCAACGCCAAACGGGTTGCCAATTGCTAGCACCACATCGCCGACTTGCGCATCATCGCTATCGGCCAATGCAAGCGTTGGGAAAGTTTCACCCTTGGTTTTTAATTTTAAAACTGCAAGATCACTGCGCTTGTCATCGGTAATCACTGATGCTTCAAATTCACGGCGGTCCGAAAGTACAACAGTAATCTGGTCTGCGCCTTCAATCACATGATTATTGGTAACAACAATACCGTTTGCACCCACCATCACGCCCGAGCCTAGCGAATTCTGCACCCGTTTTTGTGTGAGGCCTTGCGGCAATTGATTGCCAAAAAATTCACGAAACAGCGGATCATTCATAAAGGGGGACATCAGGCGCTGGCGTACCACCGTTCGTGTATAAATATTTACAACTGCAGGCGCAACGCGCTTGATCACCGGCGAAAAGCTAAGGGCGATCTGTTGTTTGGATGTAGGAATTTCCTGCGCATAAACCGGCACACAGAAAGAAATTATTGCAATTACAATCAATAAACTTTCCGTCATGCCCGCCCAGAAGGATATCTTTGGGGCGGGCATCCACGAGTTTACTTCTTTTCTATCTTTTATTTTTTTGTACATTTTATACTCACCAAAAATAATAAAGTAAGTTCGTGGATGCCCGCCCCAAAGATATCCTTCTGGGCGGGCATGACGGCATTTAGGATGAATATAGAACGCCACAAAAATGGGGCAAGAGTTTGGCTAGATTGTCAGGCCTTGATAATACCCGCATCAATCAGCTTGAGGCCAACAACACCAAGAATAATCAGCGCAATGCAGGCCAGCTTTGATACCGATACAGATTCGCCAAGATAAAATACGCCAAGCAACAGCAGAAGCACCGAGTTCACGCCAATCCACACGGCATAGCCGGTGCCCATACCAATTGTTTTCATTGCAGTAGCCACAAAGAACGGGCCGGCAAAAATAAAGAACAGCGCCAAAAGACTTGGAACAAGTTTTGTAAAACCGCCATGGAGCTTAAGGATAAAGATCCATGCTACTTCGCAAAGCGCGGCAAGGATCATATAAAGCCAGGCCATGCGGGGGCCCTACTTACACATCTTCATGCAATCGCGCATCGCCTGATCACAGCCCGCTGATGCGCCGATGATTTGCGCAGGCGCATCAAACAACGCCGTATTGGTATTGCGTGAAGGTGGACCGGCCATGCACAGGTCATGATCATTGTTGCATGCGCGCACGCATGCTTCACGCTTGGTATCGGTTGATGCAGATGTACGAGGGATAGGAATAGTGTCGACAGCTCTATCGCGGCCACGCAAATAGGAACAGCCACTTAGCATCGCCACACTGGATAACACCAAAAGCGCGGCAAGTATCATTCCCCGCGTTTTCGATGCATATCGCATATTAGGCCGCCTTTTCAGAAACAGTATCCAGTTGCTCTTCATTTTGCTTAGGACCGCTGTCCTTACCCTTTGCGGATACATCGCGGTCAACCAGTTCGATGATTGCAACGGCAGCAGCATCGCCATAACGAAAGCCTGCCTTGAGAACACGGGTGTAACCACCGGCGCGCTTTGCATAACGCGTTGCAATGGTATCAAACAATTTTGCAACCATCGCGTCATCACGCAATGCTGCAAAAGCCAGACGGCGATTGGAAAGGCCACCTTTTTTACCAAGGGTGATCAGACGTTCAACAACCGAGCGAAGCTCTTTAGCTTTGGGAAGTGTTGTTTTGATTTGCTCATGCTTGATGAGACTTGCAGCCATATTCGAGAACATCGCTTTGCGATGGCTTGATGTACGGTTTAATTTACGACCTGACATTCCGTGACGCATAATACACTTCCTTCTTCTTCACTTGGTTCCCCGCAGGGATACCGATTAGTTTTGCTCCTACCCTTAACGGTATAGAAACAGCGGATCAGTATGATCCTTTTTTAGGCCCGAGGTTTTAGTCTAACGCCTTGGGCCTAACACCTTGGGCCTAACACCTCATTTCTCAGTATGGTTCTTCCATCTTCTTGAGTAATTCGTCGATATTTTCAGGCGGCCAACCAGCCACTTCCATACCCAAGGTCAGGCCCATTTGTGCGAGCACTTCCTTGATTTCGTTCAAGCTCTTGCGGCCAAAGTTTGGCGTACGCAGCATTTCTGCTTCCGACTTTTGAACAAGATCACCGATATAGATGATGTTGTCGTTCTTGAGACAGTTGGCAGAGCGAACTGAAAGTTCAAGCTCATCCACGCGACGCAGCAGGTTCTTGTTGAATGGGAATTCGTCTTTAACTGCTTCAGCGATGTGTGCTTTTGGCTCTTCAAAGTTGATGAAGAGTTGCAACTGATCTTGCAAGATGCGCGCAGCAATCGCCACAGCATCTTCTGGAGCAATCGCGCCATTGGTTTCAACTTGCAGTGACAATTTGTCGTAATCGGTTACCTGACCGACGCGGCTATTTTCTACTTTGAAAGAAACTTTGCGTGCAGGTGAGTAAAGTGAATCGATGGGGATAAGACCGATTGGTGAATCTTCCTTGCGATTTTGTGAAGCAGGAACATAACCCTTGCCCGTTTCAACGGTGAATTCGATGTTGAGCTTAGCGCCGTTATCGAGCGTGCAGATCACCAGCTCCGGGTTCATGATTTCGATTTCCGAACCGGTTTGGATGGCTTTGGCGCGAACTTCGCCTGGACCTTCTGCTTGAAGGCGCATCTTGCGTGGGCCTTCGCTGTGCATACGTAAAGCAAGGGATTTAATGTTCAGAACAATATCGGTTACGTCTTCGCGCACACCAGGAATGGATGAGAACTCGTGCAACACGCCATCAATCTGGATGGAGGTTACAGCAGCGCCTTGCAAGGATGACAAAAGCACGCGGCGCAGTGCGTTACCAAGGGTGGTACCAAAACCGCGTTCCAGAGGTTCTGCAACAATGGTTGCAAAACGGGTTAGATCAACGCTTTGTCCAATTTGCTTATTAGCTTGAATAAGTTGCTTCCAGTTTTTCTGCAGCATCTGCGACATTCGTTTGTTCCTTGAAAAATGTGGTTAGAAAACAAAAACTTTAAAACGCCAAAAACAATCCAGCGCGATTATACGCGGCGGCGTTTTGGTGGGCGTACGCCATTGTGCGGGATTGGCGTTACATCCTTGATCGATGTAATAATAAAGCCAACCGACTGCAACGCACGCAATGCTGACTCACGGCCAGCACCAGGACCCTTTACTTCAACTTCAAGGCTGCGCATGCCATGTTCCATCGCCTTCTTGCCCGCATCTTCAGCTGCCATCTGTGCAGCATAAGGGGTTGAACGACGCGAACCCTTAAAGCCAACAACGCCCGAAGATGACCATGCAATGGTGTTGCCATTGTTATCGCTGATGGTCACAAGCGTGTTGTTAAAGGTGGAGTTTACCTTAGCTACGCCAACCGCAATGTTCTTGCGTTCTTTGCGCTTGGTACGTGGTGCGCCTGCTTTATCGCCGTCTTTTTTCGCAGGTGCTTTTTTTGCTTCAGCCATGATGATCTTCCTTAAATGTGCTCAATTATTTCTTGCCATTACTTCTTAGTAGCGATTTTCTTGCCAGCGATTGGTTTAGCCGGGCCCTTACGTGTACGCGCATTGGTGTGCGTACGTTGACCACGAACCGGCAATCCTTTGCGATGACGTAAACCGCGGTAGCAGCCAAGATCCATAAGGCGTTTGATGTTCATCGCGATATCGCGGCGAAGATCGCCTTCTACTTTGAATTGACCATCGATGAATTCGCGAATTTTCAAAACTTCGTTATCGGTCAATTGATTGACGCGCTTTGCATCAGGAATAGCCAAGGCATCGCAAATCTGGCGCGCACGCAAAGGGCCTACACCAAAAATGTAACGTAACGAAATCCATACCGGTTTATTTGTCGGTATATTTACACCAGCAATACGAGCCACGCGCTTCTCCCCCAGAGAATAAAAAAACAAAAACTCAAAAACAAAAAAAGCCGCACCAAATCCGCCCTTTAATCAGGCACATCCAGTCGGTTGCGCTTTTTTGTAAAACTATATTCCTAAGAAACACGTCTTCCTCAGGAAATTGTGAGGCGGAAACTAAAGGCTAAGAACTAATGAGTCAAGGATTTGTCTTTAATATCTTGTTAATCGCTCAAAAACGCCTAATTGTTTGATTCTAAATGATTTTTTAATTTTGCACAAACTTCAGGCTTTGGGTAGCCTTTCAAAACCATACCGCCCTTCTCCATTTCATCACATTATTATGAGGCATTATACATGAATCCCGCAATGGTCAGCTCAGGACTTGAAATAGCCGGGTATAAGATTGTCAAACATGTCGGCATTGTTCGCGGCATCGTGGTGCGCTCGCGCTCAATCGTTGGTAATTTTTTTGCAGGGCTGCAAACCATTTTGGGTGGCAACATTACCATCTATACCAATTTGTGCGAACGCACCCGCACCGATGCATATGCGCTCATGTGCAAGCATGCAGAAAAGAATGGCGCGAATGCCATCATCTCCATGCGATATGATGCAACGGAACTCGATCGCGGCGTAACCGAAGTTTTATGTTATGGTACAGCCGTTATTGTTGAGGAGATAAAATAATGAAAGCACTTACTATTTTCTGCTTCATTTTATTTCTGGCAGGCGTTGCGGCATTTCTTGGGCAGATGTGGTTCAGCCTGTGGAGCTCTGGCATTTTTCTTAAAATCATCATTACAGATGTCGCCCTGTTTGCGATTGCCTTTGTGCTGGCATTCCTGATTAAGGAAAACAAGGAAAGCAAAAACATCCATAATGGCGATTTGCAGTAATCATTATTCAGAATCTCGTTCGGGATTATGCCGTTAAGTGTATTTCAGGCAGGCGAATGATCAGTTGCGTGCCCTTATGCATTTCTGAGCGCAATTCGGCTTGGCCATTTAAACGCAAAACCGCCTGATACACCGCCGACATGCCTGCCCCGCGCCCTGACAGCATGCTGACTTCATCGCGCGTTGATACATCATGCGTTAGCAGATGCTGAATAATATGCTGGTCATCATCAAAGCGCCAGTTCCCTTCCGGATCTGCGCTGGCTAGTTTTTGACGCACACGGTTCGGGTCAATCCCTGCGCCATCATCGGCGATGGTAATTTCAATCCACTTGCGTCCATTATCGATGATGGATTTCACAGAAATGGTTACCTGGCCATACGCATCCTTGCCCTTGGCCATACGCGTAATGGGCGATTCAATTCCATGATCAATAATGTTGTGCACCACATGGGTGAATGACATCAGCAAATATTGTAACGGCTTGGCAGGCATGCGTAAGGCTTCACCTTTAAAGATAATCGGCTTGATTTTCTTTTCGAGTTTTTCCGCAATGGGCTGCATCTGGCGATCAAGCGATTTGAGCAAGGTAAAGAGCGGCACAGATAACAGGTTGCTCTGATAGGCATAATAAATATGCGGTGCGACGTTATTCTGCTTAAGTAATTCACCAAACTGATAGAGCGATTCTTCATCCACTTCCACAATGCCCTGAATGCGCCCATCTTCGTCACCTAGGATAGGGCGTAAGGCCTTTTGAATACGGCCAAATTCCAGTTGAACATCGGCGCGGTGTTGCGCAAGCTTTTCCTGAACAGCGTCGGTAATAACATGCACATCGCCAAGCTGTACATCGCGCAAAGTGCTTTCGAGTTCATGAAGCTTCTCACCAAGTGCTTCCATCTTGAAATGCATCGCTGCACCTTTGATGGTATGAACGTCGCGGAAAAATTCTGCGCTGGCCAGGCTTGAATCCACACGCACCAGCCGGTCAATGATCAGTTTTATCTCGCTCAGGATCAGCATGAAGCTTTGCTTCTCTGCAAAGATCGAGCAGACCATCGCAACAAACTGGCGTTCACTATCCGCGCGCTTTTGCGCTTCTTTTTCTTGGGTTTTGTCGGTTGCAATTAACACAATACACAGCAGATGACCCTGCTTGTCGCGTACCGGACGGTAGGTAAGTTCTGCAATACGGCCATTATCCTGCACGAGTTGATCAGGAAGGAAGCGCGCCGCATCTTCAAAACTAAGCGCATGATCGGGCATAAACAAAATGCCCAGCCATTCATAAAAATCGGCATGATCGGCTGACGCAATTTTCAATAAATCGGTGATATTTTTTCCGGCAATGTCATCACAGTGCAAGAGCAGACGAGAAGCCTGCGAATAGGCCGGACCACAAATCCCCTTACTATCAAAGGTAAGAAACCCCTGCCCAAGGCTATTCATAAGCACATCACTAAGACGCGCATGCTCAAGCACAATTCTGTGCGCACGCACATTCATACGATAGAGATAGGCAATGCCAATGCACACCACCAGCGTAATTACCAATGCCACTTCACCAGAACGCATCGGATTAAAGCCATAGGCTGGCAACAACAATCCTACCATCAACAGCAATGCCATGAGTGACAGGCCGCCAAGTGTCGTATGGATAATTTCTACTTGCTTCAGAGTTTGCTGTGCAGAAGGTTTTGCAGTGCTCATTTCATGCTCCCATGAAGCGCGACATGAATTTGAAAGACACTGCCTTCAAGTTCAAAATGCATCAGCATGTAGCGGCCTTCATGCATCTGTGAAATAAAATGCCCGCCGCCCAATATGACACTTGGCATACCAAAGCGCAGATGATGGCCGCGCTGGTTCAGCGCTGTCTTGATCTGCCCGAAAATCATATTGGTGATTTCGCCCACGGCATCCATCGCCACATCCTGGGTGATTTCAATGCCATCGCCAAGCAAGC
The DNA here is from genome assembly GCA_010031785.1 of Alphaproteobacteria bacterium. Classification (GTDB taxonomy): domain Bacteria; phylum Pseudomonadota; class Alphaproteobacteria; order UBA9219; family RGZA01; genus RGZA01. The sequence continues at coordinate 10,540 of RGZA01000003.1, forward strand.
GTGGCAGAATTTTATTCATTACGGTGATATTGAAACAGGCGGTTAGCGTGCCTTCAAGTTTTTCCTGTATAAAGCCAACCACGCCGTATACATCGCCGGTTAAGCTTACCGATCCCTCGCCAATGACATAGCGGCCAGCTTTGACAGGAACATCAAAAGTTTTTCCAAAGGCCTCGCTGACTGCAAAGGTAAAATCCTGCGCAAGCTGATCACCCAGTGAAAGGGCAAGCGGTTTTGATGCAAGGGCGGCTGTCATATAAGGCCTATGTCTTTGCCATGCGGCGGTTTTTCAGCCAATCCATTACTTCACGGATTTTCTTGTTAAGCTCAATCGGCGCAATCGGCTTCAGGATATAGGACGTTGCGCCCATCTTGATGGCCTTCATGATATTTTGTTTTTCAGATTCCGCAGTGAACATGACAATCGCGGTGTTCTGGTACTGCGGTTTGGTGCGGATATAGGCCAGCACATCAATGCCCGACATTTGCGGCATATTCCAATCAAGGAAAATAATGTCATAGAGATTTTTATTGGCGAGCGACGTAGTGATCGCCTCGACCGCTTCAGTGCCATCATTGGCAAGATCTATATTCTGAAACCCTGAATCAACAAGGGTGCGTTTTACAAATTGCCGGATGAGAAAATGATCATCCGCAATTAATATTTTTGACTGTAGATCAAGCGACACGGCAAACCATCCTCAACAGTAAATGATAGAAAATACATATAATTGAGCCATACTCTTGTGCCATGAAAGGATTGACATGAGGTTAAGGATGGCTTTGTATGAAAAACTTATTAATACTCAATCGTTTCTGCACTCTAATGAACCCGTGAAATCATGCTTCAAGACTCCAGCAAAACATTAAGTCCATTTGTGATCATGACAATCCTGGTCACAACGCTTGGCTATTTTGTGGATGTGTATGACATATTTGTTTTCTCCGCCAGTCGAATGACATCGCTGAAAGAAATTGGTGTTCCACCTGAGAAAATTATGGATAGCGGCATCTTCCTTCTCAACTTGCAAATGGTTGGCATGCTGATCGGTGGAGTAGTGTTTGGAATGGCAGGCGATAAATTGGGTCGCTCACGTGTCATGATGATTTCTATTTTGACCTACGCGCTTTCTACGCTTGCCAATGCTTTTGTTACAAATATAGAAACATTTGCTGTGCTGCGTTTTCTTTCCGGCTTTGGTTTATCCGGAGAACTTGGGCTTGGCGCAACATTGATCTCGGAAATTTTATCCAAGGAAAAACGTGGCCTTGGCGTAGGCATCATGGTGTCCTTTGGCGTAACAGGCGCAGTAGTTGCAGGGATCATGGCGCAACTCTTTGATTGGCGCATATGCTATATTATTGGCGGCGTGATGGGATTACTTCTGCTTGTTTTTCGCATGAAGATGATTGAATCCGGCATATTCAAAAACATCCCTGAACACGCAGAAAAAGGCAATATTATGCTGCTTTTTAAAAGCCGCGAACGCTTCATGCGCTTCTTCTGGTGCGTGACCCTTGGGCTGCCTACATGGTTCGTGGTTGGAATTCTTATGACCTTTGCGCCAGAGATTTTGCCGAGCGCAAACCTTCCTGTTATCCCAACGGCTGTGTTGATGGTCTATTGCTATGGGGTAATGCCCCTTGGTGATCTCTCAAGCATTATACTGTGCCAGCTTTTCAAAAAACGTCAGCCAGTGATTGTATTGTTTATCATCCTGTCCATTATCGGGCCCCTTGCGATGTTATATCTGCCACGTCCCTTAAGCGAACTGGATGTAAAACTTCTTTTCTCCTTCACATGTTTTGGCGCAGGTGCGTGGGTGTTGATGTGCATGGTCTCGGCGGAAAGTTTTGGAACGAACTTGCGCGCAACAGTTACAACCACAGTTCCTAATTTTGCCAGAGGATCTGTTATTCTGATGACGATGTTGTTGAGTGCATTAAAAGCACACATGCCCTTGCTCGATGCCGTGATGATTGTGGGCGCGGTTGCGTTTATTCTGCCGCTGATTGCGCTAACGCAATTGCCGGAAACCTTCGGCAGATCGCTTGAATATCTTGAAAAGTAAGCTTGCGCTGCGCGCATGAGCCTGTGTGAGCTGCACTTCGTGCAAGAGTTTCTCACGGCCGAAGGCCGCCTCACCTTGCCTCACAAAGGCTTATATGAGATTCAAAACCTTTTTTATTTCCGCATGCACTGCGTCCATCTCACCCATGCCATCAACCTGCAGCAAAATACCCTGGTTACGGTAATAAGGAATAATCGGCGCAGTTTGCGCATGATAAGCCTGAAGCCGCGTTGTCATGGTTTCTGCATTATCATCCGGGCGGCGAATGAACTCATGGCCATGACATTTGTTGCATTCACCTGCTTTTTCAAGAGGCTTGAAACTGTCATGATAACCTTCACCGCATTTGGTGCAGGTAAAGCGACCCGATACACGCTCAACCAGCGCAGCATCATCAACCTTCATTTCCACAACAGCTTTTAATTTCAAATCTCGTTTTTGCAGCATGGCATCCAATGCCTGCGCTTGCGGAACTGTGCGCGGAAAACCATCAAGGATAAATCCTTTTTTGGCTTCGGGCTTTTGCATCCATTCCTCGATCAGACGAATGATCAGATCATCCGGAACAAGCTTACCCGCATCCATATAGGTTTTTGCTTCACGGCCCAATGCGGTGCCAGCTTTTACGGCCGCACGCAATACATCGCCGGTTGAAAGCTGGGTCATGCCATACTGTTCTTCAAGGCGACGTGCTTGTGTTCCTTTACCAGCGCCAGGAGGGCCCAAAAGAATAATCGGTTCAGCAGCTGGATTCATTAACGGTCACGCTTTCCTTTAAGATTGGCCTTCTTGATCAGGCCTTCATATTGATGCGCCAAAAGTTGTGATTGAATACGTGCAACCGTATCCATCGTTACTGACACAACGATCAGTAAGCTGGTGCCACCAAAATAAAATGGGATGGAGAATTCTGCTGTCAGGAATTCTGGCAGCAAGCACACAATCGCCATATAGATTGCGCCAAGAACCGTAAGGCGCGTTAAGATATGGTCAAGGTAATCAGCAGTATTATTACCCGGGCGAATACCCGGAATAAATCCACCATATTTCTTGAGATTATCCGCTGTATCCTTTGGATTAAACACAACCGCTGTATAGAAAAAACTGAAGAAAATAATTAGCGCTGCATAAAGGAACATGAATAAAGGGCTACCATGACCCAGATGCTGTGAAATCCACTGCGCCCAAGGTGATGACGCATCAGCACCCAAAAAACCAATGGCAGTTAGTGGTAACAGCAACAGGGAGCTTGAGAAAATCGCCGGAATAACGCCCGATGAGTTGAGCTTTAATGGCAAATGGCTTGCTTCACCGCCATACACCTTATTGCCAACCTGACGTTTTGGATATTGTACCAGAACGCGGCGCTGCGCGCGTTCCATAAACACAACAAAGAAAATCACCGCAAAAATCATCGCGATTAACAGGATGATTGTACCGGCTGAAAGTGCGCCCGTGCGACCCAGCTCCAATGCATTGGCAATTGAGAACGGAATGCCCGCAACAATGCTTGAGAAAATAATCAGCGAGGTGCCATTACCAATACCGCGACTGGTAATTTGTTCGCCAAGCCACATCAGGAACATCGTGCCTGCCGTCAAGGTAACGGTGGTGGTTAAACGGAAGAGTAATCCTGGCTCAATCACTGCTGGTCCTGATGGCCCCATCATATGTTCAAGGCCTGTTGCCAGCGCATAAGATTGTATAAGCGCAAGGAACACGGTCAGATAACGCGTATATTGGTTGAGCTTGCCACGGCCAGCTTCGCCTTCTTTCTTCATCGCTTCCAGTTGGGGAACAACGGCTGTCATCAACTGCACGATAATCGATGATGAAATGTAAGGCATGATGCTGAGCGCGAAAATGGTCATACGGCTCAGAGCACCGCCGGAGAAAATATCAACCATGCCAAGGACGCCGCGCGATTGCTGCTGGAAGAATTCTTCTAATACAACAGGATCAATGCCCGGCACGGGGATATAGGTGCCAAGGCGATATACAACCAACGCAAGCAAGGTAAAGATAATGCGTTGTTTAAGTTCGGTTGCCTTGCCAAAAGCTCCAAAATTAATGTTAGAGGCAAGTTGCTCTGCGGCGGAAGCCATGCGTGACCCTTAATTGAGAAAGAGATGATGAAAGAGACAGATAGGGTTTATCCTGAACGGATAAGAATTTCCAGTATTATCGACCAGTAATCGAATAGTATTTAAAATGAAAATACCGGCTCCATATTATTTGGGCCGGTATTCCATAATCATTATGATTTTATTTTGCAGTGCAGTATTTGCTGGGCAGTAAGTGTGACGATTAAGCCGCTGCTGCTTCTGCACCAACAATCGTCACTTTGCCGCCGAGCTTTTCAACCGCAGCAACAGCCGCAGCCGATGCGCGTGAAACACTGATGGTGATCTTGGTCTTGATCTCGCCCTTGGCAAGGAGGCTTACGCCGCCCTTTGCATTGGTCACAACACCCGAAAGGATCATCATTTCTTCAGTGATGGTTTCTTTCGCATTCAAACGACCAGCATCCAGTGCTTCTTGCAGACGGCCAAGATTCATAACCGCATAGTGAATAGCATTTGGGTTATTGAAACCACGCTTTGGCATACGGCGGTAAAGGGGCATCTGGCCACCTTCAAACGCTTTCAGACGTACGCCTGAACGTGCCTTTTGTCCCTTAACACCGCGACCCGACGTCTTGCCTTGTGCTGAGCCAATACCACGGCCAACAATCATTGGGCGTTTGCGTGCGCCTTCGTTATCACGAATTTCATTTAGTTTAATAGGCAGTTTCATAGTTTACTCCTCTTTCGCGGATTCTTTTGATGCATCTGCATCAAGCTTGCCGCCATATTCTTTTTGCTTGCCAACAATATCGCTAACTTTTTTACCGCGACGGTTTGCAACCTGACGTGGGCTAACGGTATTTTTCAATGCTTCCAGCGTTGCCAAAATCATGTTGTGCGGGTTGGATGAACCAACCGACTTTGAAATCACGTCTTGTACGCCAAGCGCTTCGAATACGGCACGCATCGGGCCGCCGGAAATGATACCGGTACCAGGAGGCGCTGTACGCAATACAACTTTACCTGCGCCGTAATGGCCATACACATCGTGATGGATGGTGCGGCCTTCACGCAATGGAATGCGCATCATGTTGCGCTTTGCGCCTTCGGTTGCTTTTTTAACAGCATCAGGAACTTCGCGTGCCTTTGCGTGAGCAAAACCAATGCGACCTTTTTGATCGCCAACAACCATAAGTGCAGAGAAACCAAAACGCTTACCGCCTTTTACCACTTTGGCAACGCGGATAACGGCAACCAGTTTTTCAACAAACGGGTTTTCACCCTGATCGTTGTTGCGGTTGTCAGAACGTTTGTCGTCTTCTTGTTTTTTAGGACGTTGAGCCATATTGTTTCCTATGTGTATTTCCTGTTGTTCTTATTAGAATTCTAATCCGCCTTCGCGTGCACCTTCGGCCAATGCTTTTACACGGCCATGATACATATAACCTGAACGGTCAAACGCAACTTGCTTGATACCTTTTTTGATTGCGCGTTCTGCAAGCAATTTGCCAACAGCAACCGCAGCGTCTTTATTCGCAGTGCTCTTTAAGCCTTTGCGCAGATCCTTATCAAGGGTCGATGCCATCGCAATGGTTACGTCCTTGGTGTCATCAATGATCTGAGCAAACATATGTTTGCTGGAGCGGAAAATCGACAAGCGCAGACGGCCCTTACCGGTTTCGGTCAGGCGTGCAAGGCGCGTTCTAACGCGCTGCTTACGACGGGCAAATTTGTCTTTGTTACTTAACATGGGTAGCTCCTACTTTACTCTTGCTTTGCGCTATGTTTTTTGCACAGCTGCTTAGGTATTATTTTTTCTTGCCTTCTTTACGCTGAATCTTTTCGCCTTGATAGCGAATGCCCTTGCCCTTGTAAGGCTCAGGACGCTTATAGCCACGGATAACCGCTGCTACTTGTCCAACATGTTGCTTATCAATACCAGTGATCGACAACAGGGTTGGCTTTTCAGCTTTAATCGTGATGCCTTCTGGAATTGGGAATTTCACTTCATGGCTGAAGCCGATGTTCAGGATCAGATCCTTGCCCTGAACGGCAGCCTTGAAACCAACGCCTTCGATTTCCAATATTTTCTTGAAACCAGCCGATACACCTTCAACCATGCTTGCAAGCAGATTGCGTGATGTCGCCCAAATCATACGGGTTTGGCGTGTTTCATCGCGTGGCTGTAACACCACCTTGCTATCTTCAAGCTTCACTTCAACATCGCTATTAACAGTGATGTTGAGCGTGCCAAGCTTGCCTTTTACAGCAACCGCTTGTCCTTTGATTTCAACCGTCACACCGGACGGTAATACTACTGGTTTCTGACCTACGCGTGACATGTTACTTCCTCACTAATAGCCTTCTGGGCAAATCCTTAGAATACGCGGCAAAGAACTTCACCACCCACATGGGCAGCGCGAGCTTCATTATCCGACATCACACCTTGCGGCGTTGACAAAATGGAAATGCCAAGACCGTTATAAACGCGTGGCAAATCTTTAATACGTGCATAAACGCGGCGACCCGGTGTTGACACGCGGTCAATACGGCGGATAGCAGGTTGGCCTTCGTGATATTTCAATTCGATAATCAACGAGCTTTTACCATTGCCACGTTCTTCTTCGCTAAAGGTACGGATGTAGCCTTCACGTTGCAGAACTTCGAGTACGTGCTTACGGAATACGGAGTGAGGGCTTTCAACTGTTGCCAGTTTTGCCATCTGTCCGTTACGTATGCGGGTGAGCATATCACCGATTGGATCTGTCATCGTCATGATGCTTGCTTTCCTTCCTTACCAGCTGGACTTAACGCAACCAGGAATTCTTCCCATGGATGCTAAGTCGCGAAATTTAATACGGCACAATTTGAACTTGCGGTAATAGGCGCGTGGACGACCTGTTAGTTCGCAGCGATTGTGAACACGTGTGCGGCTTGAATTACGTGGCATTTGTGCCAGCTTCAAGGTTGCAGCAAAGCGTTCTTCGATTGGCAATTCACGGTTTCCGCAAATAGCCTTAAGTGCCTTACGCTTTACAGCGCTGCCCTTTACCATGCGTTCACGTTTTTTGTTCCGTTCAATAGCACTTGTCTTGGCCATTCTTCTTACTCCTAAAGCTTATTTCATAAATGGCATGGAGAAACCTTCGAGCAATGCTCGTGCTTCTTCATCGGTTTTTGCAGATGTCACGAACACAATGTCCATGCCACGAATTTCGCCCATCTTGTCGTAATTGATTTCCGGGAAAACCAATTGTTCTTTCAGGCCCATGGCGTAGTTGCCATTGCCATCAAAGCTTTTCGTTGGAATACCACGGAAGTCGCGCACGCGCGGCAGTGCCATGTTAACCAACCGATCAAGAAATTCATACATGTGCGCACGGCGCAGCGTAACCTTGCAACCAATTGGCAATTTTGCACGCGTCTTGAAGGTCGCAATCGCTTTCTTTGCCTTGGTGACGATGGCGCGTTGACCCGCAATCAGGCTCAGTTCTTCTGCAGCTTGCGTGACTTTTTTATTGTCATTCACGCCTTCGCCAACACCCATATTGATTACGATTTTTTCAATGCGTGGCACTTCCATAACGTTTTCATATTTAAAACGTTCGATTAGCGCAGGACGCACAACCTTTTCGTAATGTTCTTTTAGTCTTGCTTGAACCTTAGCCATAACCTAACTCCTACTTATACTCTCAGTTAAACCCGGCGAATTTCTTCGCCAGATTTTTTAGCAACCAATGCTTTTTCGCCATTACCCAATTGCTTCACGCCTGTGCGTGTTGCCTTACCGGTCTTTGGATCAACATGCGCAACATTCGAAATGTGAATGGATGCTTCCTTACGCACCAGACCACCAGCGCTTTGTGCGCTTGCCTTGGTGTGACGGGTAATCATGTTCACGCCAGAAACGAGAACACGGTTTTCCTTCAGGATCACCTTTAATACTTCACCGGTCTTGCCCTTGTCTTTGCCAGCAAGAATAATGACTTTATCGTTTTTCTTAATCTTCTGTTTCATGATTACAGAACCTCTCCAGCCAACGAAATAATCTTCATGAAGCCGAGCGCGCGAAGTTCGCGAACAACGGGTCCAAAGATACGGGTGCCAATCGGTTCACGATCTTTGTTGATCAGAACCGCAGCATTGCGATCAAAGCGGATGGTCGAACCATCATCGCGCTTTACATCATACTTGGTGCGAACGATGACAGCCTTGTGTACATCGCCTTTTTTAACACGACCACGAGGGATGGCATCCTTGATGGATACGACAATCACGTCGCCCACGGAGGCTACTTTGCGCTTGGAACCGCCCAGCACTTTAATGCACATCACCTTCTTTGCGCCGCTGTTATCAGCAACTTCCAGGGTTGATTCTTGTTGTATCATTGCCTTATTCCCTAACTAGTTCTTACTTTGCTTTCGCAACTTTTTTCTTGGCTTCTTTTTTCACTGGTGCCTTCACCGCTTTTTCGACTGGCTTGGCCGTGCCGATTTCAGCGCCGCCTACCAACATCCACTTCTTACGCTTGGAAATCGGACGGCATTCAATGATGTCTACCGTTTGGCCAAGCTTAGCTTGTTTGGTTTCGTCATGCGCCAGATATTTCTTCGAGTTCTTTACGAACTTCTTGTAAATCGGGTGCATAATGCGGCGTTCAACGAGAACGGTAATGGTCTTGTCTGCTTTATCGCTAACAACAACCCCTTGTAAAATACGACGTGGCATTAGGCTACTCCTTACCCTTTAGCTTTGTTTTTTTGTGCGCCTTTTTCTGCGCAGCGCTGGTTTTGAATAGTCAAAACCTTTGCAATTTCTTTCTTCACATGGCCAGAGCGTGCAGGCTTTGCCAATTGACCCGTGCTTTTTTGAAAGCGCAGATTGAATTGTTCCTTGCGCAGTACGCCAAGCTGTTCTTTCAGCTCATCGTCTGACTTCGTTCTGATGTCGCTTGCCTTTGTTAAACCCATAATCCTTACTCCCAAAAAATCCTATGCACAAATCTCTTATGCGCCGATACGCGAAACCATCTTGGTCTTGATCGGCAATTTTGCTGATGCAAGTTCAAATGCTTCCTTGGCGATTTGTGCGCTAACGCCATCAATTTCAAACATGATGCGGCCAGCGTGAACACGCATTACCCAAAATTCCGGGGTACCCTTACCGGAACCCATACGAACTTCAGCAGGCTTGCGTGATACTGGAACATCCGGAAACATGCGGATCCATACACGACCCTGACGCTTCATGTGACGTGCAATCGCGCGACGCGCTGCTTCAATCTGGCGCGCAGTAATACGTTCTGGTTCCATGGCCTTTAAACCAAACGAACCAAATGCCAGTGTGAAACCAGCTTTTGCTGCGCCGTGAATACGACCTTTATGTCCCTTGCGGTACTTTGTTTTCTTTGGCTGTAACATTTTCTTATCCTTGGGTTTTAACCCTTACATTATTATTCCGATCATGCTCCCATATTTTAACCACATCGATCGATGTGGCGGCGGCTTATGCCGCCAAATAAAATATTAAGTGCGTGATGCAGATCCTTCCAATTGACGACGTTCAACTGCACCTGGATCGTGATCCAGAATTTCGCCCTTGAAAATCCAAACTTTTACGCCGCATGCGCCATAGGTGGTTTGCGCAGTTGCAACACCGTAATCCACGTCAGCACGCAATGTGTGCAACGGAACACGTCCTTCACGGTACCATTCCATACGTGCAATTTCAGCGCCGCCCAGACGGCCACCGCAATTGATACGAATACCAAGTGCACCCAAACGCATTGCAGTTTGCACTGCACGCTTCATCGCACGACGGAAAGCCACGCGGCGTTCCAGCTGTTGCGCAATGTTTTCTGCTACAAGGGTTGAATCCAGTTCAGGCTTGCGAATTTCAACAATGTTTAAGCTCACTTCCGAAGCGGTCATTTTACCAATGTCTGCCTTCAGCTTTTCAATATCTGCGCCTTTTTTACCGATCACAACACCAGGGCGAGCCGAGTGAATGGTCACGCGCGCTTTCTTTGCCGGGCGTTCAATCACAACGCGCGCAACACCTGCTTGCTTCAATTTTTCGGTGAGGTATTCACGGATTTTGAAATCCTCGTGAAGAAGACCACCATATTCCTTACCTGCAAACCAACGGCTATCCCATGTACGGATAATGCCTAAACGCAGACCTACTGGATTAACTTTCTGACCCATCGTTACCCCTGCTCTTTTTTAGATGCTGACTTTTTAGCTTTTGGCGCAGATGCTTTTGCTTCTGTCGCAGTTTTCGCTGAAAGTTTTTTGTTGGTTGGCTTAACTTTTTTAATTTCTTCTACTTCACGTACCACGATGCGCAAATTGCTGTATGGCTTTTCAATGCCGGTACCTTTGCCGCGTGCGCGTGCATGGAAACGCTTTAGTACAAATGCGCGGCCAACGGTTGCTTCCACAACAACCAGACGATCCACATCGAGCTGATGGTTGTTTTCTGCATTGGCAATCGCGGATTGCAATACCTTGTAAACTTCTTTTGAAATGCGACGTTCATTGAACGCCAGCATGGTAAGTGCCGCTGATGCTTTCTTGCCACGGATCATTTGTGCAACAAGATTAAGCTTACGCGCGCCAGAGCGAACGGAGCGGGCAACTGCCATCGCTTCATTATCCGCTACTGGTCTTGGGTTTGCTGACTTACTCATTCTTCAACCTCTTACTTTTCTTCTGTCTTTTTCTCAGTGCCGCCATGGGCAACGAAAATACGGGTAGGTGCAAATTCACCAAACTTATGACCAATCATATGTTCGGTAACCGACACAGGAATAAATTTGTGACCATTGTAAACACCAAAGGTCAGGCCAACAAACTGTGGCAAAATAGTTGAACGACGTGACCAGGTCTTGATGATTTCATGACGACCGGAAGCGCGGGCTTTATCCGCCTTCTTCAACATGTACCCATCAACAAACGGGCCTTTCCAAACTGAACGTGCCATCTTAGCTCCTATTATCCCTTATTACGTTTCTTGCGACCCTGCACAATCATGTGGCTTGTGCGCTTGTTCTTGCGTGTCTTGGTACCCTTGGTGCCCTTACCCCATGGCGTCACCGGATGGCGACCACCAGATGTACGGCCTTCACCACCACCATGCGGATGGTCGATCGGGTTCATCGCAACGCCGCGAACGGTTGGGCGCGTGCCCTTCCAGCGGTTACGGCCAGCTTTACCAAGTGAAATATTGAAATGATCAGGATTTGAAACTGCGCCAACCGTTGCCATGCAATCCTCTGGAACGAGACGAACTTCACCCGAAGTGATCTTGATTTGTGCCTTGCCATTATCACGGCCAACGAGCTGCGCATACGCACCTGCTGAACGAGCGATCTGACCACCCTTGCCCACACGCATTTCAACGTTATGGATGATGGTGCCAACGGGCATGTTCTTAAGTGGCATTGCATTGCCTGGCTTCACGTCAACACGCGCGCCGGAAACAACGGTATCACCAACTTTTAAACGTTGTGGTGCAAGAATATAAGAAACGCGGCCATCGGTGTATTTGATGAGTGCGATGAATGCGGTACGACCTGGATCATATTCCAGACGCTCCACCGTTGCTGGAACATCATGCGTTGTGCGCTTGAAATCAACCAGACGGTAAAGCTTCTTGTGACCACCACCAATGTGACGCGTGGTGATACGGCCTTTATTGTTACGGCCACCGGTTTTACGAATGCCTTCGGTCAATGACTTAACAGGGCCACCCTTCCACAATTCGGAACGGTCAATCTGCACCAATTGACGGGTGCTGGGCGTAACGGGGTTATAGGTCTTTAATGCCATGGTTTACTCCAACCTTCTTAGATACCGGTAGCAACGTCGATGCTTTGACCTTCAGCAAGCGTGACATAAGCCAGCTTGATATCAGGACGCAGACCAGGACGGCCTTTGAAATTCTTTGTTTTGCCTTTGCGGATTTGCGTATTAACTGCAACCACTTTTACCTTGAACAGAACTTCAACCGCGCCGCGAATTTGTGGCTTGGTTGCATCGCCATGTACTTGGAACACAACTTGATTGTGCGCAGAAACCGCAGTGGTTTTTTCGCTCATGATCGGGCGGATGATGGTGTTATAATCACATGCCGTTGGAGCTTTTTTAGCTTCTACTGCTTTTTTTGTTTTCGCCGATTTTTGATTTACTGGGCTCATTTGAGGCGCTCCGTCAATTGTTCAACTGCGTTCTTGGTAAGAACCAACGTATCGCGGCGGATAATGTCATACACATTCGCGCCTTGTTCTGGCAGCACATCCACATGCTTGATGTTGCGCACCGAAAGAGCGAAGTTTTTATCAAGATTTGCACCATCAATGATCAATACCGAGTCATTGGCGCCCAAACCCTTAAGGGCGGTTGCCATTGCCTTGGTCTTGATGCCATCAGCCTTTGCAGTATCGATGACGATCAACTTGCCTTCAGCTTGCTTGGCTGACAATGCAACGCGCAATGCTTGTGCACGAACTTTCTTTGGCAGATCATATTCGTGTGAGCGAACAACCGGTCCAAAAATTACAGCCCCCTTGCGGAATTGCGGTGAACGCAAGCTACCTTGACGTGCACGGCCAGTACCCTTTTGAGCCCATGGCTTCTTGGTCGTACCGCTGATATCCGAGATACCTTTGGTTTTGTGATTACCCGAGCGACGCTTGGAAAGCTGCCAGTGAATGGCGCGCGCCAATAAATCCTGACGAACATCACAGCCAAATACATCTTGCTGCAATTCAATTTCGCCAACGACTTTGTTTTGTAAGTTTTTAATTGGGAGCTTCATGGCTTATTCCTTATTTTCTTCAGCAGGTGCTGCATCAGCGGGAGCAGCTTCTGCTTCCTTTTCAGTCTTTGCAGAACTTTGCAATAAACCTGCTGGCTTTGGTGCATCCTTTGGCAGAACGCGCTTTACAGCATCGCGAACCATTACAAACGAACCTTCTGAACCTGGAACCGAACCGCTTACGAACAACAAGCCTTCTTCTGCATCAACCTGAACGATGGAAAGATTTGGGATCGTTGCGCGAACCTGACCCATGTGACCGGCCATTTTCTTATTTTTGAAAACGCGACCTGGATCCTGACGGTTACCGGTTGAACCATGCGCACGGTGAGTAATCGACACACCATGTGATGCTGGCATACCAGCAAAATTGTGGCGCTTCATAACACCCTGGAAGCCCTTACCGATCGTGGTGCCGGTAACATCAACGAATTGACCTGGCACAAAATGTTCTGCGCTGATTTCTGCGCCGACTTCCAGAACTGCATCCTTGGATACACGGAATTCAACGAGCTTGCGCTTTGGCAACACATTTGCTTTTGCAAAATGGCCGCGCGATGCCTTGGTAGCACGGCTTGCCTTTACATCATCAAAACCCATTTGTACGGCAGTATAACCGTTCTTTTCTTCTGAGCGAACAGCAACAACTTGATTGCCCTTCATCAACAAAACGGTAACAGCGATATGCTGGCCTTTGGTATCAAAGACCTTCGTCATACCCAGTTTTTTTGCAACAATACCTGTTCTCATCATCAACTCCTACGCTGCGCCCTGCAGCTTGATTTCAACATCAACGCCTGCGGCCAGATCGAGCTTCATCAGCGCATCAATGGTTTGTGGCGTTGCTTCAAGAATATCGAGCAAGCGTTTATGGGTACGAATTTCAAACTGTTCACGTGATTTCTTATCAACGTGTGGGCCACGGTTTACAGTGAAACGTTCAAAACGTGTTGGCAAAGGAATGGGTCCGCGTACGCGGGCGCCGGTTCTTTTTGCCGTGTTGACGATTTCGCTCACTGACGTATCAAGTACGCGGTGGTCAAATGCCTTAAGGCGGATACGGATAACTTGCGCTTCCATGAGAATCGCTTTCTTCTTTTTTTCCTGCTCCTTGGTCTTTGAGCTTTTCGTTTATGCAGTCATTGCAAAAAATCAAAAAGCAAATAGCCAAAAAGACTTTCCATTTGACAGACTTTCCGGACAATCCCAAGATTACTCAATAATCTTAGCAACAACGCCTGCACCTACGGTGCGGCCACCTTCACGAATAGCAAAGCGCAGACCTTCATCCATAGCGATTGGGGAGATAAGCTTCACTTCAATCGCGATGTTGTCGCCTGGCATTACCATTTCCGTACCGGCTGGCAGAATAACTTCGCCAGTAACGTCGGTGGTACGGAAGTAGAATTGTGGACGGTAGTCGTTGAAGAATGGCGTATGACGGCCACCTTCTTCCTTGGTCAGAACGTAGATTTCTGCCTTGAACTTGGTGTGTGGGGTGATGGTGCCTGGCTTAGCCAATACTTGGCCGCGCTCAACATCTTCACGCTTGGTACCACGGAGCAATGCACCGATGTTGTCGCCTGCTTCGCCTTGATCCAAAAGCTTGCGGAACATTTCAACGCCCGTAACGATGGTTTTTTGGGTTGGGCGAATACCAACGATTTCGATTTCTTCGCCAACTTTAACAATACCACGTTCAACGCGTCCGGTAACAACCGTACCACGGCCAGAGATCGAGAACACGTCTTCGATTGGCATCAGGAATGGCTTGTCAACTTCACGCTTTGGTTGTGGGATGTAGCTATCAACAGCTTCCATCAGCTTGATAATAGCTTGTTCGCCGATTTCTGGTTGCTTGTCTTCAAGCGCGCAAACAGCAGAACCCTTGATGATGGGGATTTCATCGCCTGGGAACTTGTAGGATTTCAGCAAATCGCGGATTTCCATTTCTACCAGTTCAACCAGATCCTTATCAGCAAGATCCATCTTGTTCATGAATACCACAATCGCAGGAACACCTACTTGGCGAGCAAGCAGAATGTGTTCGCGGGTTTGTGGCATTGGGCCGTCAGCAGCTGAAACAACGAGAATCGCGCCATCCATCTGAGCCGCACCGGTGATCATGTTCTTCACATAATCGGCGTGGCCTGGGCAATCAACGTGTGCGTAGTGGCGGTTTGCGGTTTGGTATTCAACGTGTGCGGTTGAAATCGTAATACCACGTGCGCGTTCTTCAGGTGCTTTATCGATCATGTCGTAAGCAGTGAAGGTTGCGCCGCCGGACTTGGCGAGAACCTTGGTAATCGCAGCAGTCAATGATGTTTTGCCATGATCAACGTGACCGATGGTGCCGATGTTGCAGTGCGGCTTACTGCGATCAAACTTTTCTTTTGCCATTTTTCTCTCCGTTTATTTTACGACGTTTAATTAAAACCTAATCTACTTAACTGGCTAACTTAGCTTTCACTTCATCAGCGACATTCTGTGGAACCCGATCATAATGATGGAACTCCATCGAATAACTTGCACGACCCTGCGACATGGAGCGCAGCGTGTTAACATAACCGAACATGGCGGCGAGCGGCACGGATGCTTCGATCACGCGCGCATTACCGCGTTGATCCATTCCAAGCACCTGACCACGACGGCTGTTTAAATCGCCGATCACGTCGCCCATGTAATCTTCTGGGGTTACTACTTCAACTTTCATGATTGGCTCTAGCAATACTGGGCCGGCCTTTTGCATACCCTCACGGAATGCTGCACGTGCAGCGATTTCGAATGCGAGCGCGGACGAATCCACGTCATGGTATGCACCATCAATAAGCGTGATCTTGAAATCGATCGATGGGAAGCCAGCGATAACGCCGGTGTTCTTTGCTGATTCCAGACCCTTTTCAACGCCCGGGATGTATTCTTTTGGAACTGCACCGCCCTTAAGGTTGGTTGCGAATTCAAAACCCGTACCTGGTTCCAATGGTTCGAATTCCATGATGACGCGGGCAAATTGACCCGTACCACCGGATTGCTTTTTATGAGTGTAATCCACCGTTGTTTTTTTGCTGATGGTTTCGCGGTAGGCAACTTGCGGTGCGCCAACGGTTGCATCAACCTTGTAGGTACGGCGAAGAATATCGACCTTAATTTCAAGATGAAGCTCGCCCATACCCTTAAGAATGGTTTGGCCGGTTTCTTGGTCAGAGGTAACGCGGAATGATGGATCTTCTTGTGCAAGACGAGCAAGGGCAACGCCCATTTTTTCTTGGTCAGCCTTGGTCTTTGGCTCAATCGCAACTTCGATAACCGGATCGGGGAATACCATGCGTTCCAGAATAATTGGCTTTGCTTCATCGCAAAGTGTTTCACCAGTTGTGGTTTCTTTAAGCGCTGTCAAAGCAACGATGTCACCCGCATAGGCTTCCTTGATTTCTTCGCGTGTATTAGCATGCATGAGCAACATGCGGCCAATACGTTCGCGCTTATCTTTAATGGTGTTTTGAACATAGGAACCTGATTCCAGCTTACCGGAGTAAACGCGGAAGAAGGTCAATGAACCCACGAATGGATCAGTCATAATCTTGAATGCTAAACCGCTGAATGGTTCAGCATCGGAAGCATTACGGGTCATTTCTTCGCCTGTATCAGGATGCACACCCTTCACCGCTGGAATGTCGAGTGGTGAAGGAAGATAATCAACCACTGCGTCTAACATTGGCTGAACGCCCTTGTTCTTAAATGCAGAGCCGCACAATACAGGTACAAATTTACGGCTGATGCAACCCTTGCGGATGCACATCTTTAATGTCGCAAGGTCTGGTTCTTGACCATTCAGATAGGCTTCCATCGCCTTATCATCCATTTCAACAGCCATATCGAGCATCTTGGCGCGGTATTCCGCAGCCTTTTCTTTAAGATCAGCTGGAATGTCGGTTTCAAAGAATTCTGCGCCTAGGGCCTCGTCTTTCCAAACAACAGCCTTCATCTTCAAAAGATCAATGATACCTTTGTGCTCAGCTTCGGTACCGATTGGCAACTGGGTTACCAATGGGTTTGCGCCAAGGCGGTCGATCATCATCTCAACGGTGCGGTAGAAATTCGCACCAGTGCGATCCATCTTATTGACGAATGCAATACGTGGAACATTATACTTATCAGCTTGACGCCATACGGTTTCGGATTGTGGCTCAACGCCAGCAACCGAGTCATACACAGCAATCGCGCCATCAAGTACGCGAAGTGAGCGCTCAACTTCGATGGTGAAATCCACGTGGCCGGGGGTATCAATAATATTGAGACGGTGACCGTTCCAGAAGCAGGTGGTCGCAGCAGATGTAATGGTAATACCGCGTTCTTGTTCTTGTTCCATCCAATCCATCGTCGCAGCGCCATCATGCACTTCGCCAATTTTGTGGGATTTACCGGTATAGTACAAAATACGTTCAGTGGTCGTCGTTTTACCAGCATCGATGTGAGCCATGATGCCGAAATTGCGGTATTTTTCGAGAGGGTACTGACGGGCCATAACGGATTTTCCTAAATCTTAGAACAACAGAGAATTACCAGCGCAACTATTACCAACGATAATGAGCAAATGCCTTATTCGCATCTGCCATACGATGGGTGTCTTCGCGCTTCTTGATCGCAGCGCCGCGATTATTGATTGCATCCATGATTTCACCAGCAAGGCGATCGATCATGGTTTTTTCATTACGTGAACGTGCTGCATTGATCATCCAGCGCATTGCAAGTGCAAGGCCGCGATTTGCCAAGGACAAGATCACCGAACTTTGGATCGGGGAGAATTTCGCGTTTTTCTGCTCTATGACGACGTGACATGCTTTAATTCCTTTTAAGATTATTTCGGACGCTTCGCGCCATACTTTGAACGGCGCTGCTTGCGGTCTTTTACGCCTTGGGTATCAAGGGTACCGCGAATGATGTGGTAACGAACGCCTGGCAAATCCTTCACACGACCGCCACGGATCATCACAACACTATGCTCTTGAAGATTGTGCTTTTCACCAGGAATGTAGCTGATGACTTCAAAGCCATTGGTCAGGCGCACACGAGCAACCTTACGCAAAGCAGAGTTTGGCTTCTTTGGCGTGGTTGTGTAAACGCGGGTGCATACACCGCGACGTTGTGGCGATTCCTGCAAGGCTGGAACCTTGTCACGGGTCTTCTTTAAGCCGCGTTGCTTGCGGATAAGCTGGTTAATTGTTGGCATACGCCTAATCCCTTTTTTAAGTTAGCCACATGGCTTTCACCGCATGACAATACACAAAACATAAAACGCCAAACGCATGACTGCCTTTGGCTTGAAGGAGAGAAATTGATCTTTGCGCATCATTCAAGCAGTAAAAACCGCTAAAACGGCAACTCCGCGTTGCGCTAAACCAGTGACTTCTCTCGAGAAACTCGATTACTCAATACTTAAAAACGACCTAGCAGGAAGCGCATCAGCACATGATCAACCTGTTGAAAGCGCCTTTGTTTGTTGTGTTTTCAGCATGTCGGTGGACATTTTCGAAAGCAGAACACTCATAAAGCGCGCGCATATTATGTATTCGGTACACCCGCGTCAAGCGTTTATTTAAAGGCTTTTTTAATAAAGATTCCGGCCTCACACCCACCCAAAAATTGGGACAAGCACCCCTAATTTAATTTTCCTTAACTGCGCCAAAGGCAGCAAAACAGCTGTTTTTATGCAAAACCTCGACATTACAAAACCCAACTTTGCGCAATAAATCCAGTTGAAACATCAAAGAACGAGGAGAATCTTCCTGTGCGATATAATCGAATACCTTATCACGATATGCCTCGTCTTTCAGATTAGAAAGATAAACACCATAACGCTTCCACATCATCGCTTGCACACGTGCATCCGAATGCTCGATTAAATCTGAAATCCAGATGGAGCCCTGTTGCTTAAGCGACGCATGCAGTTTAGTAAACACCGCTTCCCATTCGGCTGTTTCGCGCAAATGGTGCAAAACCGCTGACGCACATATGATATCAAATTGGGATTCCCCAATGTTTAGTTCGCGCACATCCGCTTGAATAGCAGTCACCTTGCCCGATGTTACAAGACTAACGCGCTCTACCGCACGTTCCAACATGGGCGCACTAAGGTCTATGAGCGTTACATTCAGATTTGGCAAACGTTCCAATATTTTAAGGGAATAATTGCCAGCTCCACAGCCAACATCAAGCAACGACGTTGCTGTGGCAGGAGCCAAGCTTGAGGCTGCTTCAGCGATCAACGCAAGCGATAACGGTGCATCAATCGTAGCCGATTGTCCCGTTTCAAGATTTGAAAAACGCTCAACATCAGCATCAAAGCGTTCACGAATTTGCGCTACGGTGGATTTATTCATTGCGTTAATCCTCTAATTAAAATGGCATTTTTTGCATTCTCTAAATCTAACAAATATTTATACCAAACAATCTCTATTGTTTTAAAGGCTCAACTTTTTTGCCAATCAATCTTACCGCCCATTTTTTTGATTTGCTGCTCAATTTCTGGGGTAATTTGTTTTAGAACCTCCGGCCATGGAAGACGGCTCCACCCCGATGTAGCAAGAAAAATAATATCACCCTGAACATGAAACAGAATCGTAGTTTCAGTTCCCAAAACCTGCATATGCGAAAGCACGGCAGAAAAATGCACAGGGTCAATCGTACCTAGACGATGCGGCTTTTCTAGTTTTTTAATAAAGGCATCCACTTTTTCAAACCATTTGCGTGCAAACACTTCCCCTTCGGTTTGCTCAAGATAATCCATAGTTTTATAAATACTCATATCAAACTCGGTCGTTCGCCGAATACGATACTGCTTATGCAAAATAGGAACGCTGCGCTTCACTTTTTGCGGCGCTCACTGCGGCGCTTGGCAATATGCTGCATGCTTTCTTGCAATAACCGCTCCCCATCATATTCACGGTGATGGCCATTCACGACATCCGCCATGCCGCGCCTAACGCTGGCTGATAATTCTGATTGACGCGCATTTTCCATCGCTTCAAAATCATGTGCAGACACATAATAACCCACAGGCCTGCCGTGACTGGTTACTTCAATCGGCTCTCGCTGTACTTCCTGATTGCGGCGACCAAAATTATTGACAAATTCCGTGGCTGTAAGGGTAATCATCGTTATCTCCTTAAATTACCCCTATAATACCTAAATTATGGATTTTGTCAAGCTGCGCACTTATATTGACGAGCGAGTCCAGCTTGCCCATACTCTCCCTCTCCTACCCCTCCCCTAATTAAGGTTTTCTCCATGACAAAGATTCTTGAAAAGCTTTATCCCGCGCTGGCATTGGGTATTTTGCTCGCATTGGCTGCTGTATATGGCCTGCACAACCACCTAATGAATGATGCGGCACAATTTGCGCTGCTGCATATTAATTTTGCAGTATGGCTGCATGTTATCTCCGGCATTCTGTGGATTGGCCTGTTGTGGTATTTCAACTTTGTACAAATCCCCACCATGCCGAAAATCCCTGCTGAACTAAAGCCGGCGGTTGGTAAATTCATTGCCCCTGAAGCCCTATTCTGGTTCCGCTGGTCAGCTTTAGCCACTGTTATTACAGGTCTTTTGGTTGCATATCTGAAAGGCTATCTGGTTACCGCCCTATCCTTTGAAGGCAATATTACGATCGGTATCGGCATGTGGCTTGCCCTCATTATGGCAGCCAATGTCTGGTTCATCATCTGGCCTAACCAGAAGAAAGCATTGGGAATCGTTGTGGTGGATGATGCTACCAAGGCAAAGGCCGCACGCATCGCAATGCTTGGCAGCCGCACTAATTTTGTACTGTCCCTGCCGATGCTGTACTGCATGGTATCGCAAAACATCGCGGGATAATTACATATCTCTCATAAACAAAAAGGGCGGCCCTATCAGCCGCCCTTTTTTTCATGTGTGCCACATAAGTAGTTTAAGAAATTGACAGAAATACCCGTAGTCTATTATTGAAAAGCCTTGTAAATTAAGACAATAACCAAAGCACCCATAATTATTAGCCTATTGTTATAGGAGAATTTCAACCATGTTTAATATTACCGATACAAATAGGCGAGATTTATTTTTTTCTTCGGGATACCTCTACTATTCAGTTAACGAAGTAGTATGCGTTGGTTATAATTTTAAAATCGCCTGCGTAGAAGTAGTTAGTGGCGATGATTATGAAATACATTTTGTGCATAAAGATGATACCATAGTCTCTCGTAATTTACTGATTACTATAGACAATGGAAGTGGATCCTATGTCATTCCAAATTCTGGTCTTCTCAGCACAATTCAACATTCTAATCTTACTCCTCCATGGACGGCTAATCATTGTGTAATACCGAAAGATCGCATTTTGGATAAAGGCATTTTGGATAAAGGCATTATTCAATCTATGGCCGCGGGCATGGAGATAGGCATTACAGTTGGACAGGAATGTACCGTTAGAAAATACAGCTCATTTCCTAAGCGCTGTGGAAGCGTTGTCGGTTATAGTGAAAGCATCGCGCCATACCCAACTTCTCCAACTTTTGTAGTACACTTCAATGGCAAAACAATAACCAAATCACCATTAGCCATGCCCAGTATTGCTTAAAACAACTTTTATAAGAACATTTACGCGCTTGCTTGCAGCCCCGCGCATTTCAGCAAATCAAGATCAGCAATCGTATCATTATTGGGCGTGGTGAGCAGCTTTTCGCCATAAAAGAACGAATTCGCACCCGCCAGCAGGCACAGCAATTGCGCTTCGCGGCTTAAGGTTGAACGTCCTGCCGATAAACGCACACGCGCATTTGGCATTGTAATGCGCGCTACAGCTACCATGCGCACCAGATCAATCGGGTCCACCGGCTTTTGTTTTTCCATTTTATCTCCCAGGGGCGTGCCCTTAACAGCCACCAGCGCATTAATCGGAACACTTTCGGGGTGCGGCGTGAGATTGGATAAGGTCTGCAACAAACTTGCACGATCTTTTGTGGTTTCACCCATACCAATAATACCACCGGTACACACCGTAATTCCTGCATCGCGCACATGCGATAAGGTTGCCAACCGGTCATCATAATCACGCGTCGTGATCACATTGCCGTAAAATTCAGGTGAGGTATCAAGATTGTGATTATACGCAGAAAGCCCAGCATTTTTAAGCTTTTCTGCCTGATGCTGCTTTAACATACCAAGCGTTACGCATGCTTCCATACCAAGTTCGCGCACGCCTTCAACCATCTTGCAGACACTATCAAATTCAGCGCCATCTTTTACTTCGCGCCATGCTGCGCCCATGCAAAAACGGCTTGCGCCTGCTTCTTTTGCTGCGCGCGCTTTTTGCAAAACAGCATCGACCTGCATCAGCGATTCCTTGGCAACACCGGTTTGCTTGGCATGATGCGCACTTTGCGGGCAATAGCCACAATCTTCCGGACAGCCGCCGGTTTTAATCGACAATAAACTGGCGAGCTGCACATCCTTGGGCTGATAGGCGCGATGCACTGCGCGCGCATGATCAAGCAATTCAAAAAGCGGCAATTCAAGCAGCGTCTGGATTTCCTCAACGCTCCAATCATGGCGGGTTTGAGAATTTTGGGGCTTATTCATCGTGCAATCAGGCATTTTATCTCTCTGGATGATAACGAAACTCTGCCTTATTATAGGGACATGACCCAATTAACCGCAACATTCACTTCAACACTGGCGAAATTAAAGGAAGAAGGCCGCTTTCGCGCGCTTTCCCCTGCCGCTGGGATTGATTTTAGCTCCAATGATTATCTGGGGTTTAAAAGCCATCCTGCTTTACGGCAAACAGCGATTGCGGCGTTTGAAGCTGACCTTGAAACGGGCGCCGGTGGCTCGCGCCTGTTGCGCGGTAATCATCCCGCGCATGAAAAACTGGAACAGGAAGCTGCCGCGTTTTTTGGTACAGAAACAGCACTATTTTTTGCCAATGGTTTTCTTGCCAATCACGCATTGATGAGTGCCTTGCCAGCCCCGCACGATATCATTCTATTTGATGCGCTTATTCATGCGAGCCTGCGCGACGGTATTCAGGCCAACCCTGCCAAACATATCCGCATTATGCATAATGATCTGAACGCTTACGAAGATGCACTTTCAAAAAACAAAAATTGCTGGGTCGTCGTTGAAAGCATCTACAGCATGGATGGCGATCTCGCCCCGCTGCACGATCTTTTAAAACTTTGCAAAAAATATAATGCGTATCTGATTGTCGATGAAGCACACGCTACCGGTATTTTTGGCGATAAGGGCAAAGGCCTGACGCATGGACTGCAGTGCGAACATCTCATCACTGTCCATACCTGCGGCAAGGCGTTGGGTGTTGCGGGTGGCCTTGTTTGCGCACCCGATATCATCATCCAAACCCTTATAAACAAGGCCCGTTCGTTTATTTATTCAACCGCGCCCATGCCCATCCAGGCTGTACTGGTGAGCAAAGCGTTGGAATTATGCGCCGCCGCCGATCAACAGCGCGCGCGGCTGTTTGAACTGTGCGATCTTGCACGCCAGCATTTTTCCTCATCACCCTCACCGATTATTCCTGTGATTTTGGGTGATGAACAAAAAGCATTGCAAGCTGCCGCCACGCTGCAAGCCAAAGGCTTTGATATTCGTGCCATTCGCCCGCCAACCGTGCCGCAAGGCTCATCGCGCTTGCGCATTACGCTGAACGCAACCTTGCGCAATGAAGATGTAGTCGCACTTGCAAACGCTTTACAGGAAATCGCATGAGTAAACAATTTATCATCACCGCTACTGGAACCGATGTTGGCAAAACGCTCACATCTGCCATTCTTATGCTTGGTCTAGATGCCGATTACTGGAAACCCATTCAGTGCGGCGAAGATACCGATACAAAGACTATGCGCGCACTTACCGCGCTTCCCGCTTATCGTTTTCATCCGGAAAGCTATTGTTTTAAAACCGCTGCTTCACCGCATATTGCCGCAGAACATGAGGGCGCAACCATCGACATAAACCTTTTAAAACCGCCTCAAACTGCGCATCCCTTATTAATTGAGGGTGCAGGCGGGCTTATGGTTCCTGTGACGCGCGATACGCTGATGATTGATGTATTTCAACGCCTTCACGCACCTGTGATTTTATGCGCACGTACCGAGCTTGGCACCATCAACCACACCCTGTTATCAATCGAAGCGTTGCAAAAAAGAAATATTCCACTGCATGGTATTATTTTTTTAGGGCCAGAAAATAAAGACACCGTGCAAACCATTCTGGATTTTTCAAAAGCTAGATTACTTGGCCACATCCCATTGCTTGATACATTTTCAGATGCCGATTTACACCAGATTTTTAATTTGCATTTCCGCAAAAGTGATTTTTTAGCATGAGCAATACCCGCTCCCCGCTTTGGCATCCCTTCACGCAGCATGCGCTTGCCGATGCGGAAATTCTCATTGAAAAAGCGCAAGGTAGTCTGCTTTACACGCATGATGGCCGAACGATTATCGATGGGATTTCATCCTGGTGGGTAAACACACATGGCCATTGCCACCCTGCGCTTGTCAAAGCAGTGCAGGAACAGGCAGCGCAGCTCGATCAAGTTATTTTTGCAGGGTTTACGCACGCGCCGGCTGAAAAACTCGCCCTTGAATTACTGAAATTCACACCGTCCGGCTTAAGCCATTTGTTTTTATCCGATAGTGGATCAACAGCTGTTGAAGCCGCTCTGAAAATGGCCATTGGCTATCACGCACATCGCGGCAAACCACGGCACACCATCGTTGCTCTCGAGCATGGCTATCACGGTGACACCTTTGGCGCGATGGCCGCAGGTGCGCCTTCGATCTTCAATGATATCTATGCACCCTTTCTGTTTAAGGTTGAGCGCCTGCCGTTCCCTGAAAAAAACGCTGAAGAAAAAACCATCACCGCATTTAAAAATCTGCTTGAAAAAAATGCGCACGATATCGCCGCACTTATTCTTGAACCGCTTATCCTTGGCGCAGGCGGCATGCGTATATATTCACCATCCGTTTTGAAACAACTCAGCGATCTATGCAAAACACATGGCATCATTCTGATCGCCGATGAAGTGATGACGGGCTTTGGCCGCACCGGCACGCGCTTTGCGTGCGACCAGGCAGGCATCATGCCCGATATCATGTGCCTGTCCAAAGGCATCACCGGCGGCATTCTGCCACTTGGCGCAACCTTATGCTCATCCGCCATTTACGATGCATTTTATGTAAAGGATAAAGCTAAAACATTCTGGCATTCATCATCCTATACCGGCAATGCGCTTGCTTGCGCAGCGGCGCTTGCCAATCTCAACCTCTGGCAAGAAAATGATACGGATGCGCAGATTAAAAACTTAACAGCCAGGCAAGCCGCGCAGCTAAAACGCCTTGAAAACCACCCGTTTATCGCCAATCCGCGCCAGTGCGGTACCATCATCGCGTTTGAGATTTGCCATAAGGAGAAAGGGTATCTATCTTCCATTGCCAGCGCGCTTTACTCATTTTTCCTCAACCACGATATTTTACTGCGCCCCTTAGGAGATACCGTTTATGTCCTCCCCCCATACTGCATCAGCGATGAAGAGCTCGCCCGCATTACCACCACGATCATCAAAGCCCTGGATGCTATCGGGTCTGGAGCGCTTAAATCAGCCGCTTGAAGCACGCTTTCGTGCTTTTCTCACGCGCGTAATTCAAGATGATACGATGCATGGGCGTTTTCTAAACACGCTCTCGCTGCTCGAACATATTGGCAGCCGCAAAATCATGCTCTCGCACATTCACAAAAGCCCGAATGGCGAAGTGCTTAAACATATGGCCGAAGAAGCGCGCCATGCCTATTTCTTTAGCAATAAGGCGCAAGCACTGCTCAAACAACCGCTTAATGATTATTCGCAAAATACAACCCTCGCCCCCGCTGCTGCAAAAATGTATTTCGGCAAGCTTGATAGCATGATTGAGCATCGCATCACAGCACCAGAAAAAAACGATGCATGCTATTTATGGGTGTCGTTAATGATCGAACTGCGCGCCCATTGGGCCTATGGCCTTTATCAGGATGTGCTGCAACAGCACCAGAAATCACTGAGCCTTAAAAGTCTGATTGCTGAAGAAAACCTGCATCTTGCCGAGATGTTTGATAGCGTGATGGCCCTTGATAGCAGCGCCGAGCAAACCATTCCCCAGCTAGCCAAAAACGAGCATGAATTGTTCGAGCATTTCTTTGCGCAACTTGAAAAAGCGGTTTAACAACAGTGGCGACTGCCACTGCGCCCGCTTATGCGGGCGAAGCCACGCGGCGTTTGAGCTATAATATTTTCCCACTATCGCGCTGCGATAAAATCGGCTCGGCAATCGGCCATTGAATAGCCAGCGCAGGATCATTCCATAATAATGTAAATTGCCCCGCGCGGTCATACGTCGTAGTTTGCTTGTAATGAAACAGCGCCATATCCGATAACACCACAAACGAATTACCAAAGGTCGGCGGAATATAAACCTGTAAATTATTCGTATCATTGAGGGTAAAGCCCTGCCATTGGCGGTATTGCGCTGATGCAGGATTATTATTCACAACCACGGCATAAAGCTCGCCATAGAGGCAGGAAATCATCTTGGTCGTGATAGCATCGCCGTGAATGCCGCGCAGCACATGCTTTTTGGTGAGAGACGCATCATCCTGAATAAAATCATCAGTAATGCCTGCGGCATGATACAATTCACGGTTATAGGTTTCCACATATTGCCCACGAAAATCGGAAAATTGCGTGGGCGGATGGATCAAGAGCACGCCATCGAGCTTTGTTTTCTCAACACGTACTGTACTCACCCTTAGCCGACACTTTCACGGGCATGTCCCGCGATCGCATATTGGTAATCATCCTCGTAAATATGGGTAAGTTCCGGATGAATACCAAAATCTGTAATGCCACGTTTTTCATAAATGTTTTCTATCACTGCCCGTTTGGCCTGACGATATCCTTGTACCGCATAAGGCGGCAGCACCAAGCCATGCTGCACTTCACCGCCATAGCCTGCGCTTACCGCATCATCAACCGCTGCTGCTTTATTTTTATAAGAAATTAGCGCACGGGAAGGTTTAAAACGCTCAGGTAATTGATGCACCTCGCCTGCCATGGCCTTGGCCATTTGCTGCGATATAAACGGCATACAGGTAAAGCCGTCACGCTTGGTGCCATTGGCAAACCAAATTCCTTTCACATGCGATTCACCCAAGAGTGGGAACGCATCCATCGTAACGGGCCGGAAACCGGGACCACGCAGTGCCATGGTCGCGTAGAAGAATGCTGTGCTGATTTCTTCGGCAATCGCACGCACCAATACATGAATGGCATGCACACGAGGCGCCCATTCAGGATTGAGCCATACGCCTGATGATGCACCTACATAGAAACGGCCATTGCCATGCGGAACGACATGCAAACCGCATGCGCCGCCACGATCCACAGTGCGGATCACCCCATCCATCTCGAAAATATGATTATCAAGACCACCGCCACGCATTACCCATTCCGGGAATTGCAGATCAATCGCTGACCCGCCGCCCCACAATAAACGCGGCGTGTTCTGGCGCAATTCAGGAATAGGATCGATCAGGTTCTGCGCAAATGTGCCGTTAGCTAGAACAATATTCTTGCCACTTACGGTATCACCACCGCTTAACGTCACCTTATGTACATCACCATTTGCGCCAAGACCAAGCGCCTGTGCTTCATCATGAAACACATCAACACCCAATGTTTCCACGGCCTTGTCGTAGGCACCCAACACCTTATAAGGATCAAAATAGCCATCCGGGCAATGTACCATGCGCGTGGCGCGCGCTTTGGCTTCGGGTTTATACCAGGCAATATCATTGGGATTACATATTTTATGCGGGATCGAAAAGCGCTTCATGCATTCGATCGCGTAATCGACCGAACGATCCTCCATCGGTGAGCCGAGCGGATTGTTGATGATATAGGTGCCCCAGTTTACCTTGATCTCTTCGCTCGCATATTCCGACAACTCCGCGCACAACCCGTTCCACATGGAAAAGGCATTGAGCCCCAATCCAAAACGTTCAAGCAAGGCAGGATAATTAAACTGATTATTAGAAATTTCTGCCCATACATTCACCATCGCGCCCGCTGTCGTCGAAGCTGCGTGATGACGGTTTGGCGGACCGATCAATGCCACCTTGAGCTGTCTGTCTTTTTTCTTAAGCTCAAACGCAGTGCCGATGCCAAGACTGCCATTACCGATAATGATAACATCATATTGTTTTTGGGTTGAGGTCATAGTGGTAGCCTTCTTGAGTGGTGCTGGAGTCTGCGGAAAGTGTAGCAGATAATTTGCCAACCCCCAATGCAGATCGTTATAACAATAAGATACTTCCCCGCGCAGGATAAGCCCGAAATTTTCCTCATGCTCCTGGTAGCTCGGCTCGTTAAAGCCAGCACGATCCGCGCGACTGTGATCCGCATGGTAAATACGATGGGGCTGCAAAAAGATCGCCTGATCATAGCCCGCAGCAAACAGCTGGAAAATCCCGTACGAATCAGTCGCCATGTAAAAGGCAGGATCTTCCGGAAATCCGCGAATCGCCGCCCACGCCTTCTTGCTTGCAATCACAAAATCACCCGACGCATTGGTATGAAGATGAAGATTTGCATAATAATCATGTTGGTGCAAACGCGCAGGTGCACGAAGCTTATCATCGGTGAAGCGTTGGCGCGACCCATTGCAATAAAGAATATGAGTGCCATGATCAAGCACATCGCCATTTTCCGGGACGGACCCGTTTTGCACAAGTGTCGCAGCAGTCACATTGATGCTGATATCCGGATAACAGCTGGAATGGCGGCGATGTACAACAAATGTATTTTCTTCTGCCAATTTTTCAAATTCGGGTGCTGGTTTACCCTTGCATGGCTCAAGATTAAAATCGCAGCGATCCGCACGATAAAAATAATGTGGTGATAATCTGCGCTTGGCAATTTCTTCCAAAATCGAACTGCTGATAAAAATATCCTGATTAAGCACCATGGCAAAGGGCGCTGTGCCAATACGCAAACCCACATTGCGCGCAATATAATCCTGTATTTTACGAATAGAGGCACCAGGAATGGCTTCATGCACTTCTGCTGGCACTTCGCACTGAATAACATGGCCAAGGCGGCTCCAGTCAAAGGCATCGCGCAACCGCGGCTTATCACCGGGTGGATTATAATCAATAATAATAAATTCAAATAAATCGGGCCAGCGTTTAACAAAATGCGCGTAATAATCGATGAACAATTGAATACGCTCAGCCAGCACGCCGCCATAATTATCATTGCGATTGGCAAAAGAAATAGTGACGTAAGGTTTCATGCTTTAATGGCTTCCACATTGAGCATCATCAGACGGCCACCCGTTTTATCCATGTGTGGCAGATAGGCCTGGCTATAATCATCAATGCCCGCCTTGCCAAGTTCGGTTTCGCGCCAGTCATAACGGCGCACATCTTTAAAACCAGCTTCCATAAGGCCTGCAGCAAGCGTTTCATAATTAAAAATCATGCCATGCCAGTCATACTCATCTTTTTGTCCGCCAATCAGCAATCCCAGAAGCTGCGATAAATTTTTATCCGCCTGATATTGCGCAACGCATGCGTCAAAATCAGCCGTGGATAAACGTAGCATGCCACCTTGCTTTAACAAACTGCCCCAATAACGCAGCAACGGCACCCATTCATTGCGGCCAAAATGTTCAATCGCTGCGCAGGAATAAATCATATCAACGCTTTGCGCAGTATATGGCAAATCGCGCAGATCGGCATGCACATCGGCTGCCGAATTCTCAAGAATATCGATATTCACATAACCGGGGAGTTTCTTTTTACCGCAACCAAGATGAAGCTTGATCATATATTTATTCCTTTTTGCGCGCTGTAACCCACAACGCCCAGCTTTGCTTTGTTGCGGCTTGCGGATAGGCACGACCATCGAAAAATGCAACGTCAGTAAACCCTGCGTGCTGCAATGCGCTAACTATTTCATCGCGCTGCCAAAGATGCAAGGCGATCGTTTCAACAAAGCCTTGCCCATCGATCTCAATCGCATAATGGAGCGTTACGTTGCGCTGCGCGGCATCAAGCGTTGGCGTGATGCTTTGTATAACGCGGCCCTTGCCAACATGATTATCATAATCCTTGCTACGCGTTGTCGCGCGTGGCGGTTCATACAACACGCATTCAGCATGCCACATATCAAACAAAAACGGTGCGCCGGGCTTTAAACGCTGCGCTGTTTGCGCAAATAAATGGGTAAGCGCAGATGCTTCATGAATATAATTGATTACATGGAAATAAGCCGCCGCGCCATCAAAACCGGTTTGATCAAGCGCACCAATATCCCTTTCGAATAAAAACTGGGCTGGTAATTTCTCCCGCAGCATCGCAGCAAAATCTTTATCGGTTTCAACGGCTGTAACATCCGCCCATTCGCGCAGCAATGCTGTTTGATTACCCGTACCGCTGCCAATTTCTAACAGCTTCGGGCGCGATGGTGCTGGCACTAGCCCGCGCAAAATACTGCAATCGCTGCGATAATCTTTATCGCTGTAAATCGCATCATAATAGCGCACAAAAGGCCGCATGCTTATGCCTTATGATGTTTAAAATAATCTTTGATCGTATCGCAAATATGCTGCAGATCACTATCCTGCAACTGGAAATGAATAGGCAAGCACTGGCCTTGCGCATACAGCATTTCAGAATTAATCAATGTCGCGGCTGGATCTGTGCGTAATTTAGGCTGCAAATGCATCGGGTAGAAAAAACCGCGCGTTTGAATACCCTTATCCT
>RGZA01000021.1 GCA_010031785.1 Alphaproteobacteria bacterium
CAACCCTCCCCTTTATCCCCTCCCGGAGGGAGGGGAGATAAAAAATGGTAAGCATCTATTAGTAATTGATAGTCTATTTTAGGATCACCTCATTTTAATAGGCTGCGTCATGACCCACTATTCTTCCAAGCGATTTGCATCAAACGCAGGTATCGCCATTGGTCCTATCTTGTTTGTTGTTGCATTGCTTGCCGTCATCGGCATGGCGATGAGCGCTGGAAATAATACGGTCGGCAGCACCATCGCGTCTGATCGCGTGCGCGCTGATATTAAAAGCCAGGGCAACCTGATCCGCAGCAAAATTCTTGAATGCAATCAATATTCATTTGATCGCGGCGATCTGACTGATAAATATCCCTATTCAGGTCCCGATGGCGTCAGCTTTGGTACCACCGCACAATTAGTTGAAAGCCTTGACTGCCTTGCCTTTGTAAATCAGGGCACGACCTTGCCTAATAACAACACCAATCTGTGGGCGGGCGCGCATTCTGCAACCTTGCCGCCACCTACGCAGGGCTTTGATAAATGGATGTATGTCAATGCCGGCTCATCGGGCGGGCGCTGCATCCGTATTCAACCTTCCGCAGGCAATGCAACCAGCCCCGGTATTAAAGACGGGTTAGCCTCGGTTTCTGCTGCTTTTTCTACGCAGGAAGTTGTCTATGATCCATCCAGCTCCTCGCAACGCTTTATTTTATGGATCACCTATCCAAGTGGTACCGTCAATGCCGGATGTCAAAGCTAATCTAAGCGCGCCGCAGCGCGCGCGCCCTGATGCAGGTATTGCGGTTGGCGTTATTCTTTTTGCGCTTGCGCTTATTGGCGCCATGGCGGTTGCGATGAGTTCTGGCAACACCATGGTTGGCTCAACCATTACAATTGATCGCATTGCAGCGGAGGTAAAATCGCAAGGGCAATTGATCCTTGCCAAAATCCGCCAATGCTATACGAGCGGTTTAGCCGATAAGCAGCTCGATTGTTCAAACAACACATTGCTCAATGATAACAGCACGCCGGATCCTAGCGATGATACATGGTCGCGCATCGGCTGCCCGCCCATTGTGCCAATTGATACCACCCTGTTTTATCCTACCAGCACAGGCACAGGAACGCTGGTGGAAGCGCTCGACTGTCCTTCATACAGCGCCGGTTCGCAGAATTTATGGAGCGGACAATCACCCGCAATGCTACCACCGCCAAGCCCCGGCCTTGCTAAATGGACCTATGTCAACGCAGGCGACACTGGCGGGCGTTGCATTCGCATTCAACCAGCGGGAACAGCAGATGAAGCGATGAAGGCGGGCCTTGCGCAAGCCGCGCGCGCCTTTTCATCGGGCGAGCTCACCTATACGGCAGGCAGCACCTCGCAGCGTTTTATTTTATGGCTCACTGCACCAACCGGCACT
This sequence comes from Alphaproteobacteria bacterium, assembly GCA_010031785.1. Taxonomy (GTDB): domain Bacteria; phylum Pseudomonadota; class Alphaproteobacteria; order UBA9219; family RGZA01; genus RGZA01. The sequence continues at coordinate 1,407 of RGZA01000021.1, forward strand.
GTGAGCGCTAATTGCGCGCCCTAAACGATGCCCTAAACCGATGATTGAGATTCTTCACACGCTCTTTGCCGGTCCCTATGGCCCATGGTTACCAGGGGCGATCGCATTCATTTTATTTGCAACCGCAGCGTGGGATGCACGCACCGGCATTGTTCCCAACATTCCGTTACTGATTGGCGGTATCGCCATTATCGCGGGTCGCTATCTGGCCTATGGCTTTACCGATGCGATTGTGCATCTTGCGCTTGCGCTTGGGTTGTGGGCATTGCTCTGGTGGCTTAATGAATTGTGCTACCGCTTTTTCAAACGCGATGCGATTGGCATGGGCGATGCGAAATGGACAGCACTCGCCACTGCAACCTTTGGCGCTATCCCATCGCTTGTTGCATGGTTTGCGGGATCGTGGGTTGCAATACTCTGGATCGGTTTTAGCTATCTAATCGGCCAGCGCATCCGCAAAGTTTATTTTGCGCCGTTTTTATTTTGCGGCCTGATGATTGGTTTGGCTCTCACCAAAAAAATTATCATGCTGCCTTATCCGTATAATTTCTTTTAAGCTGTTTTCTCAATCGCAGTCTTATCTTCAAGGCCCGATGGAATACCGCGCAAAGGCTTCATATAAAGCAACAACGCCGATGCGACATAAATGGAGGAGAAAGTTCCAACAATAATCCCCCAGGTAATTGCAACCGAAAAACCATGCAGCGCCGGGCCACCAAACAGCGTAAGTGGTATAATTGCGAGCAGGGTAGTCAGCGAGGTCATCATGGTGCGAGAAAGCGTTTGGTTCGTTGCATCATTGATAATGCTACGCAAGGTCGCATTCTTGTTCTTGCGCAGATTTTCGCGAATGCGGTCAAACACAACCACCGTGTCATTAAGCGAATAACCCGCCAGCGTGAGCAGCGCTGCAACGGCCGTTAAATCAAATTCAAGGCCAAGTGCTGCATATAAACCCACCGTTACAAACACGTCATGGAAAGTTGCCACAACCGCAGCAACGCCAAACTGCCATTCAAAACGAAATGCCACATAGGCACCGATCATTAGCATCGCAAGGCCAAGCGCAAGCATCGCAGCATGGCGTAATTCTTCACCTACGCGCGGTCCAACGACTTCTACGCGGCGATATTCATAGCTTTCACCCATGGTTTCGCGCACTTTGGCGATTGCTTTATTCTGTGCATCTTCGTCGCCTTCCTGACGACCCACGCGGATCAAGACATCCTTATTACTGCCAAATTCTTGCAACTCAACGCTACCCAATTCAAGGCCATCCAGCGTTTTGCGCAGTGCGCTGGTATCGATTGCTTGCTCCGAACGCGCTTCAATCAAAATCCCGCCTTTAAAATCCGTTCCGTAGTTAAGGCCGGGCACAAACAGCACGATAATCGTGGCAACCACCATCAAGCCAGTTACGATAAATGCAAAATGACGTAATGCGATGAAATCGATTTTGGTATTTTCAGGGAAAAGACGGATAGGAAATTTCATGTGAGCTATAAGTGATGAGAGATGAGTGATAAGAGATGAGAAACGAGTTTTTATTTCTATATATTTTCTAAATTATTTACCAGTCCAAATAACTCAACACTCAACACTCAACTCTTATCACTCAATTTATGCCCATTTCCGGCTGGTTTTTGCATTGCGGTCGATCTCGACAATACGGTGGTTATTGGTATCGCTCACCAGCAGGCGCGTTTCGCCATCGGCCCATACCCCAGCGGGTTCGCCAAAGGGCAGGCACAGGGGATCGAAAACGAATGGCCGATGTTTCACTATCGGCAAAATAGAGTTTGCTCTTATCGCTATTAAAAACAAGGCCCGAGGGTTGCGCCATGGGTGATAATAAAACCGGCCCATCGCTAATGCCCTCATGGCCACTGCCAGCGACGACGCGCACGACATTATTCACAAGATCAATTGCGCCAATCTGGTGGGTGCCTGCATTGGCAAAAAACAGAATATGATTTTTTATTTCAAGGTCCCACGGCGATGCAAGCGAACGGCCAATCGCTTTCTCAAATTTATTAATCAGCATGACCCCGCGCACGCCTGTACCGCACAAGGTTGTCACATCACCGCTTGCGCGATCAATGCGGCGTATGGCGTGATTGCCTGTATCCGCTACGTAAATTGCATCATTATTGGCAATCAGCCCTTGCGGCGCGTTAAAGCATGCGTGGTGCTTATTACCATCATCGCAACCCGCACGGCCCGAGCCATAGCGCTCAATTTCCATCCCAGCATCATCAAAAATCACAATCTGATGATGGCCGCTATCGGCAACCATCCATTGTTTCGCGTTACTAGGCAGCGGTTTAATTTTTCCCGGAAAACGCAAAGCACTTTCTTCCACTTTTGGCGTTGCCCAGCTAAAAGCCGATGGTTTTAAAACACCCTGTTCTTCATAGGTATCAAGCGCATCACGTACCGCATTCAGGAGATGCAACGGCTCCGGCTCACCCGATGATACAGCAGCGATATAACCATTGGGGTCGATAAACACCATGGTCGGCCATGCGTGAATATTATAATGACCCCACAAAATATGATTGGGATCATGAATAACGGGATGGCGAATATCATAACGCGCAATCGCTTGCTTTACATTTTCAACATCTTTTTCAGCAGAAAATTTTGGCGAATGCACACCAATCACCATTACCTCATGGCTAAAAGCTTTTTCAACTTTCTGCAGCGTGGGCAGAATATGCATGCAATTGATGCAGCAGAATGTCCAGAAATCAAGCAGCACCAGTTTGCCGCGCAAATCGGCCAGCGATAATGGCTTATCGGTGTTGAGCCAGATAAGCCCCTCGCGGTTGATTTCAGGCGCATGAATAAGGGATGGCGTGTCGTGCATGTTCATTAAGATATAGTAGAAACCCTATAAAACAAGCGGGGTTATCGCTTCTTTACCAATCCTCAAGTAGTTTTTGCAAAACTATTCTGCCCGCAAAGATAATCAGGGCAACGAATGCAAGAAATTCTCAGCGATCTGCGTATCAGGCAGGTTGTCACCATCACCAACCGGGCGATTGACTTAAAACATTTATTGTCAGCCGAACGTGCTGCGCGCGGCAGTTTTTATGCAACGCGTGTGGGCTTTGTTGGCATTAACGCCAAGGGCCAGCGCATTGCACGCTCACATAACGGTTTTCCCATCGGCATTGTTGAAACGCGTGAACGCTGGAGCAAGGGTCAGAAAGATTTTTATCATCTGCATGCTGAATGTGCAGGCGTATTCCATGCCTTGCGCGATGGCTATGTGTGCAACAAGGCAACGGCCTACGTTACGCATCCACCATGCCCTGGCTGCATGCGCGTCTTGATTGCAACCGGATTTAGGCGCGTAGTGTTCAGCGAGCAATCGCTGCTCGAGCGACAAGATTGGCGCGATGATATGCTGCGCAGCTTTCATCTTGCGCATGAGCATGCTGTAGAGCTTAGCATCTACCGCGATAAAGAACGCAGTTTGAAAAATGTCGATATCACGCGTACTGAATTACAGCTTAAAAAAGTCTATGACGAGTTAGTACCACAAGCGCGTTGGTCCTCGGGTGATGCCAGTGAAATTTCACGCGCAACCAAACCCGAAAGCGGTGATTGGGTCGAACAACCTGTCGTTAAAGCCTTATTACAATGCGCCAAACAGGGCGTTGCGCTGGGCGGGAAGGGCGTCATCATGGATGTCGCGCCCGAATGCCGCGCAGCTACCGCGATGATTCAGGCAGGCGTTGCGGAGATTATTATTTTAAACAAACATGATCGGGCCGATGCTCGCTGGGCTGTCCCGCTTGAGCTTGAACGTGCCGCCGATATGCTGCGTACCGATGCAAAAACAATCGTTACAATTGCAAACAACAATCCAGAACAATTGATTGAAGAAAGTACAACAACGCAATTTCTTAATGCGAGCAGCGCCAAGTTTACATCAAAGAAAATAGTTTGTCATGCCCGCCTTTGCGGGCATGACGGCAATCTTATGGATTGTTTTTGTGTAGCGAATTAATGACGTTCTTCTTAAACAGAATTTTACCCTCATGAATTTGCCAAATGACCAGTGCAGGTACCATCACCAGCACATCGCGCGAGCGGCGGACCAGAGCAAGGGCGATGCATACTTCTGTTGGAATGCCGAGCATTTTTCCAAAAAGCAGAAAGGTTCCTTCCTGCACGCCAATGCTCGCGGGAACAAAAAATGCAGCGCTACCGGTTGCCATAATCATCGCTTCTAGAATAACTCCGTCACTGAAGGAAGCGTCATAGCCAAGGAATTTCAGCGCTACCCATAGCTCGATTGCGCCAATAAACCATGCAAGAAACGACCATAAGGCACAGCTAAACAAGCGGCTTGGGCGGCTATAAAACGCCATTACTGCACGATCCAGTTTTGCACCCGATTGATTGAGATGTTTAAATTGCCCTTGCGCGATGCCGTTCAAAATCTTGGCAATAATCTGAAAGCCGCCCGCGCGTTGCAGCATCACCAGCGCAATAAGGATCGCTGCGGAAACGCAGAGGCCCAGCACCCATTGCAAAAACATTCCCTGCTCGGGAATGCGCATTGAAAACATCCACAAACCCATAATGACAAACAAAAAAGTGGTTAGCACCGACAAGGTTGTTTCAACCACAAGGCTTCCGACATTGGATGCAAGCGGCATGCCTGCCTTTTTCATAATATCAAGCGCAGCGACTTCACCGCCAATGCGTGCCACGGGTAATAACGTGTTCACGGCCTCACGCACCCATAATACCCACGCCAATAACAACAATTTGGGGCGGCGAAAAGTGGGCCATAATACTTGCCAGCCGCGCCCGGCCATGAGCATATGTAAAAAGTGGATCGCGCTGACCACAACAACGCCCCAACCCGCCGCAGCAAAGGTTGAAAAAATCAGTTGTGGACCTTCATTGATCACAAGCCATGCAGCAAAACACAATCCGAATAAACCAATGAGAAGCGTTACATATTTCATTTTAGTAACTCAAGTGCTTGCTGATGCAGGGATGCATTGCCCGATGCAATCACGCAGCCGTGTTGGCGTTGTGCACTATCAAAATCAAGCGCATCCCCACGCCAATCGGTGATGATCCCCCCCGCAGCAGTAATCACAGGAACTAGCGCTGCATAATCATGCAGCTTTAAACTGGTATCAATCTGAATATCAATAAAGCCGCTGGCAAGAAGACCAAATGCATAGGCATCGCCCCCCCACAATGCATATTTGCATGCTTCTTCTAGCGGTTTGAATTGCTTGCCAAATCGTTCGTTCTTGCCATTAAACATGCAAGGCGAGGTTGCGTTCAACACCGCCTGTGATAAAGATGCGCATGTGCGCGTGGTCACGCGTTGCCCGTTAAATTCGGTTGGAAATCCATCCCCGCCAATCCATCGCTCACGCAAAACCGGCTGGTCGATCACGCCCATGACGAATTTCTTTTTATAGCTTAGCCCGATCAGGGTCGCAAACATCGGCATGCCGCGAATGAAGGCCTTGGTGCCATCAATCGGGTCAATAATCCACGCCCAATCTGCATCCATATTACTTGCGCCAAATTCTTCGCCCCAGATGCCATCATCCGGGCGCTGGGTTTTTAAAATCGCGCGGATCGCTTCTTCTGCGCCGCGATCTGCCACCGTCACAGGCGTTGCATCGTCCTTATCGTCAAACCCAACGGTGCGGAAATAAGGGCGGATTACCGCGCCGCTCGCATCGGCAAGTTTATGAAGAAGGGGAATGAAATCAGCAGGGCTTTTTTGCATGATTTTATTTATCACTCTTGCCTTGCGCTTGTCGCCATTTAGTTTTTTTAACAAGAAGGAGGGGCTTGAAATCTCTGTGGCTGAAATTATAATTAATAGCATAGCCAGCAATGCTCATGACGAGGTTGCGTGAGGCTATAAACCCAATCGAATCTAGCCATTTCGGTAGATTCAACCCATATCGCTTTTAGGAGGATACCATGCGCACCTACGACCTTACGCCCTTATTCCGTTCAACGATTGGCTTTGACAATTTGTCACGCCTGATTGATAGCGCGATGAAGCTGGATGATACCACATCATCCTACCCGCCCTATAATATCGAAAAGCAGAGCGAGGATAGCTATCGTATTACGATGGCAGTCGCTGGCTTTTCTGAACATGATCTCAATCTTGTCACGCAGGATAACAGCCTTGTCGTAACGGGAAAACATCAGGAACCAGAAACAACACCACGCTCCTATCTGCATCGCGGTATTGCTGCGCGCGCGTTTGAACGCCGCTTCCAGCTTGCCGATCATGTGAAGGTCGTTGGCGCAAATGCGCCGGGGGCTTTTTGCGTTTTGCATGTTATTATTACGCGCGAATATTTACCTTGCCACCGCGATCTGGCGTTGCAGGTGGCGGAGGCGGTGGTGGCTCGCGCTTTGGCAGTGGTGGCGGAAGCGGTGCCGGTGGCCGTGAAATAGTAGTTGAATTGGCTCGTGAAATATCCATGCCGCACCTTTCAATCTTTAAAAAATATCTCGCTATCATAACAAAATATGCTTAGGAAATTTTTAAGAAAAAACATAATCGCGTAATCATTATGCTTAACGACTTCAAATGCTAAGGAGGAGTAAAGAACTTCTGAACAATCTGTTACCAACAGCACCTCTCTCACCTCATTTAACCATCTTTTTGATTTTCTTAAATAATTTCAGGCTAATCTGTTCGCCTTCTTACCCGTGTTTCAAAAAGGTTTCTCCTCTTGTCGCTTTATCTTGGCATTGATCTTGGCACATCCAATAGTGTCATCGCAGGATTGCTGGATTCCAAAATCCGCATCTTCCGCCCGGCGGATGGCGGCGAGACATTGCCATCGATGATCTTTGTTGATAAGCGCGGGCATCGTCTATTTGGCCGCCGTGCGCATGATCAGGCATTTATTGCGCCGGAAAATGTTGCATCAGGATTTAAGCGTCTGATGGGCTCCAGCACCACGATTGAAATTCCCGGTGCGGATCTATCGCTAACCCCCGAAGAATGCAGCGCAGAAATTTTACGCCAGCTTATTGGTCAGGTGTTTACCGAAATTGGCGAGCAGGAAATTGATGGCGTTGTCATTACTATTCCTGCTGCGTTTAACCAGATGCAATCCGAAGCAACGCTGCGTGCAGCAGAAATGGCGGGTATCAAACGTGTTGCGTTATTGCAGGAACCCGTTGCGGCTGCGATGGCTGCCATGGCAGGCACACCGCGCGAAGGCCATTTTCTGGTCTATGATCTGGGTGGTGGCACCTTCGATCTTGCGCTTGCGCATAGCATGGATGGCGAGGTTAAAATCATCTCCCATCAGGGCATCAACATGCTCGGTGGCCGCGATTTTGACCGCATGATTGTGCATGAAGTCGTGCGCCCATGGCTTAAGAAAACTTACAACCTTCCCGAAGATTTTTATCGCAATAAAGATTATACACGCCTGATGCGCATTGCTGCACTTGCTGCGGAACGCGCCAAAATTGACCTGAGCCTTGTTGAAGAAACCCAAGTCTTTGCCAGCGAAGAAGAAGTGCGCATGAAAGATCTTGGTAATGTCGAGATTTTTATTGATGCGACCCTCACGCGCACCGTGTTCGAAGGGCTGATTAAAATCCCCGTCAATAATACGATTGATCTAATCCGCACCGTATTGGAAGAAGCCGAATTAAAATCTGAAGATCTTGAAACCATCGTCTTTATCGGTGGCCCATCGCGCATTCCGCTGATCAAGGAAATGGTGGCAGAGGCGCTCAAGGTTCCCGTGGATTTAAAAATCGATCCAATGACTGCTGTTGCGATTGGCGCTGCATACCATGCTGAAAGCCTGACATGGGAAGCGATCCCTGCTGCAAAAACAGTTGCTACAGAAACACAAGCGCCAGCGCCAGGAAAAGTACAGGAAAAATTACAAGCCAAACCAAAACCCAAAGAAGCGCGGGTAGAAGTTGATAAGAAACAAACAGGCCTCGATCTTGCTTTTGATTATTCCGCGCGCACCGGCGCTGATAAAGCTAGTGTTCGCGTTGTGTTGCGCGCCAAGCCTGCCAAAGCGCGCTGGATGCGTGCGTTCCGTGATGGCGAAGATGCCAGAGAAGATGAATGGCAGTCACCACTTTATAAACTTGAGGATGGCTTAACGCTCACCTTGCCACTGCCCAATGTTGGCAAAAATGATTTCACCATCAGTGTGTTTGATGAACAGCGCGATCCACTGCCCCATGGGGATCGCAAAATTTCGGTAACGCGCACGGCGGCATCGGCTGCGCAAATTCCTGCTGCGCAAACCATCGCTGTCAAATTGATGGATCGCAAGGCCGGTGCTAATATGCTCGAACCGCTCATTCAAAAAGGCACGCCACTGCCCGCCGAAGGTAAAGCGATTTTCCGTGCTGCGCGCGATCTTAAGGCAGGCTCGCAAAACGCACTGGCGCTTGAGCTTTTCCAACTCGAATATCCGGAAAAAGTTGAACTGAATTTATGTATCGGCACGTTCTTTATCACCGGCAATGATCTGCCTGAAGGGTATATTATCCGCAAAGGCGAGCCCGTGACCTTTAACTGGCAAATGGATGAAAGCGGCATTTTGCGCTCCACCGTGTTATTGCCAGCGCATAAGGATGACGGAAAAAATCATGATGATGATAATGAAGATCCGATCGAACTGATCACGCCGCGCTTTTATTCCCCGCAATCAGCGGCGATTGCCTATGATGCAAAACAGGGAACGCCATTTTCAAAAGCGATGTTGCGTCAAGCCGAAGATGATTGGGGTGATCTTGCCGCCGCGATTGGCCCCGAAGCAGGCGCAGAGATTCAGTTGCTCAAAGACCGGATTGATGATCAGAAAGAAATTCTCAAAGACAGTCTTGATGATAGCGAAGTGATCCGCCAGGTATCCGAAGAAGCACGCTTTCTGCGGCAAGACATTGCACGTACCAGCCGCAAGCATCTTATTCCACTCTTGCAGCGCCGTATGGGCCGCTTGCAGGCAATCTTTAACCGCGTTGCGCGCAGCTTTGCCAGCGCCGAAGAGCTCGAGCGGTTTGAAAAATCCATGCTTGATATTAATAGCGTGCTTGATGAAAAGCGTGAAGCTGAGCTTGATTATGCCGAACGCCGCCTTGAAGATCTCACCGATGATTTCTTTGATCTCTCATGGCGTGACCGCAATTTCGTGCGCTTATGGTTTAATCGCCTGAAAAATGAATCCTATCTGTTCCCGGATATTGAAGAATTCCAGTCGATGGTGGATGCGGGCGCTGCCCATGACCGCGATAATGATGATGAAGCCTTGCGCGATCTCGTTAAACGCATGTTCGATATTCGTGTGCGCCTTGCGGCCAGCGATACGGTCAACGAACCCGCAACATTAATGCGCGGCGAGTAAGATTAGTAGTGAGGAGTGAGTAAAGAGTAGTGAAAAGTTTCATTTCTTAATGCTCGCTATTTTTCTGCTTCTTACTCTTTACTCACTACTCATTACTCACTACTCTTTACTCATGCTTATCCATCCCATCATCATGTCAGGCGGTTCGGGCACACGGTTATGGCCGATTTCGCGCGCGCTCTATCCCAAGCAGTTTTTGAAACTGACGACGGAGCATACCTTGCTCCAAGATGCTGTACTGCGCGTCAGTGATGCCAAGGTGTTTGCAGCGCCCATTATTATTTGTGCCGAAGAACACCGCTTCATGATCGCCGAGCAATTGCGCGAGCTCAACATCAAGCCCCACGCCATCTTGCTGGAACCAACGCCGCGTAGCACTGCTGCTGTTGCTGCGCTCGCAGCGCAATTTCTTGTACCAACGCCCGAAAATCCTGATCCTTTATTCCTGCTCATGCCAACTGATCATGCGGTTGGCAATGTCGCAGCATTTGTTGATGCTTGCAAAAATGCTGCGCTTGCCGCAACCGATGGGTACCTCACAACCTTTGGTGTAAAACCACAACGCGCTGAAACTGGCTATGGTTATATTAAGCCCGGTGATAGTGTGGGCGCGGGTTCTGTATGCAGCATCGCATTATTCGTTGAAAAACCTGATAGCGTAAAGGCCCAAGAGTTCGTCAAGCAAGGTTATCTGTGGAATAGCGGCATGTTTTTATTCTCGGTACGGAGTGTTGCCGAAGAACTGAACCGTCTGCAACCTGAAATCATGGCACGCGTACACGATGCCTTGCATAAAGCAGTGCGCGATCTTGATTTCATTCGCCTTGATAAAGATACCTTTTCAAAAGTCCCGGCAGTTTCAATTGACGTTGGCTTGATGGAACGCACGCGCAAAGCTGCCGTGGTTCCTGTCGATATGGCATGGAACGATATCGGCTCATGGCAAAGCATGTGGGACATCGCCAAAAAAGATGACGCAGGGAATGTGGCAAAAGGCGATGTGCTGCTGCATGATACAAAAAATTCCTATGTGCATAGCGAAGGCCGTTTAACCGTCACGCTTGGCACCGAAAATCTTGTGATTATCACGATGGATGATGTGGTGATGGTCGCTGATATGGCGCGCGCGCAGGATGTAAAGTTGCTGGTTGATAAGCTCAAAGCAGATAAACGCGAGGAAGTGCAGCATGCACGCCGCGTCTATCGCCCATGGGGCTGGTATGAAAGTCTGGGCGAGGGTGAACGCTTTCAGGTTAAACGCATCATGGTTCAGCCGGGCCGTAAATTATCGCTGCAAAGCCATCATCATCGCAGCGAACATTGGGTCGTGGTTGAAGGCACAGCTTTGGTTACCAAGGATGATCAGGAAATCTTTATTCATGAAAATGAATCTATTTATTTGCCGGTTGGCGCAAAACACCGTTTGCAAAATCCCGGCAAGCTGCCATTGATGGTAGTCGAGGTTCAGTCAGGTTCCTATCTCGGGGAAGATGATATTGTCAGGTTCGAAGATACCTATGGTCGTTCTTGATCCGTCATGCACGCCCAGAGAGAATTTTTTGGGGCGGGCATCCACGAACTTACTTCTAATATTTTTAATGAGTGAGAGTGTTTGATTTTATGAGAATTGAGAATAAGAAAAAAGTAAACTCGTGGATGCCCGCCCCAAAAAATTCTCTCTGGGCGGGCATGACTGTTTTTCTTATATTACTAGCTTCTTTTTCTTTCCCTGTTTGTGCAGCCGAAGGCGGCGGTTTGTCATCTGCCATCAAACGCACAGGCCTTCCTGTACCGCGCTTTGCCAGCCTGCGCAGTGATGAAGTTAATATGCGCTCTGGCCCGGGGCCGCGTTATCCGGTCGAATGGGTCTATAAACGCAAAAGCATGCCGGTTGAAATCACCGCCGAATTCGATACATGGCGCCGTATCCGCGATATTCAGGGCACCGAAGGCTGGGTGCATCAGGCGACCCTTTCGGGTAAGCGCACCGTGCTGGTCATTGGCAAGACCATGCAGCCGGTTTTCCGTAAAAACGAGCCCGATTCCACCCTGCGCGGTCAGGCCGAACCCGGCGTTCAGGGCAAGGCCATCCGCTGCGATGAACAATGGTGCAAAGTGGAAATGGATGGCGTAAAAGGCTATATGAAGCGGGAGAGCCTGTGGGGCGTCTACCCGAATGAAAAGATAGATTAGGCCTTAGGCACTCGGCGATAGGCGATAGGAAGAAGTATGAAATTGTCCTCAGGCCTCGGGCCTCGGGCCTATGGCCTCACCAAAAAAACCATTCTGTTGATTGTAACAGGCAGCATTGCTGCCTATAAAGCGCCGGAGTTGATCCGGCTGCTGGTCAAGGATGGCGCGCGCGTTATTCCGGTGCTCACCAAGGGTGGCGCGCAATTTGTAACGCCGCTCACGCTGCAAACGCTGGCCGAAGAAAAATCCTATTCCGATTTATTTTCTTTAACTGATGAAGCGGAAATGGGCCACATTAAACTCAGTCGCATCGCTGATCTCGTGGTAATCGCGCCAGCGAGCGCTGATTTCATTGCCAAGATGGCTTATGGATTGGGCGATGACCTTGCCAGTACGCTCTTGCTTGCGAATAAAAAGCCGGTGCTCTGCGCGCCGGCCATGAACCCGCAAATGTGGGCTGCATCTGCAACGCAGGATAATATCAAAAGCCTTACCAAGCGCGGCGTAAATTGGGTTGGCCCTGTTTCCGGCGATGTTGCCTGCCATGAAGATGGCGTTGGTCGCATGGCCGAACCAACCGACATTTTTGCAGCAATCAAATCACATTTCACTGCGAGCAGTATTTTAAAAAACAAAAAAGTGATCATCACCGCTGGCCCAACAGTGGAAGCGATTGATCCTGTGCGTTTTATGTCCAACCATTCCTCTGGCAAGCAGGGCTTTGCAATTGCACAGGCGCTTGCGCTTGCTGGCGCGGATGTCACGCTCATTCATGGCCCGGTTTGCCTGAACCCATCTCCACGCATTAAAAAAACCATTGCGGTTACTTCCGCACTTGAAATGCAAAAAGCGGTGGAAGCCGCATTGCCTGCCGACATTGCTATTTGCGCAGCCGCTGTTGCCGATTGGCGCGTGAAACAAACGCAAGATAACAAAATTAAAAAAGCTGCAACGCCGCCCACACTCACCATGCAGGAAAATCCTGATATCCTGTTATCGCTAGCAACGCACAAAAAACGCCCCAAACTGGTCATCGGTTTTGCCGCAGAAACGGAAAAGCTGGAAAAGCATGCTGCGGCCAAGCTCACGCGCAAGAAATGTGACTGGTTATTAGCCAATGATGTTGCAAAGCATGCATTTGGCGCAGATCACAACCAGATTCTCTTTTTACAAAAGGGCAAAAAGCCCGTATCGTGGAAAGAAATGAGCAAGCAGGATGTTGCAGAAAAACTCGTGCAGGCCATCACCACCTTTTTTAAGTGAGCGCTCCCATGACCCCGCCAATCCAAATGCACATTCAAAAATTACCGCACGCTGCTGATCTGGCATTGCCTGCCTATGCAACCGAACAATCTGCCGGGATGGATTTACTCGCGGCTGTTGAAACCGACACGATTTTAGCGCCCATGCAGCGCATGCTCATCCCAACCGGTATCGCAATTGCGCTACCGGCTGGCTATGAAGCGCAAGTGCGCGCACGCTCAGGCCTTACCATTAAAAATGGTCTGTGTGTGTTAAACGGTCCCGGCACGGTGGATGCCGATTATCGCGGTGAGATAAAAGTGATCCTTGCCAATCTGGGCAGCGAGCCATTTGTTATCACGCGCGGTATGCGGATTGCACAAATGGTGATTGCAACCTACACGCGTATCAACTGGCAGGAAGTGCAGGAGCTTACTGCCTCCACGCGCGGCGCAGGCGGTTTTGGCTCAACGGGAACGTAAGTAATTGACTTATCAGAGGCAGCGTTTAATGATACGCGGCATTATCATCCCCTTCCTAAAGAGCGCCAATCAATGAGCGACACTCCCGCAAAAATGTCCCGGCCACGTCCGCTTTCTCCGCATCTGCAGATTTATCGCCTTCCCCTGGCGGCGATCACCTCCATTACCCACCGTGCAACTGGCGTTGCCTTAAGTGTCGGTGCTGTGGTTCTGGTCGCATGGCTTTATGCAGCAGCAAACAGCGCTGAATGTTTTGCGCAGTTTCAATCCATTCTCGTATCGCCCCTTGGCCTGTTCTGCATGGCGGGCTGGAGCCTTGCATTATTCTATCATCTCTGCGCTGGTGTGCGCCATTTGGTATGGGATGCAGGCGTTGGCTATAAAAAAGAAACAACCAACACAACCAACATTCTTGTGATCATCAGCGCGCTGATTCTCACTGGCGCTGCATGGGCATGCGCTCTTCCAAAACTTCCTATGCTCTGAGGAACTGATGAATATGCAAACAAAATCTTTCCGCAGCGATATTGGCCGCGTGCGCGGTCTTGGTTCGGCCAAAGGCGGCACGCATCATTGGTGGGTGATGAAAATCACCTCTTTTGCCCTTATTCCGCTGACCTTCTGGTTTGCCTATTCGGTGCTGCATCTGATTGGCGCAGATCAAGCTGCCGTGCAGGCATGGGTTAAGCAGCCCTTGCAAGCCATCATCCTACTGCTGTTCATCGGCTTCTCCTTGCATCACAGCGCGAATGGGTTGCAAACCGTGATGGAAGATTACATTCATTGCCCGGTTACAAAAACCATCCTGATGGTGGGTAACAAATTGCTTCATGTTGTGCTCGCGGCGGTTGCTGCATTTTCTATTATCACTCTCGCTTTGAAAGCCTAAGATGACCCAAGCCTATCCTATTATTGATCATCATTATGATGTTGTTGTTGTTGGTGCTGGTGGCGCAGGCTTGCGCGCAACCTTTGGCATGGCTGAAAAGGGTTTGAAAACCGCCTGCATCACTAAGGTGTTTCCAACGCGCTCCCATACCGTTGCAGCGCAAGGCGGTATTTCCGCTGCGCTTGGCAATATGGGTGAAGATGACTGGCGCTTTCATATGTATGACACCGTGAAGGGCTCTGATTGGCTCGGCGACCAAGACGCAATTGAATATATGTGCCGCGAAGCCATTCCAGCGATTGTAGAACTGGAACATTACGGTGTTCCCTTCAGCCGCACCGCAGAAGGTAAAATTTATCAACGTGCTTTTGGCGGTATGACCACCAATTACGGCAAGGGCATTGCCTATCGCACCTGCGCTGCTGCTGACCGCACCGGCCATGCGATTTTGCACACGCTTTATCAGCAATCGCTTAAACACAGCGCCGAATTCTTCATCGAATATTTCGCCATGGACCTGATCATGGATGATGAAGGGGTCTGTCGCGGCGTGATGGCATGGAATCTCGATGATGGCACGATGCATCGTTTCCGCGCACAAACCGTTGTGCTTGCAACCGGTGGTTATGGTCGCGCCTATTTCTCATGTACATCGGCCCATACCTGCACAGGCGATGGTAATGCGATGGCAATCCGCGCGGGCTTACCTGTACAGGATATGGAATTCATTCAGTTTCATCCCACTGGTGTTTACGGCGCAGGCTGTTTGATTACCGAAGGCGCACGCGGCGAAGGCGGCTATGTCACCAACGGCAATGGCGAGCGTTTCATGGAACGCTATGCGCCCTCCGCCAAAGATCTTGCAAGCCGCGATGTAGTCAGCCGTTCCATGACCATTGAAATTCGCGAAGGCCGTGGCTGTGGTCCGAAAAAAGATCACATCCATCTGCATCTTGAACATCTTGATCCAAAAATTCTGCATGAACGTCTGCCGGGTATTTCCGAAACTGCAAAGGTGTTCGCTGGCGTTGATGTAACAAAGGAACCCATACCCATTCTGCCAACCGTGCATTATAATATGGGCGGTATTCCAACCAATTATCATGGCGAAGTCATTCGCCCAACCAAGGACAATCCCGATGCAATCGTGCCGGGCCTGATGGCAATTGGCGAAGCAGCGTGCGTTTCCGTGCATGGTGCAAATCGCTTAGGTTCAAACTCGCTGCTTGATCTTGTAGTGTTTGGCCGCGCTGCTGCGATCCGCGCTGCTGACGTTATCAAGCCAAACATGCCGCATAAAACCCTGCCAGCATCCAGCATTGATGGCATCATGGCGCGCTTTGATAAATTGCGGAATGCAAATGGCCAAACGCCCACGGCAGAAATCCGCGATCAGATGCAGCATGTCATGCAAACCAATTGCGCTGTATTCCGCACGCAAGAAACGCTTAAGACTGGCGTGGATGGTATCACCAATTTGCTCAAACAACGCGCCGATGTGAAAGTATCCGATCGCTCGCTGATCTGGAATTCGGATCTGGTTGAAACGCTGGAGCTTGATAATCTTCTCGTGCAGGCCATGGCAACGGTTGCATCCGCGCATAACCGTAAAGAGTCGCGCGGTGCGCATGCCCGCGAAGATTTCAAGGATCGCGACGATGTGAACTGGATGAAGCACAGCATTGCTTATGTTGATGATGCAACAGGCAAAGTCACCATGGGTGACCGCCCCGTGCATCTTTATACGATGTCTAATGATGTTGAAGTTGTCCCGCCTAAACCTCGTGTCTATTAAAAATAGACCTTGTAAAAAGGTAGCAAATTTGCTACTATACCCTTAAGGATTCCTAGTGTGGATTGTTGAAGCACTTAACAAAACCGTGACTGCAGAATTGGAAGCTTTGCCTGATGATATGCTGGCGCGGTTTCGTCGTATTGTGGAGTTGATCCAGTCGCAGGGTCTTGAGCGTGTGCATGGACCGCATGTGGACCATCTTGATGGACCATTATGGGAAATGCGGATGAAAGGGCGGGATGGAATTGCGCGGGCAATTTATCTCACCACAAAAGGCAAAAGGGTAATCGTTCTTCGTGCTTTTATTAAAAAGACACAGAAAACACCAAGAAAAGAATTAGATCTGGCATATAAGCGTGCGGAGCAGATAGTATGAAAAAGAAAACAGGAATTCGTATCGATACATTACATACGAAATGGCTAAAGCAACGCTCGGGTTATGCCAAAGCTTACAAAGATTTAGCACCCGAATTTCAACTGGCAGCTCAGATGATTGATGCCAGAAACCGTGCTGGTTTAACACAAGATCAGCTAGCTAAAATCATGAAAACAACCCGTACGGTTATTGCGCGGCTCGAAAGTGGGCGGGTGCTTCCTTCCACGCGTACCCTCATGCGGTTTGCGACTGCAACGGGCAGCCATTTGAAAATCAGTCTAGAGGCAGGCGCAGCTTCTTAAATATCTAACCCTTGCAAATCTTCACACTTTCTTTAACAAAACCATTGAAGTTCTAATCAGTAAACCATACCATTCCTTAAGCCTCATCACTCACCACTTAACTCTCATCACTCATCATGGTTGAACTTACCCTTCCTGCGCATTCCAAAATTCAAACGGGCGTCACGCATCCTGCGCCAGCTGGTGCAAAGCGCACGCGCAAATTCAAAATTTACCGCTACAATCCTGATAAGAACGAAAACCCCAGCCTTGATACCTACACGGTAGATATGGATGCCTGTGGGCCGATGGTGCTTGATGCGCTGTTCTATATTAAAAACAAAATCGACCCGACGCTGACCTTCCGCCGTTCCTGCCGCGAAGGCATTTGCGGATCATGCGCAATGAACATTGATGGGCAAAATACACTTGCTTGTCTTAAGGCAACCGATGATTGCTCGGGTGATGTAAAAGTCTATCCTTTACCACACCGTCCAGTTGTGAAAGATCTCATCCCTGATGTGACCCAGCTTTATGCGCAATACGCATCAATCCAGCCATGGTTGCAAACCCAAAGCGCGCCGCCACCGGATAAAGAACGTCTGCAATCCCCGGACGAGCGCAAAAAGCTTGATGGCCTTTATGAATGCATTCTGTGCTTCTGCTGTTCAACTGCCTGCCCAAGCTATTGGTGGAACGAAGAACGCTATCTTGGCCCTGCGATTTTGCTGCAAGCCTATCGCTGGATCGCAGACAGCCGCGATGAAATGACCGGTGAACGCCTTGATAATCTGGAAGACCCATTCCGTCTTTATCGCTGCCATACCATCATGAACTGCACCAACACCTGCCCCAAGGGTCTAAACCCTGCGCAGGCGATTGCAGAAATCAAGCAATTGATGGTTGAACGCCAAGCGTAAATCTCTCACGAACATACCGGCATAAGCCGGTATCCCATTTATTATGTGTGATTTAATAAAAAACAAATGGGATCCCGACGTTCGTCGGGATGTACGTATTTATATCAGTTGTGATTTTTATCTAGCGCGCGGCCATAGGTTTCGCGCAAAGCAAACCATCCGACCAGCGCGACCATAAACACAACGCAACCAATCATCGCTACTGCGTAATGCGCGCCCATAAACGCAAGCGCGGCATAGGCTGCATTCATCGGTATCGCAAGGCCGCGCGCAAAGTTCAGTGTCGTGCTGGTTGCGGTTGCGCGCACGGTTGTTGGGAAATGTTCGGCAATCCACATCGCGGCAATAACCCATACGCCAAAGGTCAACCCTAAAAATCCGCACATAATGTAATAGCCTTGCGTTGAATGAAACGGCACCGCAAGGTAAGCACCGAGCATTGCACTGCCGATCAGCAGAAAAAGTAGCGCAACTTTTTTTCTGCTTTGCCACACTTCACTGATCAGGGCGGCAAGCATATCGCCGATAATCACGCCGCTAATCCCGCAGGCCAGCGCAATGTTGGCTTTCACTATTCCATCAATCTGCATCGCCTTGGCAATTTCCGGTGAAAGCGTAAATACAATTTGCGGAATAAAAACCGCTGGAACAATCATCAAAGTCGCTGCGCACCAGTATAATCGCTGCTGCGGATGTTTGAGAATAAGCCACAATCCACCGCGTTTTACTGGGGTTAACGCCATATCCTTATACATCTGCGATTCAGATAAGAGCATGCGCGTGAACAGCAATATTAATCCTGCACCCCCGCCAATCATATAAACTGCGCGCCAGGCAAGTAGCTCAGCTGCCAGTGCAGCTGCCAGCACACCAACAAATCCCATGATGATAAACAGCGCAATTCCGGGCCCACGTTTGCGCGGTGAAAACTTTTCAGCGATCAAGGTAATGCCTTGCCCCAATTCACCCGCAAGGCCGAGGGATGACACAAACCGCGCCAGCGCATACATCTCCACATCATGTACAAAGGCGGTTGCAAAGGTACCAAGCGAATAAAGCAGAATGGAAATAAACAGGCTTGCCTTGCGGCCCATGCGATCACCCATCAATCCTGATGCCCATGCGCCGATCAAAAGCCCGGCAAGGCCAATGCTTGAAATCAGCAAGCCGCTATGGGTAAGTGCATCGCCTGATAACCCCAACTCGCTCAGGCTTTTCACCCGGACTACGTTGAATATATAAAAATCAAACATATCAATGAAGTAGCCAAGGCTGACGACTATTAATGTGATTAAACTGTCGTGTTTTGGAAACATATAAAGCCTATTTTGTTTAAAGCTTCTTTATTAATAGATTTTATATTACTTTCTAAACTGTCGTCAGGAGGCGACAACATGATGTTGCAGCAGCTATTAGGCCCGCTTGGTTTTTCAGCAGAAGAGGGCGAGCTTTATCTCACGCTTCTGGAAGCAGGAGCCATGCCCGCAGGGCGCCTTGCGCAACGTTGCGGTGTGCCACGCTCATCGCTTTATGGCACGCTTGAGCGTCTTGCCGAAAAAGGCATGGTAAAGTGGGAAGAAAGCGCAGGCGGCGTGCGCCGCTATCATGCTGTCTCGCCGACTGTTTTAAAAGACATGCTGGCGCAGCGCCGTAGCGCGCTTGACGATGCAGAAAAAAATCTTACGCAGATCATGCCGCTGCTACAAAACAAAGCGCGCGGAAAAAATGCTGATCCGCGCTTCACGCTCTATAAGGGCAAGGCACAACTGCAAAATATCCTCTCCGATATGACATTATATGAAGGGCAAACGCATCACACGCTGTGGCCCATTCGTTTGATGATGGATGTCTTGGGCGAAGATTATTTTTTCAAAAGCAACACCATGCGCATCAAAAAACGCATTTTTATCAAAGCCATCTGGCCGGAAAAACATGCGGTCGATTTTAACAAGCATCCCTATATGGGCTGTGGGCCAGGCTATTGCCGCGAAATCCGCCTTGCACCTGCTGCCATCGATACGCGCCTTGGCTACTGGATCTATGGCAATCAGGTTGCGGTGCTGTCCTCGATTGAGGAATGCTTTGGCTTTATCGTCGAAAGTCAGGAATTCGCCGATATGATGCGCATGCAGCATCAGGTGGTGTGGGAACAATCCAAACCCATGCGTTGTAGTAGCAAAGCGGTTGACGAATTCCTTGCCAAATACGGCGATAAGAAAGAAATGAAGGAAAGCCCTTCCCATTGATTACAACCGCAGGTAGTTTACCCATTCTGTATACACCTATTCTACAGTACGGATAAACCCCACTACGGATAAATCATGGTCGCACGCATACGCACGGTTGCCTTTGAAGGAATTGATGTTCTGGATGTCGATGTGCAGGCGCAAATTTCATCGGGCATGGTGGCCTTCACATTGGTGGGCTTGCCTGATAAAGCCGTAACAGAATCGCGTGAACGTGTTCGCGCTGCCCTGCACGCGCTCGGGCTTTCCATGCCCGCCAAACGCATTACCGTAAATCTTGCACCCGCCGATGTGCAAAAAGAAGGCAGCCATTTTGATTTGCCCATTGCCCTTGCGCTGCTCGTTGCCATGGGCGTTATTCCGCAAGATGCTGTTGCTGATTTTGTCGTGCTTGGTGAACTCGCGCTGGACGGTGGCCTCACGCGCGTAACCGGCGTGTTGCCCACCGCGATGAATGCCAAGGCGCATGATCTTGGTCTCATTTGCCCCGCTGCAAATGGCAGTGAAGCCTTGTGGGCGGGCGAAGACATGCAGGTGCTTGCACCGCAATCGCTTTTGCAACTCATCAATCATTTTAAAGGCACGCAAGTGCTCACGCGACCCGAACGGCGCATGGAAGCACTTGATGGGTCATCGCCTGATCTGCGCGATGTCAAAGGGCAGGAGGGCGCAAAGCGCGTGCTCGAAGTTGTTGCGGCCGGTGGTCATAATCTGCTCATGCTTGGCCCGCCGGGTTCAGGCAAAAGCATGCTCGCCAGCCGTTTGCCGGGCCTGCTACCGCCACTATCGCCGCGCGAAGCGCTCGAAGTTTCGATGATCCATTCCGTTGCAGGCATGTTGCCCGATGGGCAATTGCTGCGTCGTCGCCCGTTTCGGGATCCGCATCATTCAGCGTCCCTTCCTGCACTGATCGGTGGTGGCATGCGTGCAAAACCGGGCGAAGTATCGCTTGCGCATTTTGGTGTGTTGTTTCTGGATGAGTTGCCGGAATTTCAACGCCCAACACTCGAAGCATTGCGCCAACCACTCGAAACAGGCCGCGCGGTTGTTGCGCGCGCCAATCATCACGTTACCTATCCTGCGCGTTTTCAATTGATTGCGGCGATGAACCCATGCCGCTGCGGTTATCTTGGCGATGCATCGCAAGCCTGCAACCGCGCACCTGGCTGTGGTCAGGAATATCAGGGCAAATTATCCGGGCCCTTGCTCGATCGCATTGATTGCCATGTAGAAGTACCCGCAGTAAGCGCAAATGATTTATCACTGCCAAAAGCAAAAGAAGACAGCGCAACGGTGGCCGCTCGTGTTGCGCAAGCGCGCGCATGCCAGAATGAGCGCTATGCAAAAATGGATGCGCCCATAAAGCCCAATAATAATTCCGAAGCCGATGGCGAGTTGTTACAAAAAATCGCCACGCCTGATAGCAGCGGGCAAAATTTATTAAGTCAGGCGGCTGAACAATTAAAACTTTCCGCGCGCGGCTACACCCGCGTTGTGCGTGTTGCGCGCACCCTTGCTGATCTGGAAGGCGTGGATGGCGTAAAACGCACCCATGTGGCGGAAGCGCTTAGTTACAGAAGAACAGGCGTAAAGTAGGGACGAAGACACGAAGGGCCGAAGGGGCGAAGGCTTACAATAACAGGGTTACTTTTATTTTTGCTTTTGCTAAATAATAAACATGTCTTCATCATCCCTACGCCCCTACGCCCCTACGCCCCTTCGGCTCGGCATTAACATCGATCATGTTGCTACGTTACGTAATGCGCGTGGCGGCACTGCGCCCGATCCATTGCGCGCGGCATTGGTTGCCAAGGAAGCGGGCGCCGATATCATCACCGCGCATCTGCGCGAAGATCGCCGCCATATCCGCGATACCGACATGCAGCGCTTGCGCGCCGAATGCGGTTTGCCACTGAATATGGAAATGGCTGTGACCGATGAAATGACCAGAATTGCATTGCAGCTTTTGCCGCATGCCGTGTGCCTTGTTCCCGAACGCCGCCTTGAAATCACGACTGAAGGCGGGCTTGATGTAATCGGGCAGTTTGAAAAAATAAAAGCCTGCGTTGGTGAATTGCAACATGCCGGGATTGAAGTTGCGCTGTTTATTGGCCCTGATGAAGCGCAGATTGATGCGGCTAAAAAAACCGGCTGCTTTGCCATTGAATTGCATACAGGTTCCTATGCCGATGCCGGTGCTACGCAAGGCGCAGAACTAAAACGCCTTCAAACAGCAGCGCATTATGCAGCAACGCTTGGCATTGAAGTGCATGCAGGCCATGGACTTACCTATGACAATGTTTCACCCATTGCTGTGATTACGCCGATTGTTGAACTTAACATTGGTCATTTTTTAATGGGCGAAGCGATGTTTGTCGGCATGCACAAAAGCATTCATCATATGAAGCATATTATAAGTGTTGCCCGATGAAGACAGATCTAGCTATTGGAAACACTGCTATTCCCCGCCCCTTGCGGGCGGGGTTAGGGG
>RGZA01000201.1 GCA_010031785.1 Alphaproteobacteria bacterium
GCATCGGTCATCACCAGCTTGGCTTGATCGATTGCTTCAAAAGGCAGGGTAATTTTTGCAGGCTCTTCGCCTTTTTTCTCTGGCACAATCTCAAGCGCCACATCTTTTCCTTCAATGCCGAGCACAATGCCGCGAAAGTTGCGACGGCCATCGCGCGGTTCGTTAAGTTGGACCTTGGCTTCAAAGCCAGCAAAACGTTGAAAATCTTTAAGGCGCGTGAGTGGACGATCAATGCCCGGCGAACTTACTTCGAGCGAATAGGCCGATGAAATAGGGTCAGCAACATCAAGCTGCGCAGAAACCGTATGGCTGATAGTTTCGCAATCTTCTACAGTAATCATCACGCCATCCTGGCGTTCGGCCATGATTTGCAAGGTCTGGTTGTTCTTGCCACCGGAGATATGCACGCGCACCAACTCATACCCCATGGATTCAAGGGTAGGCGTAATTAGTTCTGCAATGCGGTCCGTAACGGCCATTGTGTCTCATTTTATATTAAAATCCATTTAGGCAATAAAAAAGGCGGGCTCTTTTACGAGCCCACCTCATCATTTCCCTGATGGGTGCTTATATGTTGCAGGGACATTATCAGGCATTAGTCCTTATTGCAAGGGCCTAGATAGGGTTTAAGCCTTTGAATTGAAGGGTGTTTGCTGTTTTTTGGGGTTATTGGGGACGATTCTGGATCACTTCTAAAATCTGCGCTGTCTCTAAAATTATTTTTTCAAAAACAGATAATATTCTGGACCCTTCCAGTTGGGACGTTTTTTGGCGAGCTCTTTGATCTCATAGCGCGTTGCCGGCCAATCATTGGGGCGCGTTTTGCGCATGCCATGATCGGTATCTGGCGCGGGGATGAAATCAGGACAGCTGCGCAAATGCTCCGCCATCCATTCCTGCAAGGTCGGGTCATCACTTGCAACGCGCAGCTCTGCGCCTTGCTTCATAACGCGGCTCAGCTTGGGTAAATTGTCAGGGCCAATGAAGCGACGATTGGCGTGACGGTTTTTTGGCCAAGGATCAGGAAAGAGTATAAAGCTACGATTGATCGACGCATCCGGCAATGCATCAAGCACCATGCGCGCATCATTATCAAAGATGCGTATATTCTCAATCGTATCCTTGTGAATATGATCGAGCATACTCGCAACGCCGTTTATGTAGGCTTCGCAACCAATCATTCCAACATTCGGATTTTCTTTGGCTTGCCATGCAAGATGTTCGCCGCCACCAAATCCAATCTCGAGCCAGATTTCTTTTTTGTCAGGAAATAATTTTACAAGATCGAGCTTCTGGTCGAGATCAATCTTGATGCGCGGCAGCAGGGTTTGCATCAAGGCTGTTTTGCCCGTACGTAACGGACGACCCTTGCGTCGCCCACGTAACATATAACTCGCCTGTTCCGGTGTCTCAGGCATTTAGAGCTTAAAGGTGCGCTTTAAATCTGCTGCGATATCGGTTTTTTCCCAGCTAAAGGAGCCATCTTCGCCCGGCGTGCGACCAAAGTGACCATAGGCTGCAGTCTTGGCATAGATCGGACGATTGAGGCTGAGATATTCGCGGATGCGACGCGGGGTGAGCGGCACAATTTCCTGCAAGACTTTGGAAATCTTTTCTTCATCCGCTTTGCCAGTGCCATGCGTGTTGATGTAAACCGCAATCGGATGCGATACGCCAATCGCATAGGCAATCTGGATCGTGCAACGATCTGCAAGACCGGAAGCCACAACATTTTTTGCAAGATAGCGCGCAATATAGGCTGCCGAGCGATCCACTTTTGTCGGATCTTTGCCAGAGAAT
>RGZA01000202.1 GCA_010031785.1 Alphaproteobacteria bacterium
ACTAAAGGAACTAAATCCGGAACAAAAACTGCTGCTAAAAACTATCAAGAAATCAACGCAACTTATGACTTCGGTTCTTTCCAAAGTTTGATTTCTTATGGTCAATATAAAAATGAAGCTTATTTAAGTTCAATTGTATTAATTGTATTTACTATATTAGCAACTCTTTTATATCATTTCCCAGATTTCACTAATTATAAAAAATCTATACCATTTTGGGCAAATATTTCATTAATAGGAGGATTATTATTAATAGTTAAAATAATTGAGCAAAATTAATTACCAATTTTTAGCATACATATGAACATTATCATTTGTAGTTCTATTATTAAAGGTACTCTTTAATGTACAATTTCCTCTAGCATTTGGATTATTCATCGTGTCTGCTGATGGTTTTTCATTTATATTCGATGGAATAGAAAATCCTCTACAATCGTTATTATTATTACACTCTTCAATACATTCACTGATTCTAACATTAGGTATAACACGTAATGTATTATCATTATTCATATATGGTATTTGAGTATAACGACCTTGAATTCTAGATGGGGATTCTATATCTCCATTTCTAAAAATATTTATATCAGTTCCCCACATTGAATTTCCAACAGTATTAACTGGAGTAATTGCAAATAATCCTCTAGTATCATTTGGAGAATGTAATCTCCATCTGTTTACACTATTAAGAGTACCCATAAATGTATCATTTGCTCGTACACTGGCACTTCCTTGATTATACATTACAACATTTTCTTGTAAAAATCTTCTACCCTCAGGAGAATCAAAACTAGGTCCTAGTGGACCCATAGTTCCCATAGGTCCCATTGTTCCTATTAATGACATTTTTTGTGTAATTGTTAAATCACTCCATGTAAAAGCAGTTCCCATAGTTCCCATGGGTCCCATAGTTCCCATGGGTCCCATAGTTCCCATAGGTCCCATAGTTCCCATAGGTCCCATAGGTCCCATAGTACCATTTGAGCCTTTTATAACTGTCTTTCCTTGACCCATTAATATATATATATATTTATAAATAAAAAAAAAAAAATAAAATTAAAATTAAATTAAATGTATTTAATTTTAATATTAGTCCCAATTATTTTTAGCATACATATGGAAATCGTTATTTGCCTGTCTATCATTGAAATTATTTTTTAATACACAATTTCCTCTCGCATTTGGATTATTCATCATGTCTGCATTTGGACTTTGACTCATACTTGCAGGAACAGAAAATCCCATACACTGTGGATTATTATTACATCGTTCAATACATTCACTGATTTTAACATTAGGTACAACACTTAAATTATTGTTATTATTTGTAAACGGTATTTGAGTATATCTACCTTGAATTCTTGATGGTACTTGTATATCTCCGCTTCTATAAAAAGCTACCTGATTATTCCAGTTAGTATTATCTTCATCTATGGGAGCAACTATAAACATTCCTCTAGTATCGTCTGTAGTATGTAATCTCCATTTATTTATATAACCAATGTTTGCATTATTAGCTAATACATTAGCAACACCTCCGTTATACATTACAACATTATCTTGTAAATATTTTACACCTTCAGGAGAATTAAATCCAATTCCTAGTGGCCCCATAGTTCCCATAGGCCCCATTGTTCCTATTAATGACATTTTTTGTGTAATTGTTAAATCACTCCATGTAAAAGCCGGTCCCATAGTTCCCATAGGTCCAATAGTTCCCATAGGTCCAATAGTTCCCATAGGTCCAATAGTTCCCATAGGTCCAATAGTTCCCATAGGTCC
>RGZA01000203.1 GCA_010031785.1 Alphaproteobacteria bacterium
TGCTGATGTTCCAATCATCTGCGACAATCATTGACTCATTGTCATCAGCTTGTTGGCATCGTGATAATAGCTGTATGATAACCGAATCAAGCACTGCCATTTCGTTCTTGAATTTAGCCCTTATTTTAGTTGGCACTGTGGCACGAACAAACATTATATCTTCGGGCGTGATTGAAATATGCTCTACGAAATTCAGCACCTCATCAATGACTATGAGCTTGCGTGATTCATCCCCATTCCATTTAAGAAATAGATTCCAATTTGAGTGCTGTCTTTTGTTATTCGCCTCTGCGGCCATAATGCGTTTGAAAGCGGAATGCGTCACGATAAGAATAGGGGATTCATTACACTGTGATGCGGCTTCTGATTTATTATCCCCATGATAGGAAGTTGCAATTTTACTGCCAGCTAGCTTGTTGATATTATCTCTTAATTTATTCGCTGCTGGCTTAAATTCTGTGACAATTAAAATACCGATAGGCACGGCAGATTCTGCCATCAACGCACAATAGCGTTCCAGCCCCGTTGTTTTTCCTGTGCCTGTAGGCATTGGCACGATTGCCCAGTTGTTCTCTGGGGCATCGGTGATTTGACGGTTGAAAGTGTCAGCTAGTTGACCCCACGCCTCTTCTAAAACAGGGCTTGGCTTGAGTTTGTACTCACGCCATTGCTCACCCATGCTTTTGATGAAATCAGCGCGATTAACACCATTTATTCGTTTATTATCAATGTGTTGAGTTTCCACAATTACCGCCACTTTTGCCTAAGAAAGAAGAGGGTAATGTTATGGCAATAGTCATTATTTAGCCAGCGTTTTCGAGGCGGTCTTACTTATATGTCCATAATTAAGTAAATTGCTGACTATTATAGGGATTATTTTACCCCACAAATCCTCGTTTTCGAGCTTCCGCAATCATCTTGAGTTGCTTGCCATTGAAGTATTCACGCACAAAGGACTTGGCGATTGGTGCTGATTCAGCCGCATCGTAATATCCCATTTTGAATACTCGCCCATTTGCCTCCATTGGTGAAATGCCCTGCGAATGCAATCCAAGATACATAAACGCCCGAACGGTTAAGCGGCCTCGGCGCAATGTCCAATACCAGAGTGCGGCAATGACGATTAAAAGAAATGGTAGTCCCGTTGCGCCCAAGATTGCAAATCCAATAAACAGGCCGACAAGAAATATGATTACTTTCTTCATGGCTGGCTACTGACTGGTGCATTGAGTGGTTCTGCCAAAGGACGAGCAAGAGGTATAAATGGGACGGGGAGGTTGAAATCCCTGCAATGCTTTCCCGATTCGCACTTGTTCTTCCGCATCAGCGTTTGCCATTTCTTGCCGCACCTCATTATTTAGGCGCTCCATTTCAGCCTCCAAAAGGGCAAGGTCATATTTTCTGCGAGCCTTCACCTGTTCAAAGCTAATCTTCCCCTGACTATATAAAGCCGCATTTTCTAAGCTGACGAACAGCATTTTCTTTAATGGCTCTGGGTACGGAGTAACTGGCAGTAACCTCGCCTCAATCAAGTCATTTACGCACTCAGTGGTTTTGAGAAACTCTTTAGGTGACTGTTTTTCACCCTGCTTACCCTTGGTGCATTTAGGAATTTCCATGGCAATTTGAGCCTGAGCATCATTCATTGCCGTCCTCCATGTTTCCATCGCTGCGTCATGCTGGTCGAGATAATTATGGCAACCTGTAAGCAACAACAATGCCGCTAATAAATATGTTGGAATGATTTTCATGATAACGCGCTCCATACAGT
>RGZA01000204.1 GCA_010031785.1 Alphaproteobacteria bacterium
TCTGTTGCAGTGAGGCGTTGATGGGGTTGGTCGCGGCGGCGGCGTTGACCGCGTTGATGGTGTCCATCACGATGGGCTGGACCTCTGTCGGGAGCGCGAAGGTGCCGAGCATGATGGGGCGCACGCGCGTCTGCTCGAAGATGTCGTAGGCCTGGACCGGGGTGATGGGCGCGCGGCACATGGGGCACTCGATGCGCGGGCAGCGGCTCAGACACGCCTTGTGGAAGTAGTGGCCGCAGTGGAGCTTGATGCGCGTGGAGGGGGTGGTCATGTTGCAGAGGCAAATGCTGCACTCCTCGTTGGCTTTGACCACGTTCAGGTGCACGCTACATAGTGGGCGCCCCTCATACATGTGAAGGGCCGCGAAGGAGCAAATGTTGCCATGGTGCGTCTTGTGAGTACAGCTTATCATGGCGGCACGGCTGTCCTAGGGAGCGGAGGTGGCTGTTCTATAGCTAGTTGGAGTGCTGGCCGTGGTGGTGGCATGGTAATAGCTCTTCTATTTATGTGGGTTGGCAGGCTTGCTACGGCCGCTTGGGTCACTTCGTAGAGTGAGCGGGGGGGGCGGATCTGGAGCGGTCACTTGATCAAGTGCAATGAATTGATGCGGCTTTTATACTATATTACAAACACAAGTCCACGTGGAGAGAGAAAAGAGAACAGTGCTCGCTCATATGCCGACGCCGTGCGTATGGAACGAGGCTCAGCTGCCGAACACGCTGGAAGAATGGCGCGTCCAGAAGGCCATCGTGGAGGATGCTCTCTCGGTCATCGGCGACATCCTCGACAAGGCCTTCGCCATGATGGAGCTGGCGTACACCCGGGCGGACGTGGACCGCGCGGAGACCGAGATCCGGAAGTGGGCGGCGTGTGATGCGGAGGCGCGCGACAGATTAGAGGTGCTTGATGCCATGGCTGTGCAGTTTGGGGCGGCGTGATGTGCGCGCGGCGGTGCAGACGAGTCCTTACGTGTAACATATCGTGGATACGTGTGTCGCCTTATTGTGCTATCAATGGACAGTGGGAATACACGTCTGAAGAAGAAGAGCTGTACAATCTTTATTTTTATCTCTAAAAATGGATTTAAGAAACTGGAGCTAAAATATGGTCATGTATCATCACTACTATGAAAATCCTTTCGCATGGCACCGGTGACGTCCAGCGGATAAGATTCACTGAATTTCCCGATTGCGACTGTTCCTAGATTCGCAAGATTAGACATGTATTCATAGTTACGCTTAGTTTAATGATAAACAAACTCTTACGCAGTTGTGTAAATGATAAAAACGAATATACCATGCAGAAAGTTCTAAATGCTAGACGATTCAAGCAATTTGTGTGATAATAATTTGTGAATTATGGAATCCTCCTGCGCCAAAGTTGTAATATACAGAAAATACGTCTGATGCTGTTGCACTAAATACATAGAAGTAATAAAACGGAGCAAATCCACCAGCCCATGCAGGAGCATAGGATTGTGCGTTTGACATTTGAGTTCCATTTTTGTAGAGAACTATACTTCCACTGCCGTTACTGTTGAAAAGGCCATATATCTCGAATTTGTAATACCCTGTCTTCGGTAAAGTAATGCCGAATGGCGATGAGGTCGCCAATGTATATGACGCGTTGGGAATGATTTTAGAATATTGAATGTATGTAGATGTATTTACATTATTACCGTTTACAGTAGATGCCATGACTGCATATAAAGGCTGACCTAAAACAGTTGACAACACTCCAGCATTAATGCTGAGCGTCACGTTGTCCGGC
>RGZA01000205.1 GCA_010031785.1 Alphaproteobacteria bacterium
GGCGTTCACTTCATCGGCAAGTGCTTGCGTTGCAGATGAGCCATCAAGTGCGGTGACAAAGCCATCATTTTTTTCGCCCAATTGACCCGCTGCGCGCGCGCTGTGCAAATCAGCAAAGGCAGGAGCAGCAAGGGTAAGGAAAAGTGCAAGGATCGATAAAAAGCGTTTCATGTGTTTCTCCAGTTCTTAGGGCGGTGATTAGAAAATATCTTTGTTCTTGGCGATAACCTTGCGCGCATCTTGTTGGATTTCAACTTTGACGTGTTGTTCGATATTCACGTTGAGATTGATCTCAATTGGTTTGTCGGGCGCCTGCAATTGCACGGTTGGCGTGCACGCTGCTGATAAAAGCAAACCGCTGCCAAGCAGCATAAGTGAAAGAAGGGGTGTTTTATTTGGCATGGAGATCCTGTTTGATAAACATGTGGGGATCGATAAGTGACATAAGGCTTTGTTGAATGAAGTCTAGCAGATCACCGTTTAAATGCACGTTCAATTTTACCGGGCGACCATTTGCTACATCCGGGTTGTTACCTTCAACCGCGAGTACTGCCGATAGTTTGTGATTTTTATCGCTATCCATACCGATGGATAAAACGGTGTAGTGCAAATTTTTCATAATGTCTCGTACCAGCGCAATTTGCTCATTATCGCCAGGGATAGATTCAGGCGGCAGCGTAATCACACCGGGTTTTTCTGCACCCAGTTTTCCCTGATCAATCACAATCAGACCATTGGGCTTGATGATAATCGGGATGGCACCTGCTACATCGCCTGTTGCGGCAGTGTCTTTGCCAGTTAGCATTTTCATCAGCACACTCACAGGGACATGATCAACATTCAGAATAAGATGAATGTCATCTTTGCCGTTTAAAGGGATCAATGTATTTTTTAGCGATAACACCCCTTTGTTCCATGGTAGTGCGGCAGAGGTGAGGCGCAATTGTGCCTTTTCAGGGGTATTGAGCGGATAGTTATAAGTAAAGGCGGCGCGCACATTATGCTCATGAGCTTTATCGGCGCTGTTGAATGTTCCATCCAGCGCGATTATTGTTGCGCTTGCCTCGATGGTGCCAGAACCCGTCAATGTTGGAACAAGATTATCCCGCCCTTTTGTTTCAATGCCGCTTGCTTGCCATGTGCCGCGCCATTTCTTTTCCGCTTCATCAAGCTTTGCGCTGAGATGAAGGTCAGTAACATTCATTGTGATGCCATTCATGGCGATGCGCACATTCTTGAATGTTGTATTAATCACCGCATCAGGAAATTTGTGGAAGGTGATGATGATCGGCGCTTCCAGTTTTGCGCTTGGCAGGGTGAGGTGGATGGTGCTGTCTTTTAGCTCTGCACTATCGACAAGGATATGCGATAACTCATCGCGGCTTGTGGGCAATGTGAGCTTAGCCGGTGCATCATCCGGTTTAGCAGCTGCCATGGGCGCGCCATTAATCATCCAGCCGGTTGTGTTTTGCTCAAGTTGCAGATTAAGGCCGCTGAAATCCAGATGATCGACATGGCCCTTGATTAAATCGCGCGCCGAGAAATTGACCTTGAGTTTATCGAATAGAGGCGTTGCATCTTTGCTAAGGCGCAGATTTTCCATCTGTGCGCTTTTAAGACCAATGTGGGAGAGCGTCACGCTTGATCCTGCAAAACCGTTTTGTGCGAGCAGCGCGATGATTTTTTGCTCAGCAATAATTTTCCATGGCACAAAAATCGCGGCGCTGATCAGCAGGACGATAACCGCAAGCGTTGAATATTTTAACGGAT
>RGZA01000206.1 GCA_010031785.1 Alphaproteobacteria bacterium
TTTCAAAAAACGCTTCCGCTCTTAAGGGCTGCGACTGCTGCCCCGCAAGCTTATGCGAGCGCACCTAAACAAAAATGGCAGGAGTTGGGGGGCTCGAACCCACAGCCTTCGGTTTTGGAGACCGACGCTCTACCAGTTGAGCTAAACTCCTGTAACATTCTTCAGGCTCGGACCTAAAATAACGGCCCGCGCACATTAAAGTGGCGGGCCGTTGGTTGCTATTACTAACGCAAAAGCTTATGAAAGCAAAGTGTAATTTTTACCTGTTGATTTCATTCATTAAATGATCTGCCCTACACCATCGAACCAACGATTAGCGTAAATATTAACGTGGACATGGTTTATTATTTATGGCTATATTTAATAAATGTTCATATGGGATGAAGCCAAGAATAGCGTTAATCAGCAGAAACATGGCTTGGCCTTCAAGGACATAAAATATTTTGACTGGGATGATCCGGTCATTATTGATCGTTCCAGGCATGAAGATGGAGAGCACCGGTTAGCCGCCATCGACATGCTGTATGAAAAACTTCATACAGTTATTTTTACGCACCGCGGTGAGGATATTCGCATTATCAGTTTACGCAGGGCCAATACAGGGGAGGAAAAGATTTATGCCAAGACAAAAGAAGCCTAGCAAATATGCAGATGATGCCCCATTAACGGCAAAGGAATTACGCTCCGCACGCTTGCTAAGCATCAGCGATCCAAAGCTTGTTGGCGCAATCAAACGCAGCCGTGGTCGTCCCATGGGGCGCAGCAAGGAAACCATTCATATTAGTCTTGATGCAGAAATTGTGGCCTCGCTGCGCAAAAGCGGCAAAGGATGGCAAACGCGTCTTAATGAAATGCTTCGCGTCGCAATGGGATTGTTGGCATAATAATTCCCATGACTCTTAAAACCCTTCGTAAAAAATCGCAAAAACATGAGCTTTCGCTGAATGGTGAGGCTGGACGGCTGGATAAGGTGGTTACCTCCCTTTTGCCCGATGTGTCGCGCGCGCGCCTGCAAAAGCTGATTGGCGAAGGGGCATTGCTGGTCAATGGCAAGCCCGTAACTGATGTTGCTCATAAATTAAGGGGCGCAGAAGTCATTACACTGGAGATTCCCGAAGCGGCGGATGCAAAGCCCAAGGCTCAGCGCATCAAGCTGGATATTGTGTATGAGGATGATGACTTACTTGTGATCAATAAGCCTGCGGGCATGGTCGTGCATCCGGCGGCGGGTAATCTGGATGGAACGCTGGTCAATGCGCTGCTTGCCCATTGCGGTAAAAGCCTTTCGGGCATTGGCGGCGTCAAGCGCCCAGGGATTGTGCATCGCCTTGATAAGGACACCAGCGGTTTGATGGTGGTAGCCAAGCATGATGCTGCGCATCAGGGATTATCGGAACAATTTAGCGGTGAGAATGGCAAGACATTATCACGCGTCTATCAGGCATTCATTTGGGGTGCACCATCACCCAAGCGCGGAACAATTACAGGCGATATTGGCCGCAGCGAGACCAATCGCAAAAAAATGGCGCTGGTGAACCATGGCAAGCATGCGATTACCCATTATGAAGTGCTGGAAACCTATGCCCCTGCCGCTGATGCGGAAGGCTTTGGTGGCGTGGTGCGTAAAAACAAATCTGCGCGGAAAGAGAATAAAGCACCCTTTGCTTCGCTTATTCAGTGCGTTTTGGAAACAGGCCGTACCCATCAAATTCGTGTGCATTTAGCGCATATTGGCAATAGTGTTCTGGGCGATGCGCTCTATGGCAATGC
>RGZA01000207.1 GCA_010031785.1 Alphaproteobacteria bacterium
TAAAAATCTGAATCATGACCAACCTTGATCTTTTAGATAAGTACTGCGATACTTGTCTTGATTTTATCCATCCTAGCATCTTTCGGGAGATTGAAGGCCGTGGTTTAACCACACTGATTAACCGATTAAATACCCTGGACCCAAAAGAAGCAAAAGCGATCATTCGCGCCAGACTTGCCAGCAAAGGCCAGTACGTTGGCGATCCAGAGATTGAGCGGATTGCCAGCATTGTTGACTGGTTGCAGATACTTCGATACCGATTGAACCAACTGAATATGGCAAGCGCCCACGACGTGAAAAAGATAGCCGCCGAAATGCTGGAGCACTCACAATTATTACTTGATTTTTACAAATAATCTGATGGACAAATTTAAAAGCGATTACAGCGCTTCTTGGACAGCGCTTGTGTACCTGGACCGTGGCGGCTACGGCAAATTACGCGCCGACCACATGGATCGAAAACGAATGCATGACATCTTTCAGCACTTGCTGGATGATGGCTTAACAACCGAAACAAAACACCGCGTCATTTCTTGGATGGCGCAAAACCCAATCGAACAAGATGGAAAATAAACCAGAGTACACGCATTGCACCGTAACAGAAGTTACGTCCACCGGCATCCCCATTCCTCATATTGCCAAAGTTGACTTGGTTGAGCAACGCGATGGATCTATGTGTTGGCAACCAACAAGCGTTCTCATAAATGGAGAGTGGTCGCCAATGGATGAATTTCGAGTGAAATATCCAAACTACTCCTGCGACAACTACCGGCAGACGGAACAGGTGCGACTATCATCCCCCGAAGCGCTTCCCACACCACCAAGCATGTATTCGCGGCCCGCTTATTGCACTGTCTTAACCCTTAATGCTGGCAGATTTATTGCCAAGGCTGGTGACTTCACTGATTCTGATGGCACGTTCTTTGGCCCAATCAGTATGCTGGTTAATGGCGAATGGATGGATCGCGCAGATTTTGAGGAAAAGTTTGGCATTTTGAGATCGGAAGATTACCGCAAGGAAGAAGCGATGCCTGGCACCATATGGCCAAAAAAGAAGGACATTACAGAAATCGAAACAACCAAGCCGACCGACACTACTATCACCACTACCTTCACCAAACAAGAAGAACCACTGCCACTTCCAGAAGTGACGCCAGAAATGAAAAACGCCGCCGATGCAGCATTCCGCAGTTTATCCACCACCTTCACCCTGCAGGCAGATTACGGATACCCTAAAATTTTTGCCTCAACCGATTTCAATGCTCCCGCATTTGGCACTCGCATCCAACTTTACCGCGAATCCCTGATTCTTTCTCGCCGAAAAGCGGCAGCCCAAATGAATATCAATGAATCAGCCGTGGCGGCAATCGAAGCCGGGACTTATCACGGCATTGATGAAATCGCCAAAGCGGCGAAATGGGTAGGTCTTACCGCTTCTGAAATGGGCGCCTTCTTTGGCTTGGAAGATCCGAACAAGCCAGAACGCTCATGGAGCGGAACGACCACTATCCTGATCCTTCTTTTCATACTCACTTGGATTCTCGTATGGAATCTATGATCTGGTTTGTATATTCAGGCCAAATCTATTCTGCCATCAAAGCGGAATTGAATCTTGGAGAACTGGAACTTCGCTGCCTGTTCAACGTGCATTATTCGCACAAGCCAGCGACCGTGAACATAATTACTTTGCAGACGAACAATAGCGTGAACTTCACAGAGAAGAAAAACGCTTTGAGAGGTGTTTTAAGTGAACTTGTTGAAAAGGGGGTG
>RGZA01000208.1 GCA_010031785.1 Alphaproteobacteria bacterium
ACACCGCCTTCAATCCGACACTCTAGCGAATCGCTGCCGGAAAAATTAAAGCCAGTAATCACACTTGACCAGTTTCCTGCGGAAAATAGTGCGGCACGATTGGCCCATGAAGTTCCATCGCCGTTCCCCGCTGAAGTGCTAGAAAAATAACGTGTGACGATTGCCACTACAACACCGGCTCCTCTCCGCTGCCGTTCCAGGAAGACAACGCTTCGCGGTAAGCTTGCAAACGATTTGTTGCATCATATTCTAACATGCGCTTGCGCTGAACCAGCGAAATTTCTTCAATGCTAGTCGAAATTCCACTAGCCTCTAATGCACTAATTGTTCTCTTGCCCATCAAGGCCAGAGTAAGCATTCCAGGCTTGCCAATTGAATGTAAATAATAAAGCATTTGTTGTACGTCGTTATCAGAAATAACAAGTCCTTTACCGCCAAGTTGATATATCATATGCTCTTTACCATTGGCTTTTAAAAACGCACAAAGTTCTTGAGCGCAATCAGCACCACCAAATTTTTCAATGCCAGCCCAAGTCCAAAATGCCGGATCAGATATTTCAACCGTTGGAGCAGCAAGAAAATCATAAATTTCTTCTGGAGTTTTGTCATTCCAACCGGGAACAGATTCAATCAAAACTAGAAGACTCATATGTTTTTCCTTTGTTTAAAAAATAAAAATATATCAATATATACACTTTAAGTACGAATTAATCTGTAGGTTCCGTTAACAAACACAGCTTGAATGTAAGCGTTGTTTGAAACACTAAAACCGGGGTTTTTGTTTTGCACTGTAATGTTTGTAACATCTTGCCAGCCAGAATTTTTAACTGTCATTGTTCCGGTTGTAGGAGAAGACGGAGAGGTTGGGGCCGCAATAATTCCAGAAGCAACTCCTTCTACAAACATGTTGCCAACAAATCTGCCGCTGCAATCAATATGGGCTACTTTTACGCCTTCGCACCACCAGCTTTGTATCATGTCATTTGTGGCGTGTTCAGGAACAGCAACAGTATTTCTTCTGACACTAAATGGAGCATCTGGGTTTAACGTAGCATGACCCACAGATATTTTCTTAGCATTTGTATTTCCAGCGATAGTATTTTGTATATTTAGTGCATCGCTCAAGTTTCCAGAAGAATACATCAGCCGTTGATTATCTAATAATCCGGCAACTATTTCAATGTTTCTAGTACCAACACTACTAACACCAGAACCCCTAACAGCATGAGCGCCAATACCTATATTATCGTTGCCATGCATTTCTGCGCCAGCGTTAGACCCAATATAAATAGATCTGCTTGAATTATAAGCATTATAACCAGCGTTGGTTCCAACGGCTATTGTGTTTGCAATATTATCAGCGTCTCTACCAGCTTGGTTGCCTATAAATATACAAGATGTATCTGTTGCCAAACCAACATTTGGTGTTGTTGAATTTCTACCGGCATCTGTGCCAATAAACACAGAATTTCTCCATCCGGTTGCGCCAATGGCAACATCGCAACCAATAAAAACGGTTGATGCGTTGTTTAATTTGTCAACGTTTGCTTCTGCGTTTGACCATATATGATTACAATTATTAGATACTGCCGCAAAACCACTTCCAACAAAATCAGAGAGTGATTGTAGGCTAATTTTACCAACGGCGCACGAAACTCCGCTTGGAACGCTAATTGCAAGATACGAAGTTGCGGTATCAAAATCGTTTGCAATACTGAGTGCATCTGGAAGTGGACAGAAATTTAAAAGCGCACCAGGAGTAAATGTTG
>RGZA01000209.1 GCA_010031785.1 Alphaproteobacteria bacterium
CTATTTAGAATAATAGTATTATTTTATATATTTAAGTTGTTGCTGCG
This sequence comes from Alphaproteobacteria bacterium, assembly GCA_010031785.1. Lineage (GTDB taxonomy): Bacteria > Pseudomonadota > Alphaproteobacteria > UBA9219 > RGZA01 > RGZA01. The sequence continues at coordinate 48 of RGZA01000209.1, forward strand.
ATACTATTTATCTTACCCATTACTATGTCCCATACCTCCTGCTCGGCAATATCGGTGGCTTTATTCAGCTCTTCGGCTCTGGCAAGCATTTGTTTTACCTCAGGATTTTCCTCCATGCCCTGTGCGTTGATGCGCACATTAAGGTAGGCTCCCTTTACCGCTGTGCGTGCGCAAAGAGCACCTACACCCGCATCGCTTACGCTGTTGGGGTTGCCTGTGGCAGCCATAGCATTGGCCAGGGCAAAGCATTCATAACCCAGTTCCATAGTGCGGAATGGCACCTTGATAGCTACCAGTGTGGCTGCATCGATTGCTGCCTTGCGTGCTGCCTTCTCTGCATCATTTCCCTTGGGCAGGCCAAAGGCTTCCATGATGCCGTTGAATGCATTGGTGTCTTCGTCTACCAGATCCAGCAGTTCGGTCATCAGCTTCTGGCCTTTTTCGGCATGGTTGCTGAATTCTTCCCAGCGGGCGTCCCAGCCCTTTTTGTGTGCGGAGAGATTGGCCACCATAGTGCCCAGTGCAGCACCCATGGCACCACAGTAAGCGGCTATAGAGCCACCACCTGGTGCAGGAGATTCGCTGGCAGTTTCTTCGGCAAAACCTGTAATAGTCATGCTTACCAGCTTGCGGCTGCCGGCATCGCGCAGGCGATATTCTATTATTTTCTTTTGCGGATCGAATGGCCCTAGTTCATCGAGGCCCAGAGATTTTACTGCTATCTTGATCAGCTCCGCCTCACTGACACCTAGGCTTCGCTGTTGTTTTTTAAGGAAGTACCGGCCTGCCTCAAGGATAGCCTGCAATGGCACCAGCCCTACCAGCTCGCTGCCGGTAGCGCGCATGCCCCTTGCTGCAGCTCTTTCGGCGGCAGTGTCAAACACCACATGCAGCGGTGTAACATTCATATTGGTGAGGTTGATGGATATCTGGGCCACGCCATATTCCTCTATAAACCAGCCTATTGCCTTTACAGATTTCAGCAGACCTGGTACCCACACCGCTTCACCATTGGCATCCTTTACCGGCTTGCCTTTTTCGTCGATTTTCTGGCGGCCTTTTTCGCGTATGTCGAAAGCTACTGCATTGGCCCTGCGGGTGCTGGTAGTGTTCAGATTTACATTGTAGGCAATTAGGAAATCGCGGGCACCTATTACGGTAGCGCCGCAGCGCTCGTTAAACACCGGCTTGCCATAATCAGGGGCCCACTCTGCCTTACCTATCTTGGCGGCAAAACCTTCGTATTCCCCACTGCGGATATCAGCCAGGTTGCGTCGATAGTCGGACTTGGCGGCATATTCATATAGATATACAGGAATATTCAATTCTTCGCCTACGCGCTTTGCCAGCATATTTGCAAATTCCACGGTCTCTTCCATAGTAATGCCTGATACCGGTATGAGCGGACAAACATCGGTGGCGCCCATGCGCGGATGTTCGCCTTTGTGATTGCGCATATCTATCAGTTCGCCCGCTTTTTTTATAGCCAGGAACGCGGCATCTATCACTGCCTGCGGATGGCCTACAAAGGTGACCACGGTGCGGTTGGTAGCCTTGCCGGGATCTACGTCCAGCAGTCTTACACCCTTTACAGTTTCTATCTCGGCAGTTATTTTATTGATGATGTCCATGTTCACCCCTTCGCTGAAATTGGGCACACATTCTATAATCGCATTCTTAAAGTCGTTCATGT
>RGZA01000210.1 GCA_010031785.1 Alphaproteobacteria bacterium
GTGATGACGTGCTGGCAGGCGCTGCCGGATATTGAAAAACTAAATGGTGCAGGAACCTTTGATCAGAACGGGTTTGATATTCAGGTGAGCTCGGGTGAGATGGGCGCCATCAAGGTGCAACCATCGCATATGGTGATCGCAGGATTAAATGCAGAAATTCAAACCATTGTGCTGGACGCAATGCTTACATCGCCAGCACCTGCATTGCTTGAGGTGCTTGACCGTGCGCCGATGGGTTACGCCAAAAAAATGAATATCAAGCCAACGGAAACAAGCGGGGATATTGATGGGACACTGCATCTTGGTTTTCCATTACTCAAAGACTTGTCGTTTGATCAGATTGATTTGAATGCGGATGCTAAGGTTAGCAATGGCGCTGTGCAGAAAATTGCCGGTTTGATTGATGTTACCAAGGGTAATGTGGCGTTGCAGCTTGACAAGCAGGGAATGCATTTTGAGGGCGATGCAACGCTCAATGATGTGCCGGCAAACGTTAGCTGGAATGAACGTTTTACGGATGTGCCGCCAGGAGAAATGATTAGCCATGCGGTAATTAAGGGCAAAGCAAAAGCGGATGACATTAAGAAATTTGGTGTCGCGCTTACGATGCACAGTGCAGATGTGTTTCCGGTTGAGATTACTTATGATCGCGGTGCGGTTTATTCCAAACTCAGCATTACTGGCGATGCAGCCAACACAGCGCTGGAAATTTCCGATGTGTTTTATAGAAAACCGATGAGCGATCCACTTAGTTTTTCAACCGTGCTGGAATGGGGCGGGGATAAACCCATGCAACTGAGCCAGCTTAAGGTTACAGGAAAAAATGTTGCAATTGATGGCAAGGGCAGTTTTGATGCGCAGCAACGCTTGGCGCTGCTTACGCTTAATCCATTACAACTTGATGCAACCAATGTGCGCGCGACCTTCAAGCGCGGTGATGATGGTGTGCCATCACTGATCCTAACGGGAGATGTGCTTGATATGCGCCATGCCTTTGATGATACGCCTGATAAAGTAGTTGATGGTAGTGTGCAGACGAATAGTGGCGCAGTGCCATTACGTCTTGAAATGCAGATCAAGCGCGTTTTGACCAGCGCTAAAACGGAGCTTGCCAATATGAATGTTAAAGCCACACGTGATGCATTTGGTTGGGCGTATCTGGATGCAAGCGTGCTGGCAAAAAACAAAACGCCGTTTAATGCGAGCATCAAGCCGGTAAACGGCCGCAGCGTGGTATCGATCACCACGCCAAATCTTGGTAATGTTCTGGCATCACTTGATGTTACCGATACGCTGGTGGGCGGCAAGCTGGTCATTGATGGCAAAAGCGAGCCCAATGACAAGTTGCGCAATATGTTTGGGCATATATCGCTGGAAAATTATCGCGTGAAGAACATGCCTGCGTTGGCGCAACTGATAAGTGCAATTTCACCCGATGGTTTTGCAGCGATGCTGGGCGGTGAGGGCCTTGGCTTTAGCGAGTTGATTGGCGAATATGTGTGGGAAAAAAATACGATTGTGATTACCAAAGCGCATACATCCAGCGGCTCGCTCGGCCTTACAATGGCAGGAAAAGTTGATTTGCAGCACAGCGCGTTGCAGCTGGAGGGGCAGGTTATTCCAGCCTATTTCATCAGCCGGATTTTATCGGCCATTCCCATTCTTGGCGATGTGTTGACGGGTGGGGAAGGGCAGGGATTATTCGCTGCGA
>RGZA01000022.1 GCA_010031785.1 Alphaproteobacteria bacterium
TGGGGCCGCTTGGCACATCCACCACCACATCCACGCCCTGTTTCTTGATCCAGCTTTCACTGATGTGTTGTGCAAGATCGCTACGGTTTTGAAAGTCGGCATTGATCACGACAATCGGGCGCGTGCCAACGATGTTGCCCATATCTTCAACGGCAAGTTGCGCAGCTTCCACCGAGCCAAAGCCGGAAGGCACTGCCATGCCGCCGCTCATATCGGTGAGGACACCAATACGCACAGCATCGCCCGTTCCCGCAGCAGCAGGAATGGCAAAAGCCAATAAGCCCAATAGAAAAGCGTTTCGTAACAACATGAGAACAGCATAGTGGCGAACTGTGTCAAAAATCAGAATAAAAATGTCGCGTAGGCATTGACACCGCCGCAAAAGATGCACAAATACAACATGTTATAAAGCCCGGCGATATTAATCGCCGCCGTGCCGGTCGGCACGGATGCCAATAGTTTTTGAACTATTGGCATTTAACCTACAAAGGATGCGTACAATGGCTGCAGGTCAATATACCTATGTGATGAAGGGTCTTTCCAAGGCCTATCCCGGTGGCAAAAAGGTATTGGATAATATTTTCCTATCATTTTATCCAGGCGCAAAGATTGGTGTTCTTGGCGTCAACGGTTCGGGTAAATCAACCCTGATGCGCATCATGGCCGGGACGGATAAGGATTTCACCGGCGAGGCATGGTCAGCCGAAGGCGTGAAGGTTGGTTATTTATCACAAGAACCGCAGCTCGATCCCACATTAAATGTGCAGCAGAATATCGAGCTTGCGATGGGCGATGCGAACGCGTTGCTCAAGGAATTTGAAGAGGTCAGCAACAAGCTCGGGGAAGTCACCGATGAAGATGAGATGATGAAGCTCATTGAAGTGCAGGCGGCATTGCAGGAAAAAATTGAAAATAGCGGTGCATGGGAAATTGGCCGCACGGTGGAACTGGCGATGGATGCATTGCGTTGCCCACCCGGTGATGCCGATGTGACCAAGCTTTCCGGTGGTGAAAAACGCCGCGTGGCCTTGTGCAAATTGCTGCTGGAAAAGCCAGACATGCTGCTTCTTGATGAACCAACCAACCATCTGGATGCTGATTCCGTTGCGTGGTTACAGCGGTTTCTAGCTGATTATAAAGGAACCGTGGTGATGGTCACCCATGATCGTTACTTCCTTGATAATGTAACGGGATGGATTTTAGAACTTGATCGCGGCCATGGCATTCCGTATGAGGGCAACTACACCTCATGGCTTGAACAAAAACAAAAGCGTCTCATTCAGGAAGGCCGCGAAGAAGATTCCCGCCAGAAAGAATTGGCCAAGGAACTGGAGTGGGTGCGTTCATCACCCAAGGCACGTCAGGCGAAAAGCAAGGCGCGTATCACAGCCTATGAAGCGCTACTCAACCAGAAGCAGGATGATACGGCTGGGGTTGCAAAAATTATTATTCCTATTCCACCGCGTCTTGGCGAAAATGTGATTGATGCCAATGAAATCAGCAAAGCCTATGGCGATCGTTTGTTGATCGATAATCTAACCTTCCGTTTGCCACCCGGTGGCATCGTGGGTGTGATTGGTCCCAATGGTGCTGGTAAAACAACGTTGTTCAAGATGATTACTGGCGTAGAAAAGCCCGATAGCGGCACATTTAAAGTTGCCGATAGTGTTGTGCTTGGCTATGTCGACCAAAGCCGCGATGCGCTTAAGGATGACAACACGATCTGGCAGGAAATTTCCGGCGGTCATGATGTGTTGGAGCTGGGCGCCAAATCAATGCCATCACGCGCCTATGTGTCATCATTTAATTTTAAAGGCACAGATCAGCAGAAAAAGGTTGGTGTGCTGTCGGGCGGTGAACGCAACCGCGTGCATCTTGCCAAAATGCTGAAATCGGGCGCAAACGTATTGCTGCTCGATGAACCGACCAATGATCTTGATGTCGATACGCTGCGCGCACTGGAAGATGCGCTGGTAGATTTTGCCGGTTGCGCGGTAATCATCAGCCATGATCGCTGGTTCCTTGATCGGCTTGCAACGCACATTCTGGCATTTGAAGGCGATAGCCATGTGGAGTGGTTTGAAGGCAATTATCAGGATTATGAAGCCGATCGCCGTCGCCGTTTGGGCGCGGATGCGGATCAGCCGCACCGGATTAAGTACAGACCATTGCCACAGTAGTTTTTTCATGCCTGAAGGCTTCTTTGTTTATATACTGACAAACAAGAAACATGGAACGCTCTATATTGGTATGACGAATAACATAGGAAGGCGGATATACGAGCATCAGAATGGATTGATTGAGGGATTCACTAAAAAATATAATCTCAAAAAGCTGATCTATTACGAACATTATGAAACACACGATGAAGCCTTTACGCGTGAGAGACGATTAAAAGATTGGAATCGTGACTGGAAAATAAAATTAATCGAAACAAATAATCCGGAGTGGAAAGATATTTCTACAGAATTATATTAGAAGAGGCATCCCAGAATATTTTTGACATGACCAACGGGAATGGCAAAAATGTATCTGGGATCTAACTGGCTTTTGAAAAAATGTATGAGATCCCAGATCACTTTTTATTCTGTCCTTGAAGATGACAGAATAAAAAGCGTCTGGGATGCTTGATGGAGAGAAAAATGACTGAAAATACCGAAAAACATGAATTCCAAGCCGAAGTAGGCCGCTTGCTCGATATCGTTGTGCATGCGCTCTATAGCCAGAAAGAAATTTTCCTGCGGGAGTTGATTTCAAACGCTGCTGATGCGTGTGATAAATTGCGCTATGCGGCGGTAACAACGCCTGATCTTGCACCTTCCAAATTTGCCATTCATCTGGTTGCAGATATTCCTGCGCGCACGCTGACTGTTTCTGATAACGGCATTGGTATGAGCCGCGCCGAGATCGTAGATAATCTTGGCACCATTGCGCGTTCGGGCACTAAAGCGTTTCTTGAACAAATGAGCGGTGATGCGAAAAAAGATATGAACCTGATCGGCCAGTTTGGCGTTGGTTTTTATTCGGCATTCATGGTTGCAGATAAGGTGGAAGTCATCAGCCGCAAAGCGGGCGAGGCCGACGCATGGCGCTGGGTTTCCGATGGTAAAAGTGCCTATACGATTGAGCCAGCCAAGAAAAACATCGCTGGCACCGATATTATTCTGCACCTTAAGGAAGATGAGGGTGAGTTTACAGAACAAGATAAATTAAAAGCAATTGTTACCGCTTATTCCGATCATATTCCCATCCCGATTTATTTTGGCGAAGATGAAGCAGAAAAACTCAACCGCGCGGCGGCTGTGTGGATGCGCGCAAAGTCCGAGATTACGGCGGAAGAATATAAAGAATTTTATCATCATGTTGCGCATGCCTATGACGAGCCATCGCTCACGGTGCATTGGCGCGCGGAAGGTAAGCTCGAATATACAGGCCTGTTATTTGTACCAACGCAAAAGCCGCATGATCTGTTTGATCCGCGTCGTCAGCATCGCGTGAAGCTTTATGTAAAGCGCGTGTTTATCACTGAAGCTGCAGAAGGATTATTGCCACCGTATTTACGTTTCCTGAAAGGCGTGATTGATAGCGAAGATTTGCCGCTCAATGTCAGCCGTGAAATGCTGCAGAATAATCCGGTTCTCACGCTGATGAAAAAAGGCATTACCAAGCGCGTATTATCGGAATTGCAAAAACTATCGGATAATATAGAGGAATACGCCAAATTCTGGGCCAATTTTGGCGCGGTGCTCAAGGAAGGCTTGTACGATGATTATGATCATCGTGAAGAATTGCTAAAACTTTTCCGCACCTATTCGACCAAGGAAAAAGAATTGGTGACGCTTGCTGATTATGTTGCACGTATGCCAGCAGGGCAGGATGCCATTTATTATATTACGGGCGAAGATAGCGCAGCGCTTGCGCGTTCACCGCAGCTCGAAGGTTTCCGTGCACGCGATATCGAGGTGCTGTTGCTCAGCGATGCGATTGATGATTTCTGGGTTGGCGCAATTGGCAGCTACCAGGGTAAGACATTTAAATCGGCCACGCGCGGCGATAGTAATCTTGATAAAATCAAGAAGGTAGAAATGCCAGCCGAAAATCAGCCAACGAGTGACAAGCTTCAGGCGCTGATCAAATCGCTCAAGGATATTTATGGCGATCAGGTTAAGGATGTAAAAACCTCCATTCGTCTTACCGATAGCCCTGTGTGCCTTGTGGCAGGCGAAGGGGAGATGGATATGCATCTTGAAAAGCTGCTGCGCCAGAACAAGGCGCTGGGCCTTGGCCAGGGTTTTTCGCCGGGCCGTATCCTTGAAATTAACCCGAGCCACAGCCTTATTAATAAAATGGCTGATATGGCCGGGGGTGAGCAGATGGCCGATTTAGCGTGGTTATTGCTGGATCAGGCGCGTTTGCTGGAAGGGGAGACCCTTGCTGATCCGCTCGCGTTCTCGCAACGTTTGACTAGACTTAGCCTCAAGGCCGTTGCATAAATACGCGCATAAAATCTCCCCCTATAAGGCATTGCGATGAAATCCGATAACAAGAAAGACGTGAAAAAAATTGTGCTGGCATTTTCCGGCGGTCTGGATACTTCGGTCATTCTGCGCTGGTTGCAGGATAATTACCGCGCAGAAGTTGTTACCTTCACAGCCGATTTAGGACAAGGTGAAGAAGTTGAACCCGCGCGCAAGAAAGCCGAGCTCCTTGGTTGCAAAGAAATTTTCATCGAAGATTTGCGCGAAGAATTTGTCCGCGATTATGTGTTCCCAATGTTTCGCGCCAATGCGCTGTATGAAGGCGTGTATTTGCTTGGCACATCCATTGCGCGTCCATTGATTGCCAAAAAGCAGATCGAGATTGCGAATAAAACCGGTGCGGATGCTGTTGCGCATGGTGCAACTGGCAAGGGAAATGATCAGGTGCGTTTTGAGCTCGCTTATTATGCATTGAAGCCAGATATTAAAGTGATCGCGCCATGGCGTGAGTGGGATCTGAATTCACGTACCGTATTGCTTGAATATGCTGAAAAGCATCAAATCCCCATCACCAAGGCTAAAAAGGGCGATGCGCCCTATTCGGTCGATGCGAATTTGCTGCACTCCAGTTCTGAAGGCCTTGTGCTGGAAGATCCATGGGTAGAAGCCGATGAAATGGTCTATCAGCGCACGATTGCCCCTGAAGATGCGCCCGACAAGGCCGAATATATTGAAGTTGAGTTCGAGCGCGGCGATGCTGTGGGCATTAACGGCGTGCGTATGTCACCCGCCACCTTGCTTACCAAGCTCAATGAGTATGGAAAGAAGAACGGTATTGGCCGTCTGGATCTGGTTGAAAACCGCTATGTCGGTATGAAGTCACGCGGCGTTTATGAAACACCGGGTGGTACCATTTTGCATGTTGCGCATCGCGCAATTGAATCCATCACGCTGGATCGCGGCGCAATGCATCTTAAGGATGATCTGATGCCGCGTTATGCCGAGCTGATTTATTTTGGCTACTGGTTCTCACCTGAGCGTGAAGCATTGCAGGCGCTAATTGATCATACGCAAACCAATGTGAATGGCGTTGTGCGGTTGAAGCTGTATAAGGGCAACACGATTGTGGTGGGCCGTAAGTCGCCGAACTCCCTCTATCGCCTTGACTATGTAACGTTTGAACAAGATAGCGTTTACAATCAGGCCGATGCGGGTGGGTTTATTAAATTGAACGCGCTGCGCTTGCGCCTTTCGACGATGGCGAAGAATAGGAAGTAATTACTTCTTCGCTGCCTTAAGCGTATTCGCCAGCAAACACGCAATGGTCATCGGGCCAACGCCGCCGGGTACGGGCGTGATAGCGCCAGCATTTTGTAGCGCTTCATCATAAGCGACATCGCCAACCAGTTTTGTTTTGCCATCACACGTGATGCGGTTGATGCCAACATCAATCACGGTGGCACCTTTTTTGATCCAAGCCCCTTTGATAAATTCAGGCTTGCCGATGGCAGCGATGACAATATCGGCCTGCGCGCAAACGCCAGCCAGATCCTTGGTTTTGGAATGGGTGATGGTCACCGTGCAATCGGCTTGCAGCAGGAGTTGCGCGATGGGTTTGCCAACAATGTTGGAGCGACCAACAACAACGGCATTAAGGCCTTTTAAATCACCAAGCGTTTCGCGCAGTAAAATCATGCAGCCTATGGGGGTGCAGGGCACAAGCCCATCCTGACCAACTGCAAGTTTACCTGCGTTGACAGGGTGAAAGCCATCGACATCTTTGCGTGGATCTATGCGCTCAAGAACCTTTTGCGCATCAATGCCGTTTGGCAGCGGCAGTTGCACCAGAATACCATGCACGCGTGCATCGGCGTTTAAACTATCAATGAGCGTTAGTAATTCGGCTTCGCTTGTTGTAGCAGGCAGATGATGCGCAAAGGAATTCATGCCCACTTCGAGCACTGCTTTTTCCTTGTTGCGCACATAGACTTCGCTGGCGGGATCAGCGCCAACCAGAACCACAGCAAGGCCAGGTTTTGTGCTTGATGATTTTACGTCATCGGCAATTTTTGCGCGCAGACGCGCAGCGGATGCTTTGCCATCAATAACTGTTGCAGCCATGTCTTATCCACCCATCAGCACAGCAGGGGCGGCGCCAAGTGGGCCATATTCGCGTAGCAGCGAGCGCGCGAAAATAATCAGTAAGTAGAGCACCAGAAACGACCAATCAAACCCCCGATAGGGCGGGATGTAGCGGCGGATCGGTTGCATCAGCGGCTCAAACAGGCCTTGCAAATTTTGCCAGATCATTCCTGTGATGCGGCCATAGGCGTTGAGTACGCCAAAGAAAATCAGCAGGCTCATAATGCCGTAGATCGCCATCATCGTTTCAAGAAAGCCCAGTAAAATATCAATGACATAGAAAAAAGAAACCATGAGTACCTGCATATAAAGGTTGTTCGAATAGAATAAGGCTGCGCTTGACAAAAACAAGAGGGAAGACGATAACAGTGCCACTCATTAGGGAGTAGCTTCCTGTGTCTTCAACAGGGTTTGCGCCAACATAATTGCTTATGGAAACAGGGCATGGTGCAGACGGCCTTTTCTTTAACAGAAAAGCGCTTTGCGAGACTTTTGATTAATCCTCTGCCTTCCCGCCGGAAGGGCGGGGTTTAATCATCTGTCATCGTCTTCCGGCAATATGGCCGGAGTTTTATTTCATGAATATCGAAGCATTTTTTGTATCAGGCGGGATGGTTGCGCTCGCGGAGCTTGGCGACAAGACGCAGCTTTTATCCCTGTGCCTGATCTGCCGGTTTAAAAAAGCATGGCCGATTATTCTGGGAATTTTATGTGCTACGCTTGTTAATCATGCAGGTGCCGCATTTTTTGGGCAGCTTGTAACCGGATATATCGGCCCGGACATGCTGCGCTGGATATTGGGCGTATCGTTTATCGCAATGGCAGGTTGGGTGCTTATTCCGGATAAGCTTGATGATGTGAATGTGAAGCGCGATGCGCGCAATGCTGCGGGTATTTTTATCGTAACCTTTATCGCGTTTTTTATGGCGGAAATGGGCGATAAAACGCAGCTTGTGACCATTGCGTTGGCTGCAAAATATCAAGCGTTTGGTATGGTCATTGTGGGATCAACGCTCGGCATGCTGCTTGCCAATGTGCCGGTGGTTTTGTTTGGCGAAAAAATAATTACCACATTGCCATTGCCGATTATTCGCCGCGTGGTGGCGGCGTTGTTTGTGGTGATTGGTATTCTTGTATTGATTGGAGACAATATCAAATTTTAAAGGTCAGCGTCATTGCGAGCCCCTTTAGGGGCGTGGCAATCCATCTTTCTTGAATTGAGCATGGATTGCCGCGTCGGCCACTCATAAGAATGAGGGCCTCCTCGCAATGACGCGGTTTTTAACTGATGGCCTTTACAATATCAGTTACCAAGCTGGCTTGTTTGATTTCAGTTTGCTCACGCGTTTGCAGGTTTTTTAGCGCAACCACGCCTTTGGCTTTTTCATCGCCGCCCATCACCAATGCAAAACCAATGCCCGCCTTATCGGCATATTTGAATTGCTTGTCGAGCTTGTGTTGCTCAAGATAAATTTCGGTGTTGATGCCTGCCTTGCGCAGTTCTGTTGCGATGCGGCGGTAATCGCTGCTTAAGGTTTCATCCATCATGGTGATGAGGATTTTCACCGTGCTTGGCGCGTTATTGACGAGGCCTGCATGGCGCATTTGCTCAAACAGACGGGTAAGGCCAATGGAAATACCCACGCCCGGCAATTTCGATTTGGTGTAATAGCTGGCAAGGTTGTCATAGCGCCCACCGGAGCAAATGCTGCCAAAATTCTTGTGATCATTGAGGAAGGTTTCGTAAACCGTGCCAGTGTAATAATCCAAACCGCGCGTGATGGCCGGGTTAAAGCGGATGACGTCACCTGCGCCCATATCGGTAGCTGTTTTTAAGAGTAATTTTATCTCATCAAGCCCTTCACGAGTTTGTGCGCCAATAAAAGAAAAAACCCCATGCTCTAAATATCTTATGCGTTCTTCATTGGTATAGTCTTGCTGCATAAAATCTAACAGTTCATCAAAAACTTTTCCTACCAGAGGTTGAATGTTCTCTTTGACTTTATCCCAGCCAATTTTGTCTGCTTTATCAATTTCTCGTAAAAGCAATGGCCATTTCTCAGAATCGATTTGCAAATCTTTCATATAGCCACTGAGAATTTTCCGGTTCGACACATTGATAGTGAAAGCGCCAATTTTCAGATCACGGAAAATATCGGCAATAACAACGGGCATTTCTGCATCATAGGCAGCGGATAAGTTATCACGACCAATCACATCAATATCGCATTGATAAAATTCACGGAAGCGGCCTTTTTGCGCGCGCTCCCCGCGATAGACGCGTTGCATCTGATAACGGCGAAACGGGAAGGCGAGTTCATTCTGATGTTCAGCGACATAGCGCGCGAGTGGAACGGTAAGATCAAACCGCAGCGCAAGATCGGGCGCATGGCCTTGCTGGCGTGATCCGGTGGATTGCACAAAGTAAACCTGCTTCTCCGTATCGCCACCACTTTTAGTGAGTAGGATATTGGTTTCTTCAAATACCGGTGTTTCGATCGGCAAAAACCCATAGCGCTCGAACTTCTGCCGGATCGTGTCGAGCATGTTCTGGAAAACAATCTGCTCGCGTGGCAGCAATTCCATGGTTCCGGTTGGCGTTTTGGGGGTGATGATGTGATTGCTCATGTGTGACACTTATATATAAGGAAGTTTAGAGGTAGCGGCTCATTTCAGAAAAATCCATGTAAAAATCTGGGCTTTGCAGCAAGCCTTATGAATAAAGGCCTTGCTCCTTTCGGCCTCAGTATGAATGGCGCTAAGGATTTGGAGATAATGGTAAAATGATAGTTTACCATTCAATAACGCTATCTTAAACCCGGTGTGACAGATTAGTGGGCTATTTAAAGATTTAAGCGGGTCAAAGGTTTAGGCAGGTTATGAGCGCTCCATCTCTCTTTCGCGATTTAAAGCTGACTGATCTCTATCTGCGTCTGGATTCCAACGGTCAGGCGCTTTATCAGGGGCAGAAAAAAGGCAGGCAACGAGTCAATGCGGTGGTGCCGCACGCCTATGATGACGAAGTGCGCCAGATCACCGATTTTGTGCGCAACCAGGGATTGGAAGAAGACAGCATTTTACAATTTAAGGGAACGCGCATGCGTATGTCGCGCCAGAAGATGGCCGATGGCGAAGACTGGATGTGTTTGCGCGTTATCAAAGCCGATGTTCCAAAATTTGATAAATTGGGCATGGTGGCAGCTTATACGCAGGCGCTGCGCAATCTGGCAAAGCGCGATGGGCTGATCATGATCACCGGCGCAACGGGGCAGGGGAAAACCACCACAGCATGCTCACTACTGATTGATTATTTATCGAGCGAAGGCGGCATTGCCGTGACGATCGAAGATCCCGTTGAATATGTGATGAAGGGCCGCCATGGCGAGAGTGGTTTTTGTTTTCAGGTTGAAGCGGAAGGTACAGAAGGCTGGGCAAGCGCAATTAAACGTAGCCTGCGTTGGGCACCGCACTATATTTTTGTTGGAGAAATCAGAACGCCGCAAGCCGCAGAGCAGGTGTTGCGTGCAGCAACCACAGGTCATCTTGTTATTACCACGGTGCATGCGGGATCAGCCGAGGAAGCATTGATGGGAATCATTCATCTGGCGGAGCAAGCAATGGGCGGCAGTGCCAATCATATTCTTGCGGCAGGGTTAACGGCGGTTATCCACCAAACCATGTCCGAAGCTGGCCCCAGCGTGCGCATGATATGGACAGAGCCAGGGAATATGGGTGATCCGGTACGCTCGCTTATTCGTGAGAACAAGATCGGCATGATCACAACCTATATCGACAAGGTTTCAGCAAAATTATTACGTGCAGGAGATGGCAAGTGAGTAAGAAATTAAGCGATCTTCTGTTTATGGATTTATATGTGCGCCTTGATGCGCCAGCGCAGCCGCGTTACCGCACACCGCAACGCGAGAAACATAATGTGTGGATTCAACCGTTGCCTTCGGATTATGCCGAGGATGTTGAGCGGCTTGCCGCAAAATTCCGCATGGAAGCGGACCATCCTGAAGTTGCGTTTACTTATGATGACATGCGCTTTCGTCTTGCACACCAAGCCATGGCAAATGGCGAAGTATGGGCTGTTTTGCGCCGTATTAATCCAGTCGTACCAAAGCTTGAGGTGCTCGGTTATGCGCCGCATATTGCCAGTTATATGCTTAATCTGGGGCGACGCGATGGCCTGATCATTTTTTCAGGTGCAACGGGTCATGGTAAAACCACGAGCTGTTTTTCATTGCTGCAGGAATATCTGCACAGCTATGGCGGTGTAGGCATCACGGTTGAAGATCCGGTTGAATATATTCTTGAGGGGCCATGCGGTGATAAAGGTTATTGCTATCAAATTCAGGTGGCCAATGGTGAAGATTGGGCAACCTCGCTGAAGCGTACGTTACGGTGGACGCCGCGCTATTTATTGGTAGGAGAGGTACGTACCCCTGCGTCTGCTGAACAAATTTTGCGCGCTGCAACCACGGGCCATTTGGTGCTGACCACCATTCACGCAGGATCGATTGAAGATAGTTTGATGGGATTATTGCAGCTTGCCTCGCAGAATTTGGGCGGGGCGGCCAAGAATATTCTGGCGCAGGCATTAACGGCAGGGTTTCATCAGGTGCTGACGCCGCAAGGGCCGCAGGTGCGTTATATCTTTACCGAAGAAGATAATAATGGCGATCCTGTGCGTGCATTGATCCGCGAGGATCATATCGGGATGATTAATACCTATATTGAGCGGCAAATTGCGCGCATGGCGCAACGCGCGAATGCGCAGGGCGCGAATGTTCCGCAATCGCTTAAGGATAAGCGTTAGGCTGTTCATCGGTGTCATGTCCGATGATTGACAATCCATTTTTTTATGTATATACATCGTCTCATGCACTTTGAATGGGATGATGGTAAAAACGACAGGAATGTCGCCAAGCATGGCCTTAATTTTATGTTGGCGCATGATTTTGTGTGGCACGATGCTGTAATATTTGATCGAAGCCATTCTATGGATGGCGAGCAACGGTTTGTTGCTGTGGGTTTGTTGAATGGAAAATATCATACCATTGTTTTTACACGTCGCGGGGCAAAGACACGCATTATCAGTTTGCGTTGTGCAAACAAACAGGAGGAAAGCGTTTATGAAAAAAACACGTAAATCATCAAGGCGGGCAGATGATGCGTCCTTGACAAAATCGGAAATGAAAACAGCACGTCCGCTTCGCGATGTTTTTCCTGACCTTGCAGCATATGGACGGCATCGTGCTGCCAAAGGAGAAGGCAGTAAACAAGCGGTATCTATTCGACTTTCACCGCAAGTGGTTGCTTATTTTAAATCAAAGGGCGCAGGTTGGCAGACACGCATTAATGATGCACTGGAAGCTTTTGTAAATGTTGCCCGTTAATATAACCTATTTTATTGATAAGGACTAGTCATGACCGCTCAGCACATTCTCACGCCCAACGCACGCGATGCTGCAAAAATGCTTTTTGATATTAAGGCAGTGCTGTTCAATGCCGAAAAACCATTCACCTTTACATCAGGGACGATCAGCCCGGTCTATGTTGATTGCCGCAAGATTGTTTCCTATCCCAAGGAACGCCGTGCCTTGATGACCATGGGCGCCGCACAACTAAAAGAAAAACTGGGCACGAACGCATTTGATATGGTCGCAGGTGGTGAAACCGCTGGTATTCCGTTTGGCGCGTGGTTATCTGAAGAGCTTGATCTGCCGATGATCTATGTGCGTAAAAAGCCCAAGGGCTTTGGCCGCATGGCGCAAATCGAAGGTGATTTGAAAGAAGGCGCGCGGGTGCTTCTGGTTGAAGATTTGGCATCGGAAGGCACGAGCAAAATTAAATTCTGTGAAGCGCTGCGCAATGCTGGCGCGATTGTTGAGCATACCTTTGTGATTTTTCATTACGGTATTTTCCCGCAGAGCATTGAAACACTGAAAGCCATTGGCGTTGATCTCCATGGGCTTTGCACATGGTGGGATGCGCTGGCGGTTGCGCGCGAGATGAATTATTTTGATGCCAAGACTCTTGATGCGGTTGAAGCGTTTCTTAAAAACCCGAATGCATGGTCAGCTGCGCATGGTGAACAAGTCGCTACCGCTTAGAATTTTATCTTCGCGATAAAACCATCGACCCAGTTCCAGGCCTGTTTGCGAAAGACTTCTTTTTCCTGAAGCAATTCATGCTTTGCGCCATTTAAATAATGCATCTCGCAATTGGGCAGCATGGATGCGACATGGATAAAACCGCTGCTTTCAACAAGCGGATCATCTGCTGGGCCCATAATAAAATACGGAATGCGCGGTGCGCCACGCGCCAGATCTGTTTCAAGACGTGCGATGGATTGCATGAGCGCATGCAGCCAGCCATAGGTCGCGCCCCCGACTTTGAGTTGTGGGTTTTCGCGCAGATGCGCTTTCATGGCATCAAAATGTGCACGATCATGGGTGAGCGGATTGGTTTCAAATAGTCCACTTGCCTGATCAAAGTCTTTTTGATCAATCGCATAGGCCTGATCTAACCCAAGCCATGTAGCGCTATAAATAAGGGCTTTTGCAATGTAGCTGGGGATTGGCGCGGTTTTGAAACCATGCAGCATGGAGGCGAGCATAACGCCTTTTATAGCAGGGCGTGCACGACCACGTTCAAGATACCAGCGCAGGCCAAGATGTGCGCCCATGGAGTGACAAAATAACAGAATATTTTTTTCATTAAGCAGTCGGGTTTTAAAAAGCCGATCAAGATCATCAATCAGAAGGTCAAAACTTGGCAGCCAGCTTTTGTTGCGGTCCATCAAGAAACGCGATGACAGACCCTGACCGCGCCATTCGGCAATCAGCACATCAAAGCCGCGATCATTCCATTCGCGGATTACATCGGTATATTTTTCAATCCATTCGCCCCAACCGGGCAAGATCAGCACGGTTGCCTTTGCAGGTTGCGCTGCAGCACTGATGCCGTAACGCATTTCACCATCATAGGAACAAGGCAGGGTATAAAGGGTCAGAGTCATGAGAAGGTATAATGATTCAATTTGGTTGCTATCTTACTTATATTTCATTGTATTGACAGCGCGATTTGCAGCCTTACATTATTCTCCATGCTTTTGTTCGACACACTTACATCATTGCCTCCTGCAGCGCATGGCGCGGTGGTGGCGCTTGGCAATTTTGATGGTGTGCATAAAGGCCATCAGGTGGTGTTAGAAAAGGCGCGCGCTGTTGCAGCGCAGAAGGAAAAGCCCTTTGGCGTGGTCACGTTTGAGCCGCATCCACGCAGTATTTTTTCCCCGGCGGATGCCCCGTTTCGCCTGACCCCGAGAGCGACCAAGCGGCGCATTCTGGAAGAGCTTGGCGTTGATGTGTTGTTTGAGCTGCCCTTCACCTATGATTTTTCAAAACATACGGCCGCATTCTTTGTCGAAGAATTAATGCTCAATCAGCTTAATATTTCCCATGCCGTTGCGGGGCATGATTTTGTTTTTGGCCATAAGCGCTTGGGCACTATGGCGGTGCTTAAAGATATTATGCAGCAATACGCATTGGATGCAGATGAAGTTGCCCCGGTTAAAGACGGTGCGCATGTGCTCTGGTCATCAACCCGTATTCGTGAACATCTGGAAAGTGGTGATGTGCAGAAAGCTGCCGACGCGATGGGCAGGCCGTATGAGATTGAAGGCGTAGTCGCGCATGGTGAAAAGCGCGGCAGGAGCATTGGCTTTCCTACCATCAATCTTCCCTTGAGTGATTTTTTGCGTCCGCGTTTTGGTGTGTATGCGGTGCGACTGACGTTTAACGACCAATGCTATGATGGCGTAGCCAATATCGGTGTGCGCCCCACGGTCGATGGCGAAACACAAACGCTCGAAGCCCATATTTTTGATTTTGTAGGCAATTTATACGACCAGAACATTCGTGTAGCGCTGGTCGATTTTATCCGTCCGGAGCAGAATTTTGGCGGTCTTGACGCTTTAAAAGTGCAAATCAAGCAGGATTGTCTTGTGGCAAGGCAGCGGCTCGCATAATCTTGCATCCGTCATGCCCGTGTAGGTGGGCATCCACGAGTTTACTATTCATTTCTTTATCAAAAACCACTGCGCTGTGGGTTTAGTGAAATGAATATTATATAAAAAAGTAAGTTCGTGGATGCCCGCCTTCGCGGGCATGACTGCTATTCTTGAGTGTATATCGTGAAAGTTTAAACTGCTGACCATGACCACAGATTATAAAAATACCGTATTTCTTCCCAAAACCGATTTCCCGATGCGCGGGGGGCTGCCACAAAAGGAGCCTGAGCTCTTGCAATTCTGGCAGGATATTAATCTGCATTCGCTGATTGCGGGCGCCAACAAAGATAAAAGCAAAAACAAGGAACAATTCATTCTGCATGATGGCCCGCCTTATGCGAATGGTAATCTGCATATCGGGCATGCTGTAAATAAAATTCTTAAGGATGTTGTTAATCGCAGCAAGCAGATGCAGGGCTTTGCAACCGATTATGTGCCCGGATGGGATTGCCATGGCTTGCCAATTGAATGGAAGATCGAAGAAAAATACCGCGCGCAGAAAAAGAACAAGGATGATGTGCCGCTGTTGCAGTTCCGCGCAGAGTGTCGTGAGTTTGCCAAGGAATGGGTGGGGATTCAGCGCGGCGAGTTTCAGCGCCTTGGCGTGATGGGTGATTGGGAAAATCCCTATACTACCATGGCGTTTCCTGCTGAGGCCGGGATTGTCAAAGAAATTCATAAATTTGCAATGAATGGCGGCCTTTATCGCGATGTGAAGCCGGTCATGTGGTCAACGGTTGAAAAAACTGCATTGGCCGAAGCAGAAGTGGAATATCAGGATCATTTTTCAACGGCTGCTTATGTGAAGTTTCCGGTGACGATGGCATGGAAAAAAGAGTTGGTCGGTGCATATGTTGTTATCTGGACAACCACGCCCTGGACCTTGCCGGGCAACCGCGCGATCGCATTCGGCAGCAAGATTTCTTATGTGCACGTCACCGTAGAAGAAATTAATGAGAAATCAACGGCCAAGCAGGGCGAGCGTTATATTATTGCTGCGGATCTGCTTGAAAAATTCTGCGCAGCGATTGGCGTGACAAAATATGCAAGCAGCGCGTCACTTGAATTGCCATTCTTAAAGCCGATGTTATGCGCGCATCCTTTGCGCGGAGCTGGCTATGATTTCGATGTACCGCTTTTTGCAGGTGAGTTTGTTACAACCGAAAGCGGTACCGGCTTTGTGCATATCGCGCCCAATCATGGCGAGGATGATTATCTGCTCGGCAAAAAACATCGCTATGATATTTATGGCGAGAGCGGCGACTTATCGCAGTCCGATTTTGTCGATGGTGAGGGGCGTTACAAACCGCATACACCGCTTTTTGCTGGGGAATATATCTATAATCTGCAAGGCAAGGATGGCGGCGCTAATAAAGCAGTGCTGGCTAAGTTAACGGAAGTTGGCGCGTTGTTGAGTGCCGATAAATTCAAACATAGCTATCCGCATTCATGGCGTTCAAAAGCGCCGGTGATTTTCCGTACCACGCCGCAATGGTTTATCTCGATGGAGAAGAATGATTTGCGCAAAAAAGCGCTGCATGCCATTGGCAAGACCGAATGGGTACCTGCGATGGGTGAAAATCGTATTCGCGCGATGGTTGAAACGCGGCCCGACTGGTGCATCAGCCGCCAGCGCGCATGGGGTGTGCCGATTGCCATTTTTGTGCATAAGATCACGAACGAAGTTTTGCGCGATGCGCAGGTCAATAAGCGTATTGCCGATGCATTTGAAGTAGAAGGTGCCGATGCTTGGTTTGTAAAACCGGCGCAGGAATTTCTTGGCGATACGTACAAGGCCGATGATTATGATCAGGTCAAAGACATTGTTGATGTGTGGTTTGAATCCGGCTCAACGCATGCGTTTGTGCTTGAAGCGCGCGGTTTTAATGTGCCAGCCGATTTATATCTGGAAGGGTCGGACCAGCATCGCGGCTGGTTCCATTCATCACTACTCGAAAGCTGCGGAACGCGCGGCTTTGCGCCATTTAAGGCGGTGTTGACCCATGGTTTTGCCCTTGATGAGCAGGGACGTAAAATGTCCAAATCGCTCGGCAATGTTGTGGCGCCGCAGGAAGTGATTGAAAAAATGGGCGCGGATATTCTGCGCTTATGGATTATCAGCACCGATTACACCGAAGATTTGCGCGTAGGGCCGGAGATTTTAAAGCAATCGGCCGAAACCTATCGCCGCTTGCGTAACACTTTGCGTTATATGCTTGGTGCGCTCGATGGGTTTAGTGAGCAGGAAATACTTCCAGCAGAGCAGATGCCGGAACTTGAGCGCTGGGTGCTGCATCGCCTCTATGAAGTGAATGAAGCAGTTGAGAAAGCAATCGCAGAATATAAATTCAATGCAATGCTCACCGAGCTGCATAATTTCTGTGCGGTGGATTTATCGGCACTCTATTTCGATATTCGTAAAGATAGCCTTTATTGCGATCATCCCGATGAAGCGCGACGCAGAGCAGCGCGTAGTGTCATGCACATCTTATATATCACCTTGACCAAATGGCTGGCGCCGATTTTGTGCTTTACGGCCGAAGAAGCATGGCAGGCGGGAATGAAAGAACACGCGCAATCTGTTCACCTGACCGAATTTGAAAAAATCCCTGCACATTGGCGTAATGAAGCGCTTGCACAGAAATGGCAACGCATTCGTGCACTGCGTTCGGTGGTCACCGGCGCGATTGAGAAGAAGCGCGCAGAGAAAGTAGTAGGCTCCAGCCTGCAGGCAACGCCAATTGTGTATATGAAGCAGGCGGATAATGTCTTGCTAGGCGATGTCGATTTCGCGGATATCTGTATTACATCAGAGCTACATATCAAAGTAGATGAGGCAGCGCCAACGGATGCGTTTACAAGTGCTGAAACCCCCGATGTTGCGGTAGTCGTTGATGTTGCCAAAGGCAATAAGTGTGAGCGTTGCTGGAGCGTGAAGGAAGAGGTGGGTAAAAACCACACACATCCGCTGCTTTGTGTACGTTGCGTGACGGCTGTTGATAAAATGGCTGTGGCGGCATGAGCTTTGGCAAGAAACAAATCGCAGGGATTTTTCTTGCGCTATGTGTTGCGCTGTCTGATCAATGGAGCAAGCAGGCGATTTTGGAACTGTTTCCGGCCGAACGAATGTGGAAGCCGGTAACATCCTTTTTCAATCTTGTGCTCGTTTATAATCACGGGATCAGTTTTGGATTATTTAATAAGGCGCCAACGCAAACGCAGCCTTTTATTTTTATGGGTATCGCGCTTGTTATCAGCCTCATTTTATTTATATGGTTACTGCGCACGCATAGCGCGATGATTGCAACGGCGATTGGAATGATTATTGGCGGCGCAATTGGCAACAGTATCGACCGCATCCAGCATGGCGCTGTGATTGATTTTCTTGATGTTTACGCGACAATTAATGCGATCCCTTATCATTGGCCAGCCTTTAATGTTGCGGATAGTGCTGTGGTAGGCGGTGTTGCGTTGCTTTTTATTCACAGCCTTGCTTTTGACAAAAAGACCGTTCAAAAATAGATGGTTTTCTTAATGAGCATAGCGAATTTAGAAAACCACTATCCCCGCGCAGGCGGGGATCTCTTTAAAACAAAGTCATGCTTTATATGAAATCACGATCTCTTATTATTCTTTTAGCGACATTGTTGGCCCTCACTTCATGCTCGGATGCGCGTGAAACATTGGGGCTGGTCAACACGGCGCCCGATGAGTTTGCGGTCATTGACCATCCGCCGCTATCAATGCCGCCTGATTTTAATTTGCGTCCGCCACGTCCTGGTGCGCCATCTGCCAATGCGGTCAATGCATCGGCTGTTGCGGCCAAGGCGCTGTATGGCGAAGGTACGATGGAAGCGGTACGCCAGCAAGGGGTGACCTCCTTGCAAATGGGCACACTGAGCCCGGCAGAGCAGGCGCTGATTGGTCAAACCGGTAGCAGCACGGCTGACCCGCAAATTCGTGCAACCGTTGATAAAGAAGCCGGACAACAAGTGGTTGGTAATCGCCGTTTGCTTGAAGCGATTACGTTCTGGAAAGATCCAAAGAAAAATGAGCAGGGCGCAGCCGTTGATGCTGTTGCAGAAAAACAGCGCCTGGATAAGGCCAAACAGGAAGGCCAGCCTGTAACGAGCGGCGGTACGCCAGCGATGGATAAAAATAAGAACGTGGTTGTTCAGTGATCAGGCTTTTAGCGCTCGCTCTGGCACTATTTTTGAGTGGTGGCGCAGAAGCGGCAGTATTTAATCCCAAAACGCTAACCCTATCTAACGGCTTGCAAGTCGTGGTGGTTGAAAACCACATGGCGCCTGTTGTTACCCATATGATGTGGATCAAGGCAGGCGCGGCAGATGAACCCCATTGCGTATCAGGTATAGCACATTATCTTGAACATATGATGTTCAAGGGCACGGCCAAAATTCCGGATGGCGAATATAGCAAACGCATTGCGCAAGTCGGCGGCACAGAAAATGCATTTACCGCGTGGGATTACACCGCATATTTTGCTACGGTATCCAAAGCCAATTTGCCGATGGTGATGGAAATGGAGGCTGATCGCCTCACGCATTTGCAGATTACAAAAGAACTCGCAACGCCTGAGCTTGCCGTAGTGCTTGATGAGCGGCGGCAGCGCGTGGAGGATGACCCCTTTGCGCCGTTGATACAGCAAATGGCCGCAGCGCTTTTTCCGCATCATGCCTATGGAATACCGGTCATTGGCTGGAAAGAGGAAATTGAAAAAGTTACGGTTAAGGATGCCAAACGCTTTTATGAGACATGGTATCAGCCATCCAACGCGATTGTTGTTGTAAGCGGTGATGTAGTTGCGGATGATGTGTTTACTTTGGCTAAAAAAATCTATGGCAGCATGCCATCGCGCATTATACCACCACGCAGTCGTGCGATTGATCCGCCTTTTAAAGGCAATGTGAGCATTATTCTTGAAAATCCGCATGTCAAGGAAACGACGTTGGTGCGCACCTATAAGGTGCCATCGGGTCGGCAGGATGTGAAAACATCGCATGCGGTGGATGTATTGAGCGTGCTGCTCGATGGATCGGATGCATCGTATTTATCGCGCACATTGATTCAGGAAAGAGCGCTCGCGAGCAGTGTCAGTGTCAGCTACCAAAGCGAAGTGTATGATACCGCGCAATTCTCGATCAGCGCAGTGCCAAAACCCGGCGTGACGATGAATGCATTGCAAGCAGGGCTGGACGCCGTATTAAAAGATTATGCGCAAAAACTGCCAGCGGAAGAAGAACTGAAATCTGCAAAGCTGACATTGCAACGCCAGGCAGTGCTTGCGCGCGATAGTGTGATGGGGCCTGCGCAGGCGATTGGCCTTGCGCTGACAACAGGGCAGACATTGAATGATATTGAAGCATGGCCTGAAGCGATTGGCGCGGTTAAAGCGCAGGATGTGCAAACCGCATTGACGAATATGCTGGAGAGCCCGAGCGTGAGTGGCGTGTTAAAGCCGCAAGCAGGCGTAGATTTATCTAAGAGTGCACTCGCGCCCATCTCTGCCGGAGGGCCCATTCGGTGATGCGATTATTGCTTGTTTTATTGGGATTTTTTGCATGTGTGCCGCAGGCGCTGTATGCCAATCCGGTGCAGATTATCAAAAGCCCGAAGGGGATTTCGGCATGGCTGATTGAAGATCATAGCTTGCCGATTGTATCGATCGCCTTTGCATGGCGCGGCGGGATTGAACAGGATGCACTTGAAAGGCAAGGCCTTAGCCGTATTGCGGCGATGATGCTGACCAAGGGCGCTGGCAAGGATGATGAAAATGCGTTTCAGAAAAAACTTGAAGATCATGCGATCAGTTTAAGTTTTGAAGCACGGCGCGATGCAGTGTTTGGGCAGATGCGCAGCCTTAAGGAAACATTGCCGGTTGCAACCAATGTGCTGCGTGACAGTCTTGTGACGCCGCGCTTTGATACAGAGAGTTTGAACCGTTTAAAAATTCAGAGCCTGAGCACGCTCAAGCATTATCAGGCTGACCCTGAATGGTTATTATCGCGCCTGATGATGCGGGAGGGTTTTGCAGGTCATGTCTATAGCAAACGCACGCTGGGCAGCGAAGCAACACTTCAATCCATCACGCGCGATGACCTTACCAACTGGCATAAGCATCTCTCCCGCGATCAGTTACTGGTCAGCGTGACAGGTGATATAAATAAAGAGGAATTGGGGGCATTGCTTGATAAAACCTTTGGTGATTTGCCGGAAAAAGCAGAGCAACCTGTCGTTGCGGATACAACGCTGAACGGAAAGAAGGAGCTATTCCTGCTTCGTTATGCGGGGCCGCAAAGCAGCATGATTTTGCTATGGCCCGGGATTGATCGTCATGACAAGGATTGGTATGCAGCAGAAGTGATGAATTATATTTTGGGCGGCGGCAGTTTTTCATCGCGCCTGATGAATGAAATTCGTGCCAAGCGCGGCCTGACCTATGGCATTAGCTCGGGCATGTCCAATTATGATCATGCCTTTACCTATGCTATTCAGGCATCGTTCAAGAATGAAAAAGCTGGCGAAGTGCTCGCGCTTGTTAAACAGGAACTTGCGCGCATTCGTGATACAGCGGTAAGCGCGCAAGAAATAAAAGCAGCCAAGGATTATCTGATTGGATCCTACGCGCTGGGCCTTACATCGACAGCGCGCGTGGCGGGGCATTATCTGGATATTCAGCGCGAGCAGTTGGGTGTAAATAACCAGCAGGAGCATGAGGCGGGTATTCGCGCTGTTACAGCGCAGGATATTCAACGCGTTGCCAAGCGTATCGTGCAGGATGATGCGATGATTGCGTTTTTCATTGGCCAGCCTCAGGGCATTACGCCAACAAAAACCTTTGAAACAGTTGATTAGTCTTAAGGCTGTATTCCCCTCCCCTTGAGCGAGGGGTTAGGGGAGGGGTTGGTAAATACAAGAACAACCCCTCACCAGCAAGAACTAAGACTTAGCTAAAGCTAAGCCATAAGTTCTTGCAACCTCTCCCTCAAGGGGAGAGGTTTAAGAATGAAAATCGACCATCACTGGCACGTGATCGCTAGGCTTTGGCCCCCAGCCGCGTGCTTCGCGCAAAATCCGCGTGCTTTTAAGCGAAGGGACCAGCGGTGCTGTGACCCAGATATGATCAAGGCGGCGGCCACGGTTTGATGCTTCCCAATCGCCCGCGCGGTAACTCCACCAGGAATAAAGTTTTTGATCGTGCGGGACAAAATGACGCACGGCATCGTGCCAGCCATTGGATTGCTGGAGATTTAGGAGTTTTTCAACTTCAATCGGTGTGTGTGAAACGACATCGAGCAATTGTTTGTGCGACCATACATCGTGTTCGAGCGGTGCGATGTTAAGATCACCGACCAGAATTTTGCGCGTATGATGGGCTGATTGGCCTTTCCACCAGTTGCTGGTTTCATCAAGCAATTGCAGCTTGTGGGCGAATTTTTCGTTTTGCTCGATATCCGGGATATCGCCGCCTGCGGGGACATACATACAATGCACTTCGGTATCATCGGGCAAGGTTGCATGGATATGCCGGCAATCATCCTTGCCTGCCCAGCGCGCAATCGAGCAGTTGCTGAGCGGAAGGCGCGAGAGGATCGCAACGCCATTATAGCTTTTCATGCCGTGGATATGTTGATGGGTATAGCCAAGCTCGGCAAACGCATTACGCGGGAAAAATTCATCCGGCGTTTTTGTTTCCTGCAGGCACAGAACATCGGGCTGATATTCTTGCATAAAGCGCTTCACCATATCCTGGCGCAAGCGTACCGAATTGATGTTCCAGGTCGCAATACGCATTAGCGAACTCGCCCACCATGCATGTTTGGATCGCGGTAAAAGAAGGTGGAGGAGGGAATTGAAACATCCATCACTTGATTGTAAATGGATACGCGGGTTTCAATGCCTTGGCCATCCATGACGCGCCAGTTTTTGAGCTTGAGAGGCCTATCTTCAAATTCAAGGGTAATGGAACCTGCAGCAGGATTGTCGTTTTGCACCAAGGTAATGTGAATGGCAGCGGGGTATTTCTTGATTTCTGCCACGGTGATATCGCCATTGAGCTTCAGATCATCGCGCAAGATAATATCGGCAAGCGAGGTGCCAAGCGGAATGCTGGAGCCGGTTTTGGCCTTGCCATCCCACACATGCATGAAGGCACCATCGGCCACGAGTAGATTTTCATTGGGTGCTTCATATTCTAGACGCATTTTACCGGGACGTGATATGGCAACCTTGCCATTCACGCTGCTGCCATCGGAGCTGGTTTGCGTGAAATCGGCGCGCATGGTTTTTATGCTGTTGAGGTAATTCTGGATGCGCGCAATTTCTTCCTTATCACCGGTTTTGATTTCTGGCTCCCCCTCATCCTTTTGTGATGGGTTGGCTTTGGATAGTTTCTGCATCAGCGAATTGCCAGGGCTATAGACACCGTTTTTGACGGAAGGTTCTTGTGCATGCAGGGGTGCAGCAAGCAACAGAAGAGTACAGGACAGGATGAGGAGCTGAGGTTTCATGATATGAATGTGATGAGGTTTTATGGCAATAATCAGGCTGATTATTAACAGAATCACTCGGTGCCGCAAAGCAGATTAAGAAATATTAATATCGTGTGTTTCGTTCAGGTTTTTAGAACCTGTTCATGATCTTTT
>RGZA01000211.1 GCA_010031785.1 Alphaproteobacteria bacterium
GGACACGCCAGCAATCCTTAGGCATGGATATTTATTGTGATGATCTGATTGGCAGTTTCGAGGTTGATGAACACCGCATGAAGCAGGTGATGTTTAACCTGATCAGCAACGCCATTCAGTACACACCGCCCGGCGGGCACATTACTTTGTCGGCTGAAAAGCAGGGTGAGTGGATTTCACTCTTTGTCACCGACAATGGTATGGGCATTCCCGAAGAAGATCAGCTGCGCGTATTTGAAAAGTTTGAACGTACCAATCCACAAGCCAAGCAGGGTGGAGCAGGGCTTGGCTTATCGCTCGTGAAAAGCTTTATCGAATTGCATGGTGGCCGCATTTTAATCGACAGCACCAAAGGCAAGGGCACGCGCATCACCTGCATCGTTCCAATTAAAGCGCCACACGAACAATCTCTCAAGCCTATTGCTTAATTTCTCCGTCATGCCCGCGACGGCAGGCATCCACGAGTTTATTTAATTAAAATCTTTTCCCAGATATGATCCATGATTTTAGAATAAACTAAAAGAAAGTAAGTTTGTGGATGCCCGCCTTCGCGGGCATGACTGTGAGGGAGCTATTAAATATGCAAATTTATAAGACTGAACATACTGAACAAGAGATGTGTGTCTTTGCCGTGCATCTGGCAAAACTCCTCAAGCCTAGCGATTGCCTTTGCTTTCACGGTAATCTTGGTGCAGGAAAAACGACCTTTATCCGCGCCATGATCCAGCATCTGGTACAGGTTGAAACAGTGCCCAGCCCCACCTTTACCCTTGTCCAGACCTATGATTCTCTAATCGGGCAGCTTTGGCATTTCGATCTTTACCGCATCAAACAGCCTGAAGAGCTTTATGAGCTGGGCTTTGAAGAAGCACTAGCAGGCGGCATTCTTTTTATTGAATGGCCAGATCATGCAAAAGGGCTTTTACCCGTCAATCAACTGCAGCTACACTTGGATCATGCGCCAAAAGAAGAAAAGCGCGTAATCAAAATCACAGGTGATGCAGTATGGGCAAATCGGTTAGCGCCCCTCAATCAACATTAAACGAACAAGAGGCGTTTCTGGCCTTGCATGGCTGGGGCGATGCTGCGCGCGCTGCGCTGCCGGGTGACTTTTCAGCGCGCCATTATGTGCGCCTTCAGGATAAAAACCGCAAAGCGCTGCTGATGATTATGCCCAAAGCGCAGGAACTTGCGCCATTTCTGGCAATGCAGGCGGCGCTGAACGCAGGAAATATACGCGTACCAACGATTTATGCGGTGGATGCGGATGTTGGTTTTGCAATCATCGAAGATTTGGGCGATCAGGATTTTAACACGCTACTGCGTGGGCACGCGCAGCCCGAGCAGCTTTACGCAATCGCCGTAGAAGCGTTACAAGAGCTCCATCATGCGCCTGTACAAAGCCATGCGCCGCTACCGCACTTCACGCCACAGCTTTTCCTGCAGCAGGCTGGATATTTTCTGGAATGCTATGGCGCAAAAGTTTTAAAAAAACCTTTCACAGATGATGCTATTCAGGCATTTAATGATGCGTGGTCGCCTGCACTTGATCAGGCCTGCAGCATAGAAAAATCTCTTATGCTGCGCGATTTTCATGCAGCTAATATTATGTATCTTGAACATGAGACGAGCCATAAAAAAGCTGCCGTTATTGATTTTCAGGATGGCGGCATCGGCCCCATTACTTACGATCTTGCATCCTTGCTGGAA
>RGZA01000212.1 GCA_010031785.1 Alphaproteobacteria bacterium
GAGCTTTCCGGAAAGCTCTTGATCAATGGCGCGCTGGTGCCAGCGGTTTCTGCAAAGACGTTTGATGTGGTCAGCCCCGCAACGCGCGTTGTAGTTGGAGCCGCAGCCTTTGGCGAAGTGGCGGATGTTGACGCTGCGGTTGCAGCTGCAAAAACAGCGCAATCGGGCTGGGCCAAACTAACCCCGCGCGAACGGGGACGGCTGGTTGCGCAATGCGGGCGATTGCTGGAAGCGCATGCAGAAGAATTAGCGCGGCTTATGTGTTTGGAAACCGGCAAGGCGCTGCGCAGTGAATGCCGCGTGGAAGCCAAGGTGCTGACTGATGCGTTTGAAATGTTTGGCGGCCTTGGCAGCGAGATCAAGGGCGAAACTGTGCCGCATAAAAACGATATGCTGGTGATGACCTTGCGCGAACCGGTCGGCGTTGTTGGCGCGATCATTCCATGGAATGTGCCGCTGATGCTGCTATCGCTCAAGCTGTGCCCGGCGCTGGTTGCTGGTAATGCAATGGTGGTAAAATCCGCTGAAGAAGCGCCGTTATCTGTTCTGCGCGTTGCGCAATTATGCGGACAGATATTGCCACCCGGTGTGTTTAATATGCTCTCGGGCATGGGTGCAGAATGCGGTGCGCCGCTTGCACAGCATAAGGATATCTCAAAACTTACTTTTACGGGTTCCGTTGAAACCGGAAAAATTGTTTATGCCTATGCCGCAGAAAAAATGATCAATGCGACGATGGAATTAGGCGGAAAAAGCCCAATGATTATTATGGCGGATGCAGATCTAACCCGCGCGGTGGATGGTGCAGCAGGCGGTATGCGTTTTACGCGCTGCGGGCAAAGCTGCACAGCGGCAAGCCGCATTTTTGTGCATGAGAGCCTGCATGATGCGTTTGTTGAAAAGCTCAAGGCCAAGATTGATGCGATGAAGATGGGTGATCCGTTTGATGAAGCAACTGATATTGGCGCGATCATTTCCCCTGGCCAATTTGAAAAAGTGAAAAAATACATTGCAATTGGCGAAAGCACCAAAGGCGCAACCGCTATTCGCTGTTCGGCTTTGCCAAAGGATGCTGCGTTTAAAGATGGGTTGTATCTGCAACCGGTTTTGTTTACAGGGCTTGATAATAATAGTCCGCTTGCGCGTGAAGAAATTTTCGGGCCCGTTACCTGCATTATTAAATTCAAGGATTATGAGGAAGCCTTGGCGGCGGCGAATGACAGCGACTATGGCCTTGCCGCAACCATCTGGACGAAGGATTTAAAAACCGCACTTAATGCAGTGCACCGGCTGGAGGCCGGATTTGTGCAGGTAAACCAGAATCTGGTGGTGCAGCCGGGCCTTTCCTATGGCGGGTTCAAGCAATCGGGCATTGGCAAGGAAGCCACGCTGGAGGCGATGCTTGAGCATTTTACCAAGAAGAAAACTGTTTTAATTAGTCTTAATTGATTTGGTAGAAGATGAACGCCCCGACGAAGGTCGGGGTCCAGCATATTTTTTAAAGATGCGCTGGATACCGGCATTCGCCGGTATGTAGGTTTTTGGGGAACGCATGAAAAAAATATTGATCGGTGTTGTGAGCTGTTTGATTGTGGGCGTGTTTGCACTCACGCTGTGGTTTCAATTGCGTTTGCCCGCAGTGTCGGGCGATGTAAAAACCGCAGCGGTAAGTGATGCGACGCATATTT
>RGZA01000213.1 GCA_010031785.1 Alphaproteobacteria bacterium
TGCCGGTGGATCGGGCCGCTTCACTGCAATGGGTGGGGCATCATCGGTGTCCGGGCTGAAGTTCTCAGCCCACTTGGATGACCACACCGGGATCTTGTCAGACCACCGAAGGCCAAAGCCGCAACCACACCGGAAGGCATACACCCCAACAAGGGTGTTGTGCCGGGCAACAATCCACCCGGTGGCCTTGCAAGCGAGACAGGCCGCTTTGAAGTCTTTCATCACACACCACCCTTGTTGGTGAAGTCACCAATCAGCTTCCGCACATCACCGGATTCAATCGGGGTGGGGAAGTTCTGGGGCTGATCAAGGGTTCCATTCAATGCTTTCTTTTTCAGGGTCATTGCCAGATCTCGGATCTGTGCATTGAAGATCCCCTTGGTGTCTTCGGTCAATTCTGAACAGAAGGTCTTCCACCCACCCATTCTTTGCACACACTCCCAACCGATCTCCCCGATGTGATTCTTGGCCGCTTCAGCCTGATAAGATCCGAACTTGGACACAGCCGCAATCACCCGGGACGCAATGTCCCGGCCATCATCGGCCGCATCGGTGGTGGGGCTGAGAGATTCCCTGATGTCCGATGGCATGGGGAAGTGCTTTTGTTTTTTGACCCAAGCCTTCATGACCTGAATCACTGCCCCACCGGGCAGATCATCAAGGGCATCCACCATCATCACCAAAGCTTGGGGGGTGAGTTGCTTGCCGTAAATCATGGCAAGTTGGCCATAGAGCGCAACCTGTTCTTGTTTTGTGTTCATTGTTTTTCCCTTTCTGACATGATCTCAAGTGCCTGTTCAACAGCCGACTTGGTGGTGTGCTGATTCTCAAATTGCCGAACCTGACCCGATGTTACCGCAACCCCCCTTTGCCATTGGGTGTGCAAAGACTCAGCTTGGTTCAAGCAAAGGCCAATGGGGTGTTGGGTTTTGAGATAGAACCCGTCATTGTGGGTCAAGTAAAACTTCACCACTTCAACAGCCGCCGCCCCAAGCCGCTTGGCAAGGTTGGCACATTGGGTGTTGGTGGTTGCATTGCGTACCGGGTCCACCCCATAGCGTCCCCGATAGGCTTCCCGATAAGCCTCCCAGATCAAGCTTCCTTCGGTGGACCGGGAAGGGGCTTTGCCCCGACCGGAGATCTGTACAGATTCCGGTGTTGTGGAACTGTTCTGTTCTGTATTGTTCTGTATTGTTATGTATTGTTCTGTTATGTGCAGTTCGGATTCTGTACGGACCCTGTACGCAATCTGTACAGATTCAATCTTTTCAAGGGTTTGCATGAGGATTTTTGGGGTCATCAAATTAAGCCGACACCAATGGTCAACGAATAGCTCAATTTTTCCCTGTTTATTCTGCCTTGAAGCCTCGCAAAACAGGTACACAAGGCACAGCTTTTCGTCATTGGTGAAGTCAGCAAGTTTGGGGTCCAAAGGGAAGTCATTCTGGAGCGCAAACCAATGTGGCCGCTTGTAGTCTTTCCGGGGCTGATGCTTGCCCCAATTCTGGATCTTGATGGTGATTGTTTTTTTGTAATTCATGATGCCCTTTCATTGATGATGAAGGGCAAGAATGCTAGGCTTGAACCCAAGCAAACCTTGACCCTTCGGTTTGTGAATCAGGCACCCTTGCAGGGGTGATCCTGAATCTT
>RGZA01000214.1 GCA_010031785.1 Alphaproteobacteria bacterium
GGGGAGGGGTACAAAACGAAATCATAAAAATTCGAATTCTAATTTCTGTTTCCAGCAACTGGTGGGGTATATCAGTTGCTGGAAACAGAAATTAGAATTCGAATTTTTATGATTTCGTTTTGTACCCCTCCCCCAACCCCTCCCGCAAGGGGAGGGGAGTAACTGTAGCGCGGTTTTATATCCAAGGCTTAAATTCGTAACTAGGTTTAACATGACAAAAATCAATCAATGGGTGTGGAGCACACTTGATAAAGCAAGCCGCGAAAAAATCATGCGCCGCTCGGAAAGCAATATTGATGCGGCGATGGATGCAACGCGCACGATTATCGAGGATGTGAAGACGCGCGGCGATGATGCGTTGCGCGATTATGCGCTGAAATTTGATAAGGCAAGGATCAACGGAAGCCTTAAGGCAAGTGATGCAGAATTTGATGCGGCCTATGATCAGCTGGAGCCCGAGATTATCGAAGCGATTAAATATTGCGCAGAGAATGTAAAAATCCACCATCAGCAACAGATGGAACGCGTGGAAAAATTCTGGCTTGATGAAGTGCGCCCAGGAATTTTTGCTGGTGAAAAAACAACCGCTGTGGATAGCGCTGGTCTTTATGTGCCGCGTGGCAAGGGGGCGTATCCATCGGTGATGTATATGCTGTGCACGCCTGCTGTTCAGGCAGGCGTTAAAAATATTGCAGTCTGCACGCCTCCCACGCCGGAAGGTGGCATTGATGCTGCATCATTGGTTGCTGCGGATATATGCGGAGTGCGTAATGTCTATAAGGTTGGCGGTGGTCAGGCGATTGCTGCGCTCGCTTATGGCACGCAAACCGTGCCTAAAGTTGATATTGTTGCAGGCCCAGGAAGTGCTTATGTAGCAGCCGCTAAACGCATTTTGGGCAATGTGATTAACCCAGGCATGCCCGCGGGGCCCAGTGACTCGGCCGTGTTTGCCGATGCCAGTGCGCATCCTGAAAATACCGCCTGGGATTTGATCAATGAAGCAGAGCATGGCCCTGATTCCTGCGCGTTGCTCATCACCACCGATGCAGCCTTTGCCAAAAAAGTAGCGGAGATTTTACCGCGTTTGATCGCAAGCTTGCCTGAGCCGCGCAAAACATTCTGTGAAACCGTGTTCAGTAATTATGGTGGCATTATGCTGTGTCGTGATCAAGCAGAAGCGGTGGATGTTGCAAACATGTATGCAGCCGAGCATTTACTGCTCAAGGTTGAGAAGCCTGAAATTTTATTGCCGCAATTAAAGCATGCCGGTGAAATTTTAATTGGTGAAGCATCGCCGATGGTGATGGGTAATTTTGGTATTGGCGTTAATGCGGTGTTGCCCACCAGCCAGCAGGCACGCACCCATAGCTGCACATCGGTGTGGAGCTTCTTGAAACGTACCAGTTTGGCCTATGTTACTGCTAAGGGCTTTGATGATTTGCAAGGGCCCGTTACGCGCCTTGCACATTATGAAGGTTTTACAGGGCATGCGCGGGTGATTGAAAACCGCGATAAATCCGCATTTAAGGATATCGATGTCTCGAAGTTAAAGGGATGAGGTTGAGATAAGCACGGTGCTATTCCTCTCCCATCGGGAGAGGCTAGGAGAGGGGAGATAGCAATAA
>RGZA01000215.1 GCA_010031785.1 Alphaproteobacteria bacterium
CTCCTTGCAATTTCCTCATCTTTTAACTTTTTTGCTATATCTGCAAGATCCTTGTCGTCTGTATTTTCTGCGATTGAAACAAGTGACGCAATGGCACCAGGAACGGCATTTGGAGGAGCGTCAATGTTCTTGGCAAGCCATTCAACATACCTTGGGCTTGTGAATAATCTGCTTCCCAAATTTGAAAGAAGCCCAGCCGACAATATTCCAGTGGCAAATCCATACTTTCCAGCAGCAATAGATCCGGCGACGCTGGCATATGTTGCAGGCCCAACCACTGCACCTGCGGTTCCGCTTGGATTTGCTAGTACTCGGCTGCCCTCTCTAATAAGCTCGGCAGTCCTTGCAATTTTATCCATATCATCTTTGAATTTAGTTCCAAATCTTCCAAATAGCTCGCTTTTTGCTCCTGGGCTTAACTTATTCCAATTAGTGAGGAATCTTTCAGTGCTGAATATATCACCACCAGCGTCCTGTGAGCCAGGAAGTGCCCTTCCCATTTTGGCAACAAATGCAGAAACAACGGATTTTTGATCTTCCTTCGGAAGACTTCTCATCATTGCGTAAATTCTTGATGGGCCAGCTTCCGCGCCTTGAAATGCTGAATTAAACACCTTTTCTGGCTCATTTTTGTCTATAAACGCCTGTAATTTTTCAAACCTATCGTGCATTAGCCTGCTGAATTGATTTGCCCGTTTAAGTGATGCCGTTGCCCTTGGTCCGGCTCGCTGGGCGGCATTCATAAGGTCATCAGAAAGCGCAGAATAAAGTCTTTTATATTGCCCTTGCGTTACGTTTGCACCCAATGACACAGAATTAAGCTTTTCACCTATTTTAGTTCTAAGACCTTTAAGTACTGAAAATGGTATATTCCCAGCGCTGTCGATCATGTCTGATTCTAGCGCTTGAGTTAATCCCCTAAGCTCTGGGCTAACAAGAAGCTGGCTTTGAGACAGGGCAGGCGCACCCGCAATTTCGCCCGTCATTGACTTTAACGTGGAATAAACATTTTGCGAAGAAACTGGAGTTGACAGCGGAAGATAATTGTCGAGTTTATTGTATAGAGCAGATTCTCTTGCCCTTACTGCTGGGTAAAATACGTCTTGTATGCCCTTTTGTATCCTTTGCCCAACAATAACTGGCTCCTTGATTGAAGAAAGTTCGTCTGCTATTTGCTTTACCTTTCCCCCTATTTCGGCTTGCTGGCTAATTGACTTTGCCCTCATAATGTCAATTGAACCAGGAACTCTTCCCATTGTTGATTCAAGTCCCTGCAATACCCCAGACTCAGTAACCTGACCGGCTGAAGGAGTGGTTCCGGCTCCGCGAAATGCCTCAAGATTTCTTGCAACTTGTTCCCTAGATGCACCACCCCTGCCAACCGCCTGTGCTGCTCTCTCTGCCATAATTGGCACCGGAGCCTTTACGGATGTACCAGGTATCGGTGCGAATCTTAGCGCAGCGGCAGACGGAACAATTGATCCCGCAAGTCCTGCAACAGTTTGCTCTAGCGGTCCGCCGCCAGCCTCTTCGGCCATCCCTGCCCCTATTGCGCCCGTCATTGCGGAAACACCCTGAATAGCTGGTTCAGCAGACAATGTCTTCCCAATTTCCCTTACG
>RGZA01000216.1 GCA_010031785.1 Alphaproteobacteria bacterium
AAAGGCACGCATATTATTGATACACATGATGCGCCGGTTATTGATGAAGTGCTGACGCTTTATCAATATGTTGTTCAAAAAGCGGGGCGTATTCCCAATACAATGATTGAATGGGATGATGCTATTCCAGAGTTTCCGGTGCTTTTTGCTGAATTAGACAAAGCGCGACATGCCGCAAAAATGGCTCCGCAGCACGGGGCGTTACCGCAGCTGGCGCAGGGAGGCGAACATTATATCGCCAATCGGCCAACTCCCTTACACGAAGCGCAGCATCGTATGCAGGCTGCAATCTTTCTCGGCAAAGATCCTGAAGAAAAACCGGATTCATGGATCCGCGCAAAGCCTGATTTTGCACCAGCTGAGCAGTTGGAGGTCTATACCAATTCCTATCGCTGGCGGCTGTACGATGTTGTGGCTGATGATTATCCAGTACTCAAACATTATTATGGTAAAGAGGATTACAGCAATATGGTTACCGATTTTATTGAAACCATTCCTTCGCAGCATTTTAACATTAGCCGTTATGCGGCGTTATTGCCAGCATATCTTATAACCCATCGCCCCGATGATCGATTTGCTTGTCAATTAGGTGAATTGGAATCGGCCATCAGCCAGCTGACGGATCCTGAAGAAACCATTGCATTAGCCGTAGAGCATCTACAGGGTTTGACACCTGAAATTTTGCTGGAAACCGTATTATATCCGCGCAAAGCGCTACAGCTTTTTGCGTTTGATTATCCGCTTAATGATTATTACATCGCGGTAAAGGAAGAACAGAATCCAGCAAAGCCAGAATTACAAAAAAGCTGGCTCGCGATATTTCGTCATGAACATACCGTTTGGCGCATGGCATTGGAAAAAGATGAGTATCTTTTATTAAGCGAGCTTTTTAGCGGAACGCCAATTGGTGCTGCGCTAGAAAAAATTGGCGCAGAGATTGGTGACATAGAAAATCTTGCACCAAAACTTTTTCATTGGTTTTCACGGTGGCAACGTAACGGTTTGCTCTCGGCGAACGAATGGATAAAAAACAAAACTATACGGGGCGCGGCATGAATCTTTTTTTTCCTATTCGCGTTATCAATCAAAAGGTTTTTCCTTTGCTCAATGGGCTGTCTTTTTTGTCTGTGCTGGGCTTGCGGTTATGGATCGCCAATATTTTTTGGATATCTGGAAATCTAAAGCTGCATGACTGGCAAGGGACAATCGCACTTTTCGCCGATGAATATAAGGTGCCCCTATTGCCGCCAGAGCTGGCCGCTATGCTTGGCACAGCAACGGAACTGACGGCACCTATATTGGTAGCATTTGGGCTTGGCGCACGTTTGGGTGCGGGCGCGCTGCTGTTTATGACGGCCATTATTGAATTTACCTATATGCATTTTGATGTGCATGTCATCTGGGCATTGGTTCTTACGCTTATTATACTGCAGGGCCCAGGAAAGTTATCACTTGACCATATTATTCGTCAGCAGTTGGATAAAAAATTTGGGGTGTAGTGTTTAATCATGAAATGGACTTGGGAAAATTTGGCGCGGAATGTGCCGAAAAATGCGATGATTTCAAAAGGTATGGGAAGATGAGCCAGAGA
>RGZA01000217.1 GCA_010031785.1 Alphaproteobacteria bacterium
GCCAACATTGGTTCAGCATTATCATTGGATTGGTTAAATAAATATATTGAAGGCGCAGGTATAAAAACCCTAGCTTTATCATCTGGACCACCAGAAATCATTACAATTCCTTGTTGATGATCACCAAGCCCCCTCATGGAAGCATTGCTAAAATTTATTTCTCCTTGTCCACCTTTAACATCGCTACTTAAAATAACATTGCCCCCAGAATCATTGGTATAAATTGTACCAAAGCTTAAATCGCTAATGCTTTTAGCTTCTGCTAATTTCAATATATTAGCCTCAGCACTCAAGCCAACAAGGGTTTGGCCGTTTGATGTGGTCGAAGTTGTGGTTGGCGGAGCAGAGCTAGGTTGCTTGGCTTCCCCCGGCGCTGGATCACGCTTGCGTTTAACTTCCACGGCAACGGTTTTGCTGCGGCCATGATGATGTCATTGGCTTGGCGTTCATTGAGGTTTGTTTCACCAACGAGTTCGCGTAGTTCATCGCTCGCCAGATCCGCAAGGTCATCACGGGTTTTTACGCCGCCTTCACCAAGCTTCACCTTCATCTCAAGGCTGAGGCCATTAAGGGAGAGAAGGCTTTCATCAAGACCCAGTTCTTTAATACGTGCATTCATTTGTTCTGCCTTTTCCGTTAGCCAGTTTTGTGCGCGGCTTTGCAATTCTCCAGCAACATCGGCATCAAAACCTTCGATGCTGGCGAGTTCGCCTTCCGGTGCTTCTGCGATATGCTCAACCTTGGTGTAGCCTTCAGCAACCAGAAGATGCGCAATCACATCATCTACATCCAGGGCTTCGATGAAGAGGCCTGAGCGAACACGCAATTCTTCCTGACGGCGTTCGGATTCTTCTTTTTCAGTCAGAATATCAATCGCCCAACCGGTCAACATCGATGCGAGGCGAACATTTTGTCCGCGACGACCAATCGCCTGTGAAAGCTGTTCATCGGGAACAACCACTTCGATGCGTTGATTTTCTTCATCCAGAACAACCTTGGAAACTTCAGCAGGCGCGAGCGAGTTTACAACAAAGGTCGCTGGTTCTGGTGACCATGGAATAATATCAATTTTTTCGCCGCCCAGTTCGGCAACAACCGCTTGCACGCGGCTACCGCGCATACCAACGCACGCACCAACCGGATCAATAGAGTTATCGTTCGAGATCACGGCGATTTTTGCGCGGCTGCCAGGATCACGGGCAACGGATTTAATTTCAATCACGCCGTCATAAATTTCTGGAACTTCGGCTGTAAACAATTTGGCCATAAACAATGGATGTGTACGCGATAAGAAAATTTGTGGTCCGCGTGTTTCTTCGCGCACGTCATAGATATAGGCGCGAACACGGTCACCATTTTTTAGATGCTCGCGTGGCAGCAACTCATCACGGCGTACAACGGCTTCTGCGCGGCCAAGATCCACAGTCACATTGCCGAACTCGACACGCTTGACGATACCATTGACCACTTCGCCGATGCGATCCTTGTATTCGCGGAATTGGCGAGCACGTTCAGCATCGCGCACCTTTTGTACAATCACCTGCTTTGCGGTTTGCGCAGCGATACGGCCAAAATCAATCGGGGGCAGGG
>RGZA01000218.1 GCA_010031785.1 Alphaproteobacteria bacterium
ATGATCCGTGTTTTGGGCGGGCCATTGGCGGGCAATCCGGATTTGTGGCAACAGATCGTGGTGTTTTTATCGGCGGCATCCATGTTGGTCGGTGCGATTGCCGCATTGCGACAAACAAACATTAAACGTTTGTTGGCATTTTCGTCCATTGGCCATATGGGATTTGTATTGCTTGGCATCGCATGTGTCAGCCAAGAAGGCGCGGCCGCATTGGTGTCGTACATGATGATTTATTTGATCATGAGCATTGCGGCCTTTGCTTGTGTCATGGCGATGCGCCGCGAGGGGAAGTGGGTCGAAAATATTTCCGACCTATCGGGATTATCGAAAACTCATCCGGTGCTGGCCCTATGTTTCCTTGTGACGTTATTTTCCATGGCGGGTATTCCGCCATTGGCCGGATTTTTCGCCAAATTTTATGTGATCGTCGCGGCCTTGCACAGCAAGCTTTATATCCTGTCGACCATCGCGGTGTTATCCAGCGTGATATCGGCCTATTATTATTTGTATATCGTGAAATTGATGTATTTCGATGATGCCGATAAGCCGCTTGACCGCTATGTCGGTTTGGAATTGCGTTGGATCACCATATTGGCCAGCACGGCCATGGTGCTGTATATCGTTTTACCCGACAGCGTGACCTTGGCTTCGGCGCGGGCTGCGGCGATGATTATCGGCGCGATGTAAAGCGGGTTGGCGTTGCCGCATATTTTTCATTACGACAATATCGATTCCACCAACCAAGAATGTTTGCGGTTGCTGGCGGGCGGGCAATCCGCCCCATTTGCCGTTATTGCCGACCGCCAATTTATGGGGCGCGGGCGGCATGGCCGCACATGGCAATCAGATTCCGGCAATTTATTTTATTCGCTGGCGGTGTCGGTGCAAAAGCCGCTGCGCGAATGTTCGCAATTGTCCTTTATCGCGGCCGTTGCGGCGCGGGACGCCATTATGGCGTGCGCGAATGCGCCAATCGCGATTCAATTCAAATGGCCAAATGATTTATTGTGTCATTCCAAAAAAATTGGCGGATTGTTGATCGAACATGCGGCACAGAATAAAACACAGCAATTATTGATTATTGGGATTGGCATCAACATAATGTTATCGCCGATCCAAACGGCTTTTCCCGCCAGCTCGATTTACCATGAAACCGGTATGTCGATGGACCGGGGGGGATTGGCGGCGATGCTGACGGAAAAATTGATGGCGGCAATCGATGTTTGGCAAAATTCCGGATTCGATGGATTTCGCGCCGATTGGCTGGCTTCGGCTTGGCATTTGGGCGAAAAAATCACCATTTCCGACCAAAAGAGCGCCGATGGCACCCCGCTTTGCGGTATATTCCTTGATTTGGCTGCGGATGGAGCCTTATTATTGCAAACGGAAAATGGTGAAACCCGGTCGGTATTATCCGGCATGGTGGCGTAACCGAATATTCGATATATATAGGATAAATGATGTACCATTTATGCATTGATTCGGGAAACACCAACACGGTGTTCGCGGTTTTTGATGGCGATAAAATGCTTTCGCACTGGCGCATGACGACGGACGCGAAACGCACCGCCGATGAATTAGCGGTATGGT
>RGZA01000219.1 GCA_010031785.1 Alphaproteobacteria bacterium
TCGGTGAGCAATAAACTCATCGGCGCATCTGCAGCACTGGCTACAATACCGGCAGCCTTTAGAACATCTGGGCTATCCCATGAATGATGTTGTTGCATTTTTTCCTGAACTTCGTGCCCAGCTAGAATGCGTGAAGCTACGAAGAGGCGTGTATGCACAGAAGCTGTATGGCCATCTTGCACTTTAAAATAATCGCGCATTTTAACGCGATCATTAAACTGACTTAGCTCGTTTGCCAAATCATGGACTGCCTCATACAATATATACTGGTTAGCTGTTTTTTTGGCCTCTTCGCAGCTGCGTCCTTGCATATAGCGACGCGCAGTGCCCCCTGTTGTGGCATCCTGCATGGGTAGCCTTGATTTATTTTGCAATTCATCATCACTCGGACGCTTTTCACGCGTGTGTTTCTCAGTAGCGCCTTGACGTTGCGTTACAATGTCTTTCATTTTATCGCGCAGGCTTTTTAGATAGCCTTCTTGACGCTTAATTGCTTCTGTTGAGGCACCATGCTTTTTTAATGCCTCTAATTCTTTTTCTGCATTTGTAGCATGCTCATCAAAGACACGATGTTTCCGGCGCAATGCTCGGGCTGCTTCTGTTTCAATCTGTATCCCATTGATGTCATGCCCAGCCAGATCATTGAAATGCGGTAGAGCATCTCGAATCTTTACTGCGCTCCAGGTAAGAAGATTGCTAGAGGCATGTTCTTCAGCCAGGCTATTTCCTGGACCTTGAAAGTCCATAGCAGCGATAATCTTCTGAATGGTTTTGCCAGCTTCAGGGCTGTCAAAAATCTCTGCCGCCTCTGAATAAAGCGCTCCCCAACTAATATTGGCGAGATGATATTCGCCATAGCTGACACCTTCAAACGTACAATTTTTTTTGGGGCTATGTCCTACTTTGCGGTCAACCGCCGCGACTAACGCATCCGTCAATTGGCGTACCATCTGATTGTATTCCGGGCGTTGCTCTATGCGAAGATAAGGAAAGCTTTCGGGCCAATGCGTATAATAATAATGATATTTCTCATTCTCGGCCATCATTCTAGCGGCAGCCTGGCTGGCAATGGCACGTATATCTTCCAAACTTATCCGGGCGCTAGCGAATGCTTCCGATGTATGCAACGGCAAGTCCCCATTATAGTAGGGGGCAATACCTGCAAGCTGAGCGACAAGGCTGTTTTTGCCTCGTGCGGGTCCAACTCGATTTTCTGTCCAACGTGATTCCATGGCGGCTCCTATAGCCTCCACTATCGCGGATGTTGGTTACAGAATCGTGAAGATTCGACGAAGAAAGGCTACGTTTTGAGGGCCGCGTATGCCGGAAGGGTCAGAAATTCAACGAAATTCTTGTTGAAGGTCAGGTCCAGCATGATGTCCCGGGCTTCGACGTAGGGGGTGGTGTTGAAGGCTTTTTCACCCACGGACTCTTTGATTTTGACCATTTCTTCGTCGGCCAGGCTGGTCAGCCATTCCTTGGTGATGGGCTGCCCGGTGTCGGTCTTGGCGCCGTGATGGAGCCATTGCCAGAGCTGCGAGCGGGAGATTTCGGCGGTGGCCGCGTCCTCCATCATATTGAAGAGCGGCA
>RGZA01000220.1 GCA_010031785.1 Alphaproteobacteria bacterium
ACCATATAGGGGGGTATACAGGGGGTATGACTATTATATTAGGTATCCCCCTCCCATACTCATTATTATATTACATTCCCATGGCACTTCCAACAACCACAAGGGTTAGAATACATATAACAAATACAACAAAGGATTTAAATGGATTGTTCATATTGTGGGGGTTTTAATTGTGGTACAA
Organism: Alphaproteobacteria bacterium; assembly: GCA_010031785.1. GTDB lineage: Bacteria > Pseudomonadota > Alphaproteobacteria > UBA9219 > RGZA01 > RGZA01. The sequence goes on from RGZA01000220.1 coordinate 182, forward strand.
ATATATAACAACATACTCATATTGCCAAATAAAAAGGGGAAACAATGTTCCCCTTAATATAACATCAGGTGGTCCACATAATGTGTTTGATGTTTTGGGAATTACCCATTGTTAATAAATATATTTGGGGGATATATAATTCTGCCGTATATTAGCTTGGTGCCTTATATTTTTCCCCATATATAAAAGCAGGTTGGAGTATACTCGGTCCCGTGGTTAACGTTACAATACCACAAACCTACGGCAAACTTTTTTAATAAACAATTTTTTTATTTGATATTTTTGCCGTATCTTTGCATCGCCAGACAAACAAATAAGGGGCTGCTGTTCATTTGACAGTTGGAGCGTGGACTCCACCCTGCTTATAATAATAAAATAATATTATTTGTGGGGACCATTATTTTGCCATATCTTTGTGTCATGAACGTAACAACCAAAACATCAACCCTGACAAAAAGGGAATTTGAATCTTTGAACAATAGACTTATTCGGTCATGCGAAGCGTTTATGGGAAAGAAGAAGGGCATCAATGTTAAGTTGAGAAATCGTGGGAAATCTTATAGGGGTCTCTATGATTATGAAACCAAAACCATATATCTATATATTAATAATCTTCCCCTTGTTTCTGACTACATTAAGGTATTCATTCATGAATATGCCCATTCTCGCCAAAGGGGACTCAAAACAAAATATGGCGCATATAACATATTATATGGTTATAAAAATAATCCATATGAGATTGATGCCAACACCAAGATGAATGACCTATACCCCGTTGTTAAAACTATGGTTAAGAAAATGTCATTATATGAGAGTTAATGTATAACCATTTATTATTGCGATTGGGGAGATGTCAGTTCTAAACTTATTAAGTTCCTCCTCCATTCCTTTGAGGTCATAACTTTTTAATATGTATTTCTTGCCTTGAAGGGAAGATTTGTATATAACATAATTCATTTTTCCCACCTTTTTGTTGTTTGGGTCCTTGAAATATACAATTAGCTCCTCATCAAACCTAACAACCTCATGTTTAAAACTCTTTAAAAAAAGAACAATATCGGGTTCGGTAATATTGTCAGGGGGAATTTTGTTCATAAATATGTGTTAAAAAATTTGATTTTGACAAAATGTCAGTTGAGTGTCAGGATGGGGATAATCCCTTCACCTCACTTTTTTACATTTTATTCATATAAAATATAGTAAATTATAACATATAAACAAGTGTAAATTCTCCCACTTTTTCCCACTGACCATATCGTTATGACCAATTCTGAATATATAAAACATTAAAAAAGTGGTCATGGTGATAGTGCCATAAGGGATTTTTTTACTATATACATTTTCCAGCGAATATTGTATTCACATAATCTAATAGCGGTG
>RGZA01000023.1 GCA_010031785.1 Alphaproteobacteria bacterium
TCATTGTTTACAGTCTGGGCTGCTGCGCGCAGGCGCATGCCCAAATAGGCAAAAGAGCCGTTATCTTTCTGAAAATGCTGGTTAATATAGCTAATAAGATTAGTGATATCCTGTTTGCAATCATCAGGAACAAAATGACTGTCACGACCAAACTGGCCGATTTTTCTGGGACGAAACAGGGCTGGCGCATCGCCATCAAGGCGAAGATAAAGATCAGAAAAATCGAGCGCTTCGAGTGCTGTTGTCATGTTCCATTAAATAATAACTAGATTGGCAGAGCTTTCGGTTTTGCCATTTTAACCCAGGCCACTACCATCAGGCGGTTAAGCATGATCGCGGTAAAGAGTGAGGTAACAATACCAAAGCTTAGCGTAACCGCAAATCCTTTAATTGGACCGGAGCCAAACCAGAACATCAGCACTGCGCCAATCAGCGAGGTTACGTTCGCATCGATAATCGCGGACATGGCGCGGGAATAGCCCGCATCAAGCGCACCGAATAACGTGCGGCCATTCTTATATTCATCACGCATGCGTTCATAAATAAGCACGTTGGCATCAACCGTCGTTCCGATAACAAGAACAATACCCGCAATACCCGGCAGCGTCAGCGTTGCACCGAGCAAGGTCATGCCCGCAAAAATCATCGCAACGTTGAAGAATAATGACACAACCGCGAACACCCCAAACAGGCCATAGCTGATGACCATGAGCCCAACGACCAGCAAGGTGCCCACAAGGGCCGCAAGCATACCATATTGAATGCTGTCAGTACCAAGGCCCGCGCCAACGGTGCGTTCTTCAAGCACAGTCAGTGGTGCGGGCAAAGCACCTGCGCGCAGCAGCAAGGATAAATCCTTGGCACCTTCCACACTGAAATTACCGGAAATAATACCGCGACCACCCAAAATCGGTTCACGGATGACGGGCGCTGAAATCACCTGGTTATCAAGGACAATCGCAAAGCGTTTTCCTACGTTCGTGCTGGTGGCTTCTGCGAATTTTTTTGCGCCAATGCCATCAAACACAAAGCTTACAACCGGCAGACCTTCCTGAAAGGTTGCTTGCGCATCGGTTAGCATTTCGCCAGTCAGGATTACGCGGCGGCTTACCACTTCCATGCGGGCTGATTTTTCATCAACGTTTGGCAGAATTTCAGTACCAGCAGGCGCACGTTTTGCGGCAATATCAGCAGCAGACACTTCATCGTTTACAAAACGAAAAGCAAGCTTTGCGGTTTTACCAAGAAGATTTTTGATATGTTCCGGATCATTCACGCCGGGAAGCTGCACCACAATACGCTCATCGCCTTGACGCATGATGGATGGCTCGCGTGTGCCGCTTTCATCCACGCGGCGGCGAACGATTTCAATCGATTGCTCAACCACCTGTCTGCGTTTTTCCTTAATTGCCGTTTCTGAAAGGGCAAGGGTGATTTTTGATCCATCATTTTCAACGACAATGCCGGGATCAATCGCGCTGATGATTTTGCGTGCATCGGCAAGCTGTTCGGACTTGGTGATAGTAACGGATGCTTTCATGCCCTGCTGCGCAAGGTTTTCATAGGCAATGTTTTTGCTACGCAAATCACTGCGCACCTGATCAACCAAGGTGTTCACACGATCACTGATCGCAACATCGGTTTTAACTTCAAGCAACAAGTGCGAGCCGCCTTGCAAATCAAGGCCCAGCGTTACCGAACGGCTTGGCAGCCATGCAGGCATGCTTGTTTCCAGCTTGGTGCGTGTTTCTTTATCGAGCACATTTGGCAGCGCATATAAAACAGAAAGCACACTGAGCAACAGCGTGGCAATGATCGTCCAGCGGGAAATTTGCAGCATAATTAAGCGTCTTTTTTGTCAGTTGAGATTTCAGCGGTTGGTTCGGTTTTGGCATTGACCATGGTGATGGTGCTTTTGACTACGCGAACTTTGACATTATCGGCAATTTCAACAAGCACTTCATCACCTGCTTCTGCACGCACAACAGTACCAAGGATACCGCCGGCGGTTACAACCTTGTCGCCACGACGGATTGCTTCGACCATCGTTTTATGTTGCTCGAACTTCTTTTGTTGTGGGCGGATCAATAAGAAATAAAACACGCCAAAAATAAGAAACAGCGGCAGGAATTGCATCAATACACCCTCAACGGATGTGGGCGCGGCGCCAGCAGCGGCAGCAACGGGAGCAGCAGTTTGGGCCACGGTTTCAGCTAGGGCGTCAGAAATCAAAAAACCAAAGGTCATAAGGGAGACTCACATTCAAGGAGGGGACAGGGAGGAAAAGGTATGCGTTTTAATTTAGAAAAAAGCAAGTCTATCAGGTAGTACGCAATAAATTGAAGTATTACAAAATGATCCTCAAACTCTATAGCAATAGAAAGGATAATAATTATTGCTTTTTTATCCTTTTTTTGATAGGTTATTGTTTGAATGGAATTTGAGTTTGATAAGGCGAAAAGTACTGCCAATAAAAAAAAGCACGGGATTGATTTTGTGCAAGGTCAGTTGCTATGGGCGGATGCAAATAGATTAGAAATTCCTTTGCGGTATGAGTTGGAAAAACGTTACGCAGTGGTCGCAAAAATAAACGGGAAATTCTGGACGGCAATTGCAACAGAACCCAATAACATAATAAGGATTATCTCAATAAGAAGGTCACGAGAACCGGAGTATTTTCAATATGAAGAAGAAACCTAGTAGCAAAAAAATATTAAAATTGTCGGATGCCGAATTTGATCGGAAATTTGACGCAGGCGAAGATATTTCAGAATATCTTGACTTCGCAAAGGCGCGCCGCCCTGGTATTAGCCAAAAACGTGTGAATGTGGATTTTCCGATGTGGGTAGTGCAATCTCTTGATCATGAAGCGCGCCGCCTTGGTGTAACCCGTCAATCCATTATTAAAATGTGGGTTGCTGACCGTATTCAGCAAAATAAATAGTGCCTGATATTTTTGTCATTGCAGGACCCACCGCAAGTGGCAAATCAGGCCTTGCGCTTGCCATGGCGCAGGAATTGGGCGGTGTGGTTATCAACGCTGATTCCATGCAGGTTTATGCAAGCTTCCCTATTCTTAGTGCACAACCGGGCGATGAAGCGCGCGCTGCCATCACTCACCTATTATATGGCAGCGTGCATGCGCCAGCGATCAGCACGGCGGCATCGTGGCGCGCAACGGCCATCAACGCGATTACTGATGTTATAGCAGCTGGCAAGCAACCGATTGTGGTCGGTGGCACCGGCCTATATCTGGAAGCATTGATGCATGGCATTTCAGAAATTCCAGATGTACCGGATGTTCTGCGAGAAAAGATTATTGAAGAATATAAAACACTTGGCGGGCCTGCCTTTCGTGATCGCCTGATGAAAGTGGATAAGGCAGCCGCGATACGCTTGCCACCCGGCGATAGCCAGCGCCTAATCCGCGCGTATGCCGTGTATGTCGCAACTGGCAAATCGCTGAGCCATTGGCAGAAGGAAGGCTTGCTCACTGCGCCCACTGACTGGAATTTTAAAAGCACCGTGTTGATGCCCGAGCGCGATGCGCTGTACCGCCGCATTGATGGACGCATCGCAGAGATGATTAGTGCAGGCGCAATGGATGAAGTCAGGAACACACCCGCGCTTGATCATCCATCACAAAAAGCCTTGGGCGTGCAGGAGTTTCAGGCCTTTGTTCGCAATGAAACCAGCTGGGAAGAAGCGGTTGCAAAAACCGAACAGCACAGCCACAATTACGCCAAGCGGCAGATGACCTGGTTCAATAACCGTTTTATGAAGAAGGAAGCGGCAGCGGGGAGAGAAGTAAACATTATAAAATAACCGTCATGCCCGCCCAAAGGATTTCTGGGGCGGGCATCCACGAGTTTACTTGTAATAACTAAATAATAAGCAATTACTTTGATTTTTAAGGGAAAAAAGTAAGTTCGTGGATGCCCGCCCCAGAAATCCTTTGGGCGGGCATGACTTAAATTATTACCGTCTAAACAGCATCCATGGTTGACGGGGTTGCCTTGCATTGATTATGCTCCCTTCCCTTGTGGATAAGTTCATTTGCCTAAAATATAAGCAAATTACTTTACTGCATTGTTATCTTTACAGAAATCGGAAAAATTGCATGTTGAATATCAACCCAAAACCAAAGCAGCAAGCTGAACACGATAAAAAAATTAATGGCGCGGATATTCTTGTCAAAGCGCTGCGTGATCAGGGTGTGGATACGATCTTTGGATATCCGGGCGGCGCGGTGCTTCCGATTTATGATGCGATTTTTAAGCAGAATGATATTCGCCATATTCTTGTGCGCCAGGAAGGCGGCGCAGTTCATGCGGCCGAAGGCTATGCACGCTCAACGGGAAAAGTTGGCGTTGTGCTTGTAACTTCTGGGCCCGGTGCAACCAATGCCGTAACGGGTCTTGCCGATGCATTGCTGGATTCCATTCCTGTTGTATGTTTTACAGGGCAGGTTCCAACCCATTTGATTGGTAATGATGCGTTTCAGGAATGTGATACCACAGGTATCACCCGCCCCTGTACCAAGCATAATTATCTGGTGAAGGATGCAAATAAACTCGCGCGCGTTATTCATGAAGCGTTTCACGTTGCGCGCTCTGGCCGCCCCGGCCCTGTTGTGATTGATATTCCAAAAGATGTGCAGTTATCACCCGGCGATTATTTATCGCCTGCGCAAGTTACGCACCCGACCTATCAACCAAAAACCATGCCAGATATGGATGCAATTGAACGCGCAGTTGATCTGATTGCCGATGCTGAACGCCCTATTTTCTATACGGGTGGCGGCATTATCAATTCCGGCCCCCGTGCATCGGAAGCATTGCGCAAGTTTGCCAAGCTCACCGGTTACCCTGTGACCAGTACGCTGATGGGCCTTGGCGCATTCCCGGCGAGTGATCCGCAATGGGTTGGTATGCTTGGTATGCATGGAACGTACGAAGCGAACCTTACGATGCATGGTTGCGATGTGATGATTAATCTTGGCGCGCGCTTTGATGACCGCGTCACCGGCAAGCTCTCGGAATTCGCACCGCATTCCAAAAAAATTCACGTTGATATTGATGCAAGCTCGATCAACAAAACCGTTGTCGTGGATATCCCTATCGTTGGTGATGTGGGCACTGCGATTGAAATGATGATCAAGGTTTGGGAAAAGAAAAAACACAGCGCCAATAAAACAGCACTGGCGAAGTGGTGGGCGCAGATTAATGAATGGCGCGCACGTAAATGTTTGGCCTATAAAAAATCAGATAAAATCATCAAGCCACAATATGCGTTGGAACGCTTGCGCGATCTGACCAAGGGTACTGAAACCTTTATCACAACCGAAGTTGGCCAGCATCAGATGTGGGCGGCGCAATTCATGCCATTTGATGAACCAAATCACTGGATGACCTCAGGCGGTCTTGGCACTATGGGGTATGGTTTGCCTGCAGCGATTGGCGCGCAGCTTGCGCATCCCGGCAAGCTTGTGATCGACATTGCGGGCGAAGCATCCATCTTGATGAATATTCAGGAAATGAGCACCGCGGTGCAGTACCGTTTGCCGGTCAAAATCTTCATCCTCAATAACCAATGGATGGGTATGGTGCGCCAGTGGCAGGAACTAATCCATGGCGGTCGCTATTCCGAAAGCTATACAGCAGCCCTGCCTGACTTCGTCAAATTGGCGGAAGCATTTGGCGGTGTTGGCTTGCGTGCACGAACACCGGATGAACTGGATGGCGTGATCAAGCAAATGATGGCAGTTAATGACCGCCCTTGCATCGTTGACGTGTGCGTTGATGAAAAAGAAAACTGCTACCCGATGATTCCATCGGGCCGCGCGCACAATGAAATGATTTTATCCTCTGACCAGGATATTTCATCCAAGACACCGGATGAAGGTCTGGTTTTGGTTTAATCACAATAGAAAGTTTTTTGCAATGACTGATCCAACTATCATTAATCAACAGCGCCATGTTTTTTCTGTAATCGTTGACGATGAACCCGGTGTGCTGGCGCGCGTTGTCGGATTATTTTCTGGCCGTGGCTATAACATTGACAGCCTGACAGTTGCGAGCGTGGATAAAGTAAAGGCGATTTCACGTATCACCATCGTGTCATGTGCGACCCCGCAAATTCTTGAGCAGATTGAAGCGCAGCTAAACCGCCTTGTGCCGGTGCGCAAAGTCGTAGATCTGACCAGCGCGGGCCCGATGCTGGAGCGTGAAACCGCGCTTTTAAAAGTTAACAGCATGGGCGAAAAGCGCATCGAAGCCTTGCGCATCGCCGATGTCTTTCATGCAAAAACCATTGATGCCACGCTTGAATCCTTCATTTTTGAGTTCAGCGGCACCAATGAGGAAATCAATAACTTCGTGGAATTAATCACTCCACTTGGCCTTATTGAAGTGGTACGCAGCGGTGTGCTAGGCATAGCGCGCGGATCAAAAGCCATCTTCTAGTAATGAGGAATGAGTAGAAAGTAGTGAAGTTTTTCATTACTCATTACTCTCTACTCATTACCTTCTACCCGTATTATTTACTCTCGAAAGGAACTACTACAATGCGCGTTTATTACGATAAGGATGCCGATATCAGCCTGATCAAATCAAAGAAGGTTGTCATTGTCGGCTATGGCAGCCAAGGACATGCGCATGCGCTCAATTTGCGCGACAGCGGCGTCAAGGATGTCATCATCGCGCTTCGCCCCGGATCCCCCAGCGCTGTGAAAGCAGAAAAAGCTGGCTTTAAAGTTATGGCTCCTGCCGACGCTGCAAAGATTGCCGACGTTGTAATGATTTTGACGCCCGATGAATTACAGGCCGATCTTTACCGCGATCATCTTGCACCAAACATGAAACAAGGCGCAGCGCTTGCATTTGCCCATGGCCTTAACATTCACTTCAACCTGATTGAGCCACGCCCTGATCTTGATGTGTTCATGTGCGCACCAAAAGGCCCTGGCCACACTGTGCGCGGTGAATATGTAAAAGGCGGTGGCGTACCCTGTCTTGTAGCTGTTCATCAAAACCAAAATGGCAGTGAAGCACGCAATGCCAAAGCCATGGATATCGCTTTATCCTATGCTTCAGCAGTTGGTGGTGGTCGCTCTGGAATTATCGAAACCAACTTCCGTGAAGAATGCGAAACCGATTTGTTCGGTGAACAGGCTGTTCTTTGCGGCGGCTTGACCAAGCTTATTCATTGAATGATATTCAATCTGGCCGTTTTACCCGTGACTGGATGCTGGAATGCAAGGCTGGTCAGCCAAGCTTTAAGGCAACCCGCCGCAACGAAGGCGAACATCCGATTGAAAAAGTCGGTGCAGAACTCCGCGCGATGATGCCATGGATTGCAAAGAACAAGCTGGTGGATAAAACGTCTAATTAATTTTTTCTGGAACACAGAATAGAAAAGCCCGCTTTATGCGGGCTTTTTTTATGCCTTGAATAACTCTGCGTCCGTACTTGATCGGCGCTGTTGTTTGGCTGCTTGGCCTTTCCAATGTTCTGAAAATACGCCAAGCGCAGTTGCAGCCCATACATTATTTCCGGGAACGCCTTCGCTAAGATTTTTGCCACGATGCGTTTTGCGCGCGACATCAAACAGGTAACTGTCATGCCATTGCGGCAGGCTGAACACCAGCCCTTGCACATAATACATATGCATCCAGTCAATAATCTCCTTCCCCTCATGCGCCATGTTAAAGCCCATGAAGCCGCATTCGCTATGGTCCCAGTCTTTGCGGCCAAGATAGCTCACAGCCTCCTGCCCTGTTGGCATGAGCGCTTCGAGTTCAATTTGCGTTACTGCGCGCGTAAGCCGCGCATCGGCATCCCACCAGATGATATATGTGGGGCGGGTGTCTTCAGGAAGCGCTGCGGCCTTATCCATGATTTTTTTGAGCACAAAAATCTTGTGACAAAAACGCGCCGCCTGCAGGCGATATTCGCTTGCATGATCGCGGTTTTGAAATTGCGCGATGAAACCCTGATGATCACCATTGCGACCTACCCATAGCTCATGCTGCGGTGAAAGCAGTGCTCGTACAGGATTTTCAAGCTGCGCATCATCAAGCCCCACACACAGCTTCACTGTATCTGGCAGATAATCAACCAGACTTTGCAAACATACCTGTGCATACACATCCCATGCTGCATTTGGAAATGTTGTAACAAGCCATAGGCGCATAGCGTTGATTCCCTTAAAAGACATACAAAACCTAGTTTAATAATCGCTGCGTATCTATTGATTTGATTGCGTTTTTATGGGGCGCTTATTACGAAAGTATTTCAGCCATGCTGCCATCTTGTCGCAGAGCAATTTTTGTGCAATTATAGCTGGTCCTAAGAACTTTTTGGTGCAAAGATGACCAAGCTAACGATACCTATTCAGTTCAAATACCTGTTCATTTATTTGATCGTCCTTACGGCGATCAATCTGCCGCACTCAACTGTTGTGCAGCTTAAGCACTTCTTTGGCTTGATCTAATTGGCCGAGTGATCCACCCTCCGTTTTCGCCCGTATACAGGGTTATGTGTTATAGTTGAACTCCGCTTCAACAGCACTTATATACATACGAACAAGATCAGGCCCTTTTCATACCAGGAGAACCGCAATGCTAACCGTTGGCGATACATTCCCCCAATTCAATCTTAAAGGTGTTGTAAGCACCGACCTTAAAACCGCATTTAAGGATTTCACCAACGCATCTGATAAAGGTAAGTGGAAAATCTTTTTCTTCTGGCCAAAGGATTTTACGTTTGTATGCCCAACCGAAATTTCTGCATTCGGCAAACTCAACAAGCAATTCAACGAACGTGATGCCGTTGTCTATGGCCTAAGCACCGATAGCGAATTTGTGCATCATGCATGGCGCACGCATCATGCGGATCTTAAGGATCTGCCCTTTGCGATGCTTTCCGACATCAAGCGTGAGCTTTGCACAGCGCTTGGTATTCTTGACAAGCAAGCGGGTGTTGCCTTGCGCGCAACCTTTATCGTTGATCCCGATGGCACCATTCAGTTCGCATCGGTCAATGGTCTTGATGTTGGCCGCAATGTTGATGAAGTGCTGCGTGTCCTTGATGCGTTGCAAACCGGTGAGCTTTGCCCATGCAATTGGGAAAAAGGCGATGCTGTGTTGAAGGTTGGATAATTCCATTGCCTTTAGTGATTTTAAACAGCGGCTTTCGGGCCGCTGTTTTTTTATGTGATCCAATTCGGTGGATGCACCGTATAGTTAGTATCATCCCTATTCTGGAGAAGACCCATGTCCCTTGAAGCGTTACGTGAATCCCTGCCCGATTATGCCAAAGATCTGAAGCTTAACCTTTCAACCTTGCTGTCTGAAACGGTGCTCAATGATACGCAAAAGGCTGGCGCGTTTATTTCCTGCGCTATGGCTTCGCGCAATGCACGCCTAACTAAGGCCGTTGTTGAAGAATTTAAAGACAAGCTTTCGCCTGAAGTACTTAATGGTGCAAAGGCTGCCGCTGCGATTATGGGTATGAATAATATCTATTACCGTTTTATTCATTTGGCCGAACATGCCGAATATAAGACCATGCCCGCAAAATTGCGCATGAATGTGATTGCAAATTCTGGCGCGGATAAAATGGATTTTGAATTGTGGAGCCTTGCGGTGTCATCGATTAATGGCTGCGGCATGTGCATTGAAAGCCATGATGCAAAATTACGTGGCCATGGCATTGAAACAGCAGTCATCCAGAACGCAATCCGTATTGCGGCCGTTATGCATGCGATTGCAGGCGTGCTTGATGCTGAAGAAGCTTTGGCGGCTTAGCGTCTGCACGGTTTAAAGCTTGGGCGATCTACCATCAGCAAGGTTGGCTGCTCAGTGATCGCACCATAGCGCAGTGTTAAGCTATTGTTACCGGCATTCAGGCGTAGCGGAATGCTGTAATCCCGCGAGAGAATATCACGCGCAATAGGCTTAAATGCTGCCATACGCAGCGATACATCATTAAGGATAAACTCGACTGTTTTGGGCTCATCATTGGCTGAAGCCAATATAAAATGCGCTTCAACGCAGCCTTCTTTGTTTGCCTCAATCGATAATGTCACCTCAGGCGCGAGGAGCGTTACGCGCTCCATCTGGTTACCGATGGGAAGATTGATATAGCGCCCCATATGCGTAAAGCTTTTCACGCTGACAATGGGCGTTAATTGCACCGCCACGATATCCGCTTTGGTTATTTTCTGGATTTTTCCAAGCCCGCTATAAGCGACTATTTTGCCAAATGTATTGTCATGCTCACTGCTGGCAAACAGGATTGGATCATCATTTACAGATGCAAGGTTAAGGGCGCTGATTGGCTTAAAGCTGCGCGGCAGAAAATAAAGTATTTTGGCAAGATCGCTGCAGCGATAGAGATGGCTAATATCATTATTTTTACTTGCAAGGCACTGATAGTCGGCATAGATCGCACGCGCATCACGCAGATCGCTGTTTGTTTCAAACGCCGCACTATTTATATAGTTGAAATTGCCGTCTTCGTTTTTACCCCATATATCCTTGTCATACATGATCGATGCAAAGGAAATAATCGCTGCGCAGCACAGATACGCCCACACAAACCAGCGTGGCTTTACCCACACCATCGCCGCAGGAATAGCAATCAGGATCAGATAGATGACATTGCGAATAATGCCAAGATTAGCATTTTGCAGCGATTGCGCCCAATAGCCGACCCCGGACATAAAATCCGTTTTCAGCGCATAAGGAAAACCAAAGACCAGCATGCATAAAAACACCAGCAAACCATTGGCCACAACGACCTTGCGTGTTTGTTCAGACAAACGGAAAAACACAATCAGTGGCAACAGCCCAATCATATCCAGGGCGCGGTTGGTGAGATAATCAAGCTTACGGTCAACAATAATTGGCGTTGTAAAAGCGGTGTAGAGCACAACGCCTACAACAGCAAAAAATACAAAGCGGAAAAAGCCATCATTCCATAGGGGATTTTTTTTACCCACACAGGAAAGAATAAGACTGAGCCCAGCAAGTGGCATACCTGCATAAAAAAGATAGATTAGCCCGTTTTTTATAAAATTAAAACGTGCGAGGCCATTGTTTAAATCAAAGTCCGGTAACGCAAACGGCTTTTGCAAAATGACAATCGAATAAAGCTGCCATGCGGCTACAAACAGCAACGGCACGCCAATGCGTAACAGCCTGTTCTTTTTATTTAATAGGCTATTCAGCAATACCGCCGCATAAATCACCCAGCCAATCTGCAACGTCAGCAGCATCAAACCCAGCAGGATCGCGCTATGCAGCGTGGCTTGCCGATCATAAAAATAAGCAAACCATAGTAGCAACGGGATAAACAGCGCCTCGGCACTCAGGATCGGCGCATAGGGTAATAGTATAGGTGATAACACTGCCACGCTCGCCAGCAGCATTGCCTGAATGGAATTCAGTTCCGTTCCCTTAAGCAACATGCTTCGCACAGGAAAAAATGCGCTGCAAATGATGGCCGCTTGCACCCCTATCAAGATCTGATGGCCAAGCAGCATGCTCGGCACAGAAAATGCCAGGCTCATCAGCAGCGAATAGAGCGGCAGGAAGGAAAGGGTCGTTGCTGAACTTAACGCAAACCTGCCCTCCTCCAATAAATGGCGGGCACGTTCGGCGTATAACAATGTATTAGGCCACAGGGCCACAACCCCTACCGTTGCACAGTAAAGGGCCGCGAGCGCGAGTGTGATAAGGAAAGCAACGGCAATGAAGCTTTTATTCCAAAGGTTAGAATCTGGTGCCGCAATGTTCATATGAATCTGTTAACTAGTTGGTAAGGATTGCTAGGCAAAAATTACCTAGAAATGAGCTGGTGGGTAAAAATTGCCGGGCTTGTTAAGAAGTTTTTCATGACTGAAACAGTATGGTTAATGGGCTGGTTAATAAAGATGAAGGTCAAGGTTACTAATTCACTTCCGCTTTTCCTATCTAAACATTTCATAAAACGTATGGAGTCGTTCTCTTGAATCAGCTTATGCAAACCTTACGTGGTCTGGGTGTGGTACGTCTTGCGGCGCTTGGCGGCACAATGCTCGCAGTTATTATCTTTTTTGCATTTATGGCAACCAAGATGTCATCAGGGCCAATGGCACTCTTATATAGTGGCCTTGATCCATCCGATGGTGGCTCGATTGTTGCGCAGCTTGATACGCTGAAAATTCCTTATGAAGTCAGCGCGAATGGCACCAGCATCAAGGTGCCAACTGAACAGGTTGGAAAATTACGCATGAATATGGCGCAGCAAGGCCTGCCCCGTGGTGGCTCCATTGGCTATGAAATTTTTGATCAAAAAGATGGCTTTAGCACCACAAGCTTCGTACAAAACATTAATCAACTGCGCGCACTTGAAGGCGAACTTGCCCGCACCATCAGCACCGTAAATGCAGTGCAATCAGCGCGTGTGCATCTGGTATTGCCAAAGCATGAAATGTTCAGCCAGAACGATCAAAAAGCATCGGCTTCAGTGTTCTTAAAAATCAAGGGCGCTGCAAGCTTGGGTAAAGATCAGGTGGCTGCGATCCGTCAATTAATCGCTGCCGCTGTTCCCAATTTGCAAACCGATAATATCTCGATTGTCGATGATAAGGGCGCGTTGTTAGCCAAGTCGATGGATCGCAATAGCGCTGCCGGTGAAGCTTCCACCCAGGAAGAAATGCGCCATAATTTTGAAAAAGCGCAGGTTGATAAAATTGAAGACCTCCTCTCACGCTCGCTCGGCTATGGCAAAGCGCGCGCTGAGGTTTCCGTAGAAATGGATTTTGACAAGGTTACCACATCTTCTGAAATTTATGATCCGGAAGGTCAAGTTGTTCGCAGTCAGGTTACCAAATCCGAAGAAGGCAAAACGACAGAAAGCGGTTCTGGCGGAGTGTCGGCTGCAGGTAATTTACCCGGCGGAGCATCAGGCGGTGGCGGTGCAACGAATAATGCAAGCAACAACACCGAAGAACAGATTAATTACGAAATCAACAAAACCGTGCGCAGTCATGTGCGCGAAAGCGGTAGTATTAAAAAGCAGTCGGTCGCCGTTCTCGTCGATGGCCTATACGAAGCTGGCGCTGTTGGCAAGCAGGTTTACAAGCCACGTAGCAAGGAAGAGCTGGAGCAAATCAAAACCCTTGTACGCTCCGCTGTGAATGTGGATGCCACGCGCGGCGACAGTATTGAAGTTGTGAATATGCAATTTACTTCTGCAACAGATGGCCAAACCGCAGGCGATGGCGGCCTGATGGCGTTCATGACACCGGAAATGATGCGCATTGCTGAATCCGTAATCATGGCGCTTCTTGGCTTGCTCGCTATTCTGCTCGTGGTACGCCCTATTCTTAAGCAGGTGCTGGAAGGCGCAACCTCTGCCGTTGGTGGTGAAGGTGGCAACATGCTCAGCGGTGGTAATGTAAATCTGCTCAGCAATGCAGGCGGCAATAAACTGGCTGCGCCCGGCGCCAGCGCTGGCGCGCTGAGCGGCCCGGGAGCAGAAGATGATGAAGGTTCATTTGAAAAAATGATTGATATCGCCAGCGTCGAAGGCCGCGTTAAGGCATCTTCCCTCAAAAAAGTGGGAGAGATTGTCGAAAAGCATCCTGAAGAAGCGGTTGGAATTATTCGCAACTGGATTTACGCAGAAACGAAGTAGGAGTGGTCCATGGCTGGACGGGTACGCGAAGACGCACGAGGATTATCAGGGCCTGAAAAGGCAGCGATTGTGATTTTGTCGCTGGGTGAAGAACATGCGGCAAAACTTTTCTCATTCATGAATGATGATGAGATCAGGGAAATATCGCAAGTCATGGCAACGCTTGGCACCGTAAGTTCCACGCTGGTTGAAACATTGTTTGTTGAATTTGCAACGCAGATTTCTTCAACCGGTTCGCTAAGCGGCACGCTTGAATCCACCGAACGCCTGCTGTTACGCGTTTTGGATAAAAGCAAGGTCGGCGGCATCATGGAAGATATCCGTGGCCCTGCTGGTCGCACCATGTGGGATAAGCTTGCCAATGTGAATGAAGAAGTATTGGCCAATTACCTGAAAAATGAATATCCACAAACCGTGGCCGTCGTGCTTTCCAAGATCAAGCCCGACCACGCATCGCGCGTCCTTGGCACCCTTCCTGAAAGCTTTGCCATGGAAGTTATCATGCGCATGCTGCGTATGGAAGCCGTGCAAAAAGAAGTATTGGATGATATCGAAAAAACCCTGCGTACTGAATTCATGAGCAACCTTGCGCGCACCAATCGCCGCGATGCGCATGAAATGATGGCAGAAATTTTCAATAATCTTGATCGCGCTTCTGAAGCAAAATTCCTAGGCGCGCTTGAAGAACGCAATCATGATGCGGCTGAAAAAATCAAAAGTCTGATGTTCACCTTTGAAGATCTTGGCAAGCTTGCACCCCCAGCCATTCAGGCGCTTATGCGCGTGGTCGACAAATCCAAATTGCCAATTGCACTTAAAGGCGCATCGGAAACATTGCGTGATCTCTTTTTCGCCAATATGTCAGAGCGCGCTGGCAAACTTTTGAAAGAAGAAATTGCTGGCCTTGGCCCTATCCGCCTGCGCGATGTGGATGAAGCACAGGCATCGCTGGTGCTTTCTGCAAAAACATTAGCAGCCAAAGGCGAAATTGATATTAGTCGCGGCAACGAAGATGAGGAGCTGGTCTATTAATGAGTGAAACCGCACCCCAACGCTTCATGTTTGACACTTCCTTTGATCTGGAAGCGCTCAAGGCTGTGCAGGAAAAGAAAGCACCTACGGTTTTCAGCGAAGAAGAAATGGCGCTGGCCAAGGAACAATCCCATGATCAGGGATTTGTTGCAGGTAAGGAAGCCGCGATGAGGGATCTGAAAAACCATCAGCACGAAATCCTAGCGAACATCCAGCTTATTTTTGAGCGCATGGCTGATGAAGTCTGGAAAGGCTCTGCGGAGAAAAAACAGGCTTCTGGCGAAATCGCGCTGGCCATTGCACGCAAAATTATTCCTGATTTTATCCGTAAGAATGGCGTGCAGGAAATTACTGCAGCGGTTGAATCTTGTGTAACCGACATGATTAATGAACCGCGCATGGTGTTGCGTATTTCTGATGCACAATTTGATGATGTAAGCCGCGAAATCAATGCCCTCACCGCACGCATTGGCTATGCAGGCAAGATGATTATTCTGGCCGATAGCACGCTTACTGAAAATGATTGCCGCCTTGAATGGGCGGATGGCGGCATGGAGCGCTCGGTTAATCTCACCTGGTCGGAGATTGAGCGCCAGCTACACCGTCACCAATCGCATCCGCAAACAAATTCCGAATACACCCCGCACCCACCTGATGAAAATTCATCAACAACCGATATCGCGGTTTAACATTCCGCAATTTAACATTCTCAAGGAGTAACTGATTATGGCCGACAAAGAATCCCTCAACCTTAATGAACTTAACGGCACCAACGGCAACCCCGATGGCGCTGGCGTTACCATCGAACATCTGGATGCTGTCTATGCCGTGCCGGTTGAAGTTTCTGCCGTACTTGGCAAGGCAACCATGCCGGTGAGCAGCCTTTTAAAACTGGGTCGCGGCGCTGTCGTTGAACTTGATCGCAAGGTTGGCGAAGCGATCGATATTTATGTTAACAACCGCCTTGTAGCACGCGGCGAAGTGGTGGTGGTTGAAGATCGCCTAGGCATTACCATGACTGAAATTATCAAAACTGAACGTAAAGAATCCTAAAATATAAAAGATGCAGGAGCATAAACAATGCGGTTATTAATTGTTGGAACCATGGAAGGCCCCATTGCTGTCGCAGGCAAGATTGCGCATCAGCGCGGTGCAAAGGTATCGCATATCGATACGATTTCAGGCGCAATGAATGTGCTGCGTAGTGGTCAGGGCATCGATCTTGTGATGGTCGATGTGCGCTGCGATGTTGCGGATCTGATCAACCAGATCAAGCTTGAGCGCATCAATGTTCCCACCATCGCTTGCGGCATTGGTAATGATGCCGAAGCAGCAGTGCGCGCAATTAAAGCCGGCGCAAAAGAATACATCCCCCTGCCCCCTGATGCCGAGCTGATCGCTGCGGTTCTGCAAGCAGTTACCGAAGAAAGCCACAACATCATCTCGGGCGATCCTGCGATGAAGGCTGTGATCGACATGGCGGAGAAAGTTGCGCCAAGCGCCGCATCGGTTTTGATCACTGGTGAATCTGGCACCGGTAAGGAAGTACTCGCACGGCATATTCACCGCAAGAGCAACCGTTCAGCTGGAAACTTTGTTGCCGTAAACTGCGCGGCTATTCCGGATAATCTTTTGGAATCTGAGCTGTTCGGCCATGAAAAAGGTGCGTTTACCGGTGCAGTTGCGCGACGTCTTGGTAAATTTGAAGAAGCCAATGGCGGCACGTTATTATTGGATGAAATGAGCGAAATGGATATGCGTCTGCAAGCCAAATTGCTGCGCGCATTGCAGGAACGCGAAATTGACCGCGTGGGTGGCAACCAACCGATCAAGGTCGATGTGCGCATCATCGCAACCTCTAACCGCAACATGGAAGAAGAAGTGCGTAACAAACGCTTCCGTGAGGATTTATATTTCCGCCTTAACGTGATGTCTATCCGCATACCTACGTTGCGCGAACGGCCGCTGGACATCAAACCACTGTCTGAATTTTTTGCTGCCAAATTTGCCGAAGCCAATGGCTTTCCTAATAAAGTCATCTCACCAGCAGCCCTGCAATCACTGCAAAGCCATCACTGGCGCGGCAATGTGCGGGAGCTTGAAAACACCATGCATCGCGCGGTGTTGATGTCATCGGGTGACATGATTGAAGCAGAAGCCGTTACGCTAAGCGGGCAAAGCCTTAACATGCCCGATGCCAATGGCATGGCCCGCACAGCGCAAAGCATTATGAATGCAGGCGTACCAGGGGGCAGCATGGTTGGTAAAACTGTTGCCGATGTCGAGCGCGATCTGATCATTGATACGCTGCAACATTGCCTTGGCAACCGCACGCATGCCGCTACAATCTTGGGTATTTCCATTCGCACGCTGCGTAACAAGCTTAAGGAATACACCGACAAGGGATTGAATATTCCCATGCCCGGTGAAACAGGCCGCGCTAATATCGGATAATCCTAACCCATAGGTTCTTATGACAAATCCGGTAGAAACAGGTGGTGGCGATTTTGATATGACAGCCCTAAACCGTCTGTTTGCGCGCTCGGACATGTGGCTTGCGGTTGGCCTGATCAGCATCGTGATGATGATGATCATCCCTATGCCCACCTTTGTTGTGGATATGGGCCTTACATTATCGCTGACCTTCTCCGTGATTATTTTGATGACGGTGCTGTTCATCAAAAAAGCGCTCGATCTCAGCTCCTTTCCAACCATCCTGTTGATTGCAACGCTGTTGCGGCTTGCATTAAACCTTGGCACCACGCGTTTGATTTTATCGCATGGTAATGAAGGCACCGATGCAGCGGGGATGGTGGTTGAAGCCTTTGCCGGCTTTATCATGAGCGGTAATTTTGTGATCGGGATGATCGTGTTTGCGATCCTTACCATCGTAAACTTCGTCGTCATTACCAAAGGTTCGGGCCGTATCGCAGAAGTTGCCGCACGCTTTACGTTGGATGCGATGCCCGGCAAGCAAATGGCCATTGATGCCGATTTATCCTCCGGCATGATTGATGAAGCAACCGCGCGTAGCCGCCGCAAAGAACTGGAAAATGAAAGCAACTTCTTCGGATCGATGGATGGTGCATCCAAATTCGTGCGCGGTGATGCGATTGCCGGGTTGATCATTACCTTTGTTAATATCATCGGTGGAACCATCATCGGCATGGTGATGCATCATATGGAATTTATGAAGGCGGCAGATACCTACATCCGCCTGACGATCGGTGATGGTATTGCAACGCAGGTTCCAGCCCTCATCGTATCCATCGCCGCCGGTTTCCTTGTTTCCAAAACCGGTAGTGCGGATGATGGCACCAAAACCAGTATGTTTGGCCAGTTGGGGGCTTACCCGATTGCGCTTGGTTTTACGGCTGGCTTGCTTGGCATTATGTCCCTGATGCCGGGTATTCCAAAAATCCCTTTTTGGATTTTGGCAGGTGTTCTTGGTTACTTTGCATGGAAAATGCCGCAGGTTCAACGTGAGCTTGCCGATAAACAAGCGATGGAAAATGCCGCGCCGCTTGCGCCGGTTGCAGAAGAACCCATTGCACGCTCCCTTGCCATTGATACCATCCGCATTGAGCTTGGGTATGGCTTACTCGCGCTTGTGAATTCCGAAGCGGGCCAGCGCCTTACCGATCAGATCAAAGGCCTGCGTCGCCAATTGGCCAGCGATATGGGTTTTGTGCTGCCATCGGTGCGCATTCAGGATAATTTGCAGCTCGCGCCCAATACCTATGTGATGCGCATCAAGGAAATTGAAGCAGGCCGTGGCACTTTGCGTCCCGGCATGTTGTTGATTATGGACCCGCGCGGTGACACCATTGCATTGCCAGGTGAACCGACAACTGAACCCGCCTTTGGCCTACCCGCCGTATGGTCTGACCCCGGCTATCGTGAAGAGGCATTGTTTAAAGGCTACACCGTTGTTGATACACCAACCGTTGTCACAACGCATCTTACCGAAATTGTCAAAGACAACATGTCGGAAATGCTCACCTATTCCGAAACACAAAAATTATTGGACGAATTGGATAAGGAACATCAGAAACTGGTGGCCGATGTGATCCCCTCGCAAATTACCATTGGTGGATTGCAGCGTGTGTTGCAAAATCTGCTATCCGAACGTATTTCGATCCGCGATTTGCCAAGCATTTTAGAAGGTGTTTCTGAAGCTTCCGCGGTTACGCGCAACATCACCGCAATTACCGAACATGTGCGCGCGCGGCTTTCGCGGCAGATTTCGGAAAGCCACACGCGCGATACAGGCTTTATTCCGCTTGTTACCCTGTCACCGGAATGGGAACAGGCCTTTGCTGAATCCATTGTCGGTGAAGGCGAAGAAAAACAACTTGCGATGGCGCCCAGCCGCTTGCAGCAATTCATCAATGCGGTGCGTACCACGTTTGACAAGCATGCGCAGATGGGTGAAACGCCCGTGCTGCTCACCTCGCCCGGTATTCGCCCCTATGTGCGTTCCATCGTTGAGCGCTTCCGCTCTTCCACCACTGTTGTGTCGCAGAATGAAATTCATTCCAAGGCGCGCATTAAAACATTAGGTCAAATCTGATGCGGCTGCGTTCCTTTCACGGTGAAACTCTGGCAGATGCAATGCGGCCATGGATAAACATTTTAATTATGCACCGCTGTTTGATGGCAGCAATAAACCGATCTGCCTTGTTGGCCCGCCCGGTGCTGGAAAAACCCTGACCATCGCCAAGATCGCCGCCAATCGCATCCTGCATAAAAACCGCGTTGGCGTAATTACAACCGATCTTACGCGTGCGGGGGCGATTGAGCAGCTATCATCCCTCACCCGACTATTAAAAATTGATCTGATTGAGGTTGAAGATCCCCCTGCTTTGCGCGATGCAATCGAAACGCATCAAAATGGCGAAGTGGTGTTGATTGATAACACCGGCCGCAACCCGTTCAGCAAAGGCGACATGTTTGATCTGCGCAAGATGATCAGTGCAGCAGATATGGAACCCGTGCTGGTATTGCCCGCCGGCCTAGATGCACAGGAAGGAATTGATATTGCGCGCGCTTTTATGGATGTCGGCGTGCGTAAAATGATTGTTACCAAGGTTGATATGACGCGCCGCCTTGGCAGCATGCTCAGTATCGCGCATGAAACCGGATTACATCTCTGTGACATGAGCCTTTCGCCCAAAGTGACCGAAGGATTGCAAGCCGTAAATCCCGTGACGCTCGCGCGCCTCTTACTACCCGCAGATGTTGTTTCAGCGGTTTTAAAAAAATCAACCGGAACAGCATAATTGGAGAAGCCTCATGGATCTTACAACCGCAAATAAAAATCTCCCCGAACCTTTGTCGTGCCCCAACATGATCGCGATTGCCAGTGGCAAGGGCGGCGTTGGTAAAACATGGTTTTCAACTACTCTGTGCTACACCCTTGCGCAAAAAGGCCAGCGCGTATTGCTGTTTGATGGCGATCTTGGCCTTGCCAATGTTGATATACAATTGGGCCTTACGCCGGAACAGGATCTAGGCGGCGTGCTCGATAACAAGATCACGCTCAAAGGCGCGATCACCCATTACATCGAGGGCAAGTTTGATATTATTGCAGGCCGTTCGGGTTCGGGTACGCTTGCCAATATTCCAACACAACGTCTTGCCGAGCTTCGCAACGATCTCATTCAGCTTGCAGGCAGTTATGACAAGGTGATTGTGGATCTTGGCGCGGGCGTTGATCGCCCAGTGCGGCTGATGGCTGGCCCTGCTGGCATGACGCTAATTGTGATTACGGATGAGCCGACATCGCTCACTGATGCCTATGCCTTTATCAAGCTGACGCATGCATCGAACGCATTGGCCAATATCGGTATTGTTGTGAATATGGCGGCAAACGTGCGTGAAGGCGAGAAAACCTATGAAACGATTTTAAATGTATGCCGTAATTTCCTGAAATATGAACCGCCGCTTATCGGCATCATCCGCCGCGATATTAAGGTGCGCGAAGCCATTCGCGCGCAAACACCCTTGCTCAAACGGCATCCTTCAACCGAAGCGGCAATGGATGTTGAAGCCATAGTCCGCAAACTTCTGCGCAAAGGATAGAGATAGGCGATGTCTGCACTGCCTCCCGATCAGTTGCAAGCCATCCAGGCCATTCTGGCACAGCAAGCACCCGCGCAAGCCAATGAAATTGCGCAAAGTATCGCCGTAACGGTACAGCGTTCACCGATTGATGCCGCAGCGTTAGCGCGTGCAGTTGTCATCGACGGAACAGCATCGCAAACACCAACCATCGATCAGATTTTATTGCGCACGGGGCAAGGTGATTTTTTAATCCGCGTTCCTGAAACCGCGCGCCAACAAATTCAGGATAATATGCCATCACGCGTAACCTTGCAATTGCGCCCGGGGCCCAACGGGCTTGAAGCAATTCTGGTTGTAGGCAGCAAGGCCGCACAACTGGCAGGACAAGTGGAGCAATCCCTTGCTTCAAGTTCTGCGCTATCGCGCCAGACATTGACTACTGAAATTCCAAAAGTCGGGCAGGTGTTTCAGGTAACAGTGTTACCATCCACCCTGCTCTCTAATCTTTTGCCGGGTTTTAATAAAACCATTTCGCAGAAAGCAAATAGCTTCTCTGCGCAAGCAACGCGCACAGCGATTAATACCCAAACAACGGCTGAGCAAACGCCTGCAACGCAAGTGCCAACAACATCCAATCTATCTACGGCAAAACTATCTAATGCACCGTTGCAAACGCTCAATGCTGCATCGCAAACTTCACGCAACACTTACGAGCAAGGCTCAACGGCTGGTCAGCAAAGCAGTGGGCAACAGCTCCCGCAAAAAGGCGATGCGCCTATCAAATTACCACTGCCCATTGATAATTTAAAACCGCAATTACTCCCTTTGCGCATTGTAAATGTTGCAACGCCTGATACGTTAGATGTCCCACATGCGGATAAAACCTTTACAGCTGTGGTGCGGGGCGCAACGCCATCGGGCCAGCCGATTATTTCTGTCGATGATCAGATTGCGGTTGTGAATACCGACAAGCATTGGCCGGTTGGCACTAAAATTCAGGTGACGCTTGGCGCGGGTGCTGAGCTCGTCACCGATAAGGAAGTTAAACAGCTTCCAACCGCGTTTGAAGGTTTGCGTGAAGCGATTGAACTGCTCACCCAGCAAAATCCGATGCTGATCAATGAGGTGAAAAATTTCCGTATTCCGCAGGCACAAAGCAACCATGTTTCCGGCGCGGTACTATTTTTCATGGTTGCTTTACAAAAGGGTAATATGGCCGCATGGCTCGGTGAGGATGTGAGGAACGCACTGGAAGCCCTTGGTAAACAAGGATTGGTGCAGCGCATGCAGGAAGAATTGCTCGGCAGCAAGCAGCCTGCGATTGATAGCGCGGGCTCCCCCTGGCATGGCATGACGGTGCCCTATCTTGATGGCGACAAGATGCAACAATTCCGTTTTTTTGTGCATGAAGATCACCGCCAGAAACAACAAAAGGCGGATCGTGATATTGCGCGGCGCTTTCTCATTGACGTATCGCTAAGCCGTTTGGGCCCCGTGCAGATTGATGGGCTTGTGCATCAGAAAAAACTTGATCTCATTGTTCGCACCGGTAGTCATTTGCCAGAAGAATTACGCAATGATTTGCGCTTACGTTTTCAGGGTGCGATGGAAGAAATCCGCTACACCGGCAGCCTGATGTTCCAGGCGAATAAACAGGGCTGGGTGGATATCAAGACAAGGCCAAACC
>RGZA01000221.1 GCA_010031785.1 Alphaproteobacteria bacterium
ATTTGTTTAATAGATTTATGCTTTTTATCACTCATATTATATTAACATGTTAAAAAAAAGTTAATGAAATACCGGAAATAAATTATAATATACAATTTATTTAATTAAAAAATTTTTTATATACATATAATAATGTATATAAATATTCATGTATTTGTAGTTATTTCTACTATATGTTTTTATATATTACTAATTAATTTAATATCTTCTCGCAATCAAACTAGAAAACCTCAAAAAATAAACATTATTTATTTATTATTTATTCCTACTATTCTATATATTTGTTATTACTTTTATAATGACAATCTTTCACCTAATTCACATTTATTAACACATGTTTCACCTAATTCACATTTATTAACACATGTTTCACCTAATTTGTCATCTAACGCGTCATCAAACTTGTCATCAAATTTGTCATCCAATAGGTCTGATATTTTAAGTCAAACATTTCCCTCTAGTTCAAACTCATTTATTAATTAACACTTTTATTATGTAACAACTACCATTTCTATAATATTATGTTCATTTACCGTATCTTGAGTTATTCTTGTTTTACCCCATTTAAAACAATCTATATTTAATAAACTATAAATACCAATCATTATATTAATTACTGCGCCACAAAATATATATACAAATAAACCTATTATAAATCTAATTACATCTATTTTATTATCAAATTTATACCATAATATAATACATATTTCATATAATATAGGTATAAATATAGGAATTGATAAATATAATAACATCAATGATGGATGAGAAAATATTGTATAATATAATGTAATTGTAGCCACAAATATATATAATGATAAAATATATGTAATAACATTAACCCATGCACTTATTCTTTCATAAAAATTAATACCTGATTTATACATCAATAATATATCATTACTCGTTGCGCCAAGTGACCATCTTCTACGTTGTGACCTAAATATTGCAATTGTGTCTGGAATCATTGTATATGCCTTTGCCGTTAAACATTGTCGTGTTTTAACATATGGATACATATGTAACATTAAACATACATGATTACGATCTTCACTCGCAAATGATAAAATATGTCTCCATACATTTGCATTTTTATTTGGATAAGCATTAAATGCTTTTAAAATTTTATCTCCACATGTTTCTTTAGATACACGCAAAATTTGAACACATCCAGATAAACAACTTACCTTATTTGTCACAATCGATTGTTGTACTCTTCTTAAAGACTGCGCTATAATATATTCTGTAAATTGATAAATAGTAAGAAATGACCATTTAGGCATATTAGGTGATACATGCACAAATCCAACAACACCATGTGTATTTGGGTCCCAATCAATTGATTTTAATAAATTTAGTGTACATTGATTATCAAAAACTGTATCTGCATCTGTACCAACAATATAATCAAATTTATTAATATTTGTCAGTTTTATATAATCATATAATACCGATAATAACGGTTCACTTATAATATTACTCTCACTATCATTATTAAATATATATAATAAATGTCTAATTAACACTAAACTATCTCTTTTACCTACATTTGCATCTTT
>RGZA01000222.1 GCA_010031785.1 Alphaproteobacteria bacterium
TGGTAGTTCCCCAAGGAGACTTTTATGACTCAATCCCGTAAATGTATAACCGCCGTTATTCGCACCGCCTTAGGCGGTGGTTTAGCTAGGATCAATTAACAACACCGCCATAGGTGCCAGTGATCACTGTGCTTGCCAGCGTAAGCGTAAAGCTCGTTGCAGTCAGCGTAATCTCACCATAGCGATACGCACTGATACTAAAGATTTCGTGCATAAAGCACAGCCTGCTGCCATTAAAGCTTACCGACAGATCCCCACTTGGCGAAACAGCAATGCTTGTCGGGATGCGCGAGACTGTTACGCTTGTAAAATTGGCCGTAAAACTGAGCAGCTGAATGCTCGCAGTTCCCATCCGCGCCAATACATATTCATTATCCGCAATCTTTAAAAGCGCTGCCCTGCCTGATGAAAATGCGCCAAGGCTATTACTTACCGTGATTTCGCTACCAATCTGCAGGCTATTATTGTTCCAGCACAGGCTGCGCGCGTAAAGAGTGTTGGGCGCAACCAGCGCATCCGTCATCAGCATGCAAAGACCGCCGGACAAAGGGCAGAATTGCGCAAAAGGTAATTGAAAGCGCGTGCTGCCACTCCCTGCGCCCCATACATCATAAAAACCAAGCGCAGTGATGCTGGTGCCTGCTGCGGCATAGACCCTCACGCCCACTGCGCCGCCAACACTATCGATCAGTACAAAACGCTGCGCATCAAGCCATGCAATCTGATTATGCGCACTGGCAGTGCCAAGATTATGGCTGAGCAACGCACCAAAACTGCGCGTTGCAACGGTATACAGTGCAAAAGCTGCGGGACTCCCAGGGTCCGAATGCTGCATGTAAAACACAACATGCGCGCCATCCGCACTCCATGCCCAGCTTACATCGCACAGATCGCTTGCGCGCGTGATACTTGCGCTAAGCGTGCGCGAAATTTCAACGGGCGCGCTACCGCTTACATCCATTTCAACCGTTGCAAACTGAAACGTGAGACCGGTTTGAAGGATACCGCCCACCAACATACGCGTAATGCTGGACCCACTGCGCGCCAAAGGCAGCGGCGGCATCGCATTGTAACTGCCAACGCTATCCGAGCGCGAAAGAAGCGCAGGATTTTTACTTCCCAAATAACGTGGCGCGGTTGCGGCATCGGCCGGGTAAAATTCAAACGTCATATTGGGAATGCGATTACCAAAATTGGCCAGTTGCAAACGATGCAACACCATATAGGCAACACCGCGATAGGAGGGCACATTGCCAGCACCCAGATAGGCTTCCATCAATGGCGATGGATTTTGGCTCATGGTGCCAAAATAAAATTCAGCATCGGTGATCATGCCCGCACTCCACACGCCATCATTATAAATAATTTTGCTATCCGCCCAGATGGTGCGAATGCCGCCAATGCTGGCGGTAAGCGCGCCCATGCCAAATGCAATCGCGCAATCCACCGCATAGCTTGCTTTTTGCACCGATGTACTGGCGCCCCCGCCCTTACCGCCCGCCGAATTGCTCGACAGGCTTTCAATTAAATCACTCGACCAGATCACATTTCCGGCAAC
>RGZA01000223.1 GCA_010031785.1 Alphaproteobacteria bacterium
AATAAATACCATTCACTGGAGCATATATTCCTACATTATTATATAATGAAGTAGGTGTCCATATACTATTACTAGTGTTTCCACTATTAAATTTACAATATATATATATTCCAGGAAGCGGATTACTTAAAAGAGTACCATCATTTCTATATAGCATTGGTTTACCATAATCATAATACATATAATATTTATTGGGAACTGTTACATAATTACCTTTTGGTTGATAATTAGTTAAATCCGTTGATTTGGCATACCCAGCTAAATCCGTTGATTTGGCATACCCAGCTAAATCCGTTGATTTGGCATACCCAGCTAAATCCGTTGATTTAGCATACCCAGTTAAATCCGTTGATTTAGCATACCCAGTTAAATCCGTTAAATTTGATGATTTGGCATACTTAGCTAAATCATCCATAGTAGTATAATTACCTTTTGGTTGATAATTAGTTAAATCTGACGATTTGGCATACCCAGTTAAATCCGTTGATTTAGCATACCCAGCTAAATCCGTTGATTTGGCATACCCAGTTAAATCCGTTGATTTAGCATACCCAGTTAAAGCATCCACAGTAGCATAATTACCTTTTGTTTGATACCCAGTTAAATCCGTTGATTTAGCATAAATTAAATTTGATAATTTGGCATACTTAGCTAAATCGTCCACTGTAGTATAATAACCTTTTAATTGATAATTAGTTAAATCCGTTGATTTAGCATACCCAGCTAAATCGTCCATCATAGCATAATTACCTTTTGTTTGATACCCAGTTAAATCCGCTGATTTAGCATAAATTGAATTTGAGAATTTGGCATACTTAACTAAATCGTCCATAGTAGTATAATTACCTTTTAATTGATAATTAGTTAAATCCGTTGATTTAGCATACCCAGCTAAATCCGTTGATTTAGCATACCCAGTTAAAGCATCCACAGTAGCATAATTACCTTTTGTTTGATACCCAGTTAAATCTGACGATTTAGCATAAATTAAATTTGATGATTTGGCATACTTAGCTAAATCGTCCACCGTAGTATAATTACCTTTTAATTGATAATTCGTTAAATCCGTTGATTTAGCATAACCAGCTAAAGCATCCATCATAGCATAATTACCTTTTGTTTGATAATTAGTCAAAGCAGTTGATTTAGCATATCCAGCTAAAGCATCCATCATAGCATAATTACCTTTTGTTTGATAATTCGTTAAATCAGATACAAATGCATAATTTCCAGCCGTTTGATAATTCGTTAAATCAGTTGATTTAGCATATCCAGTTAACGAGCTATTTAACGCATCCATAGTAGCATAATTACCTTTTGTTTGATATCCTACTAAGGTATTATCTAAATTATCTTTTAATAAATATTGATTTAAATCAGTTGATTTAGCATACCCAGCTAAAGCATCAACAGTCGCATAATTACCTTTTGTTTGATAATTAGTTAAATCCGTTGATTTGGCATACCCAGTTAAATCAGTTGATTTAGCATATCCAGTTAACGAGCTATTTAACGCATCCATAGTAGCATAATTACCTTTTGTTTGATA
>RGZA01000224.1 GCA_010031785.1 Alphaproteobacteria bacterium
AGGAGTAAATGGATTAACATCTAATAGTACATTCCAAATCACACCACAAAATCCTCTTTCAGAAAATACTCTTTATAGTATAACAGGTGGAAGTTATTTATATATGAATGCAGTTTCACTCAACAATACAACAGGATATGCAAGAATTGGTGCATATGATTCTGTACGCTCACAACCTCTTGTACTACAACCTGCTGGTGGTATTGTAGGTATTAATACAACAAATCCATCTAATACATTAGATGTTAATGGTACAGGACGTATAACAACATCTTTAACCACAGGTGCGTTATTTAGTACGAATCAAACGACAACAAATATTGTTGGGACAGCTATTAGTGCTGGAACGTTAGTTGGAACAACTGTGTCAGCTGCAAATATTAATGGATCTTCAGGTACTATTAGTAATTTTGTTGGAACAACTTTAAGTTCAAGTAATTTAGTTGCTACTACTTCTACAATACCAAATATTGTTCATACAAATATCACGGCTAACTCTATCATTGTTACTGGTGGAGCATTAAATGCTACATTTAATAGTAATACAATTGGTAATATTTATACTACCAGTGGTAATGTAGGTATTAATACAACAAATCCACAAGTATCATTAGATGTAAACGGAACCATCAGTGCAAACTCATATACTGGTGGTAATATTAATGTTTCTGGTACAGTAGGAGCTAATGTTATTGCTATAGGAGGTATCAGTGAATTTACTATATCGCGACAAACTGGATACAAACAAATTCAATCACTTAATAGCGAACCATTAATATTAAATCCATTAGGAAATAATGTAGGTATAGCTACAACTACACCTGCTGCAACATTTGAAGTAAATGGTGGAATTCGTGCTACAAATATATCATCTGGAACTATTAATTTATCTACTGGATTAACAACTGCAAGTGCTAGAATAACTAATATTGAATCCACTAATGCTACTATAAGTAATTTGTTAATGAGAAGTAATATAACATTTAATACTGTTGGAGGTACAGAACCATCTATAGATATTCAAGATAATCAAGTTTTACGTTTTGGTTCTAATAGTTCTATTAAATCACATGTAATAGTAGTAGGTGATAGTTTTGTTAGTTTACCAGGTCGAATTACTACTAGATATGCAGGTTATGCATCATTTGATTCTATTGCCAGTGATAGTACTATAACTGAACGAATGCGTTTAACAACTGCAGGTAATCTGGGTATTGGTACAACGGCTCCTTCTAATACATTAGATGTCAGTGGTACAGGTAGAATCACTACATCTCTTACTACTGGTGCAGTATTTAGTACAAATCAAACGACAACAAATATCGTTGCTACTAACTTAAGCTCTGGTAATGTATCGGCTACAACTATTTCAGCTGCTAATGTTCATTCTGCTTCAGGAACTGTAAGTAATTTCGTAGGTACTACATTAAGTTCAAGTAATTTAGTTGCTACTACATCTACTATACCTAATATTAGTCATACAAATATGACTGTTAATTCCATTATTGTTACAAGTGGTGGTCTTGGTGT
>RGZA01000225.1 GCA_010031785.1 Alphaproteobacteria bacterium
GACCGCGCTTTTTTATAGTTTTAATCCTAGAAAAATGCGTCATCATCACGGTCATGCCTTCCTATAACCTACTCTTCATCGTTCACCGCTACCCGCCCTTCCCCGGCGGCAGTGAATATTATGTGCGCGATATGGCACAGGCGGCTATCGCCGCAGGACATAAAGCATCTGTGCTTACCGGCCAACATGAAGGAGACCGCAATGGCGTTCACGTTACCAGCAATGGCAACATCCTCACCCAGCCGTTTGATCTGATCATTGTGCATGGCGCCGATGTCGCGGTGCAGGATTTTGTGCTCAAAAACGCTGCTAAAATTCCTTCGCCGATTTTGTATCTGCTCATCCTGCCATCCGAAACACCCATTGCATTGCAAGCTTTAAAAGACGTGAAATGGATCGGTTGTTCAACGCCTGCCGATTGGGCGCATGTCAAACAACATGGCGTTGAACATAAGGCGATGCAGGTGCGCCATGGTATCCGCGCAAGTGAATGTACAGGCCAATCCGGTTTTCGCGAAAGTCACACTATCACTACACCTTATATGTTCATTTCCTGCGGCGGCTATTGGCCGCACAAAAAAATGCGTGAGCTTACAGAATTATTTCATCAAACCGGCCGCACCGATACCACGCTGGTGCTCACCGGTTATGATAATCGCGCTGGCGCAATGCCACCACCATCGCAATTCGTCAAACCCCTTCTGATCGATGATAAGCAACAGGTCATGAATGCGATGAGCGAAGCTGATCTCTTGATCCTTCATTCCGAAAAAGAAGGGTTTGGCCTTGTGCTGCTGGAGGCGATGCTCAATAAAACCCCGTGGGCCGCGCGGCATATTGCAGGCGCTGCAGCCCTTAACGAATCAGGGCAACACTATGGTTTTACCTATCAGAACGACGCAAAACTTTTGCATTTTATGCGCGACTTTAAACGCAATGTCGGGCACGTTAATGAGGCCTATCAGTACGTTACCAACACGCACCTCATCGAACACACCCTGTCGGATATTTTGAAAATCTTAGCCTAACTTCATCTATGACAATGCTAAATACAAACACCACTAACCGTCATGCCCGCGAAGGCGGGCATCCACGAGCTTGCTTTCTTTCTCTGTTTAAAAATTCAATTTCTCTTTTTTCTAATAAACTCGCTTCGATAACTAAAAAATATTTATTGGATAAAAGACACAAAACAAGCTCGTGGATGCCCGCCTTCGCGGGCATGACTGCAAGTAGGTGCTCATGATTATCGACTTGGGCTCCGGCCCGCACCCCAAACCCGATGCCAATATCTGCGTGGATTTCCATGACTGGCCCCGCGTCAATGTAAAGCACGATCTGCGCGTGCTGCCCTATCCGTTTCCAGATGATATGGCGAACAAGATTTATTTTGGCGATGTGATTGAGCATCTGGATAAATTCATCGCTCCCCTAGTTCTCAAAGACATTCTGCGCATTTTAAAACCAGGCGGTGTGCTTGATGTCACCTGCCCTGATGCGCGCTGGGTCGCAGAACGTATTGCCCATAAT
>RGZA01000226.1 GCA_010031785.1 Alphaproteobacteria bacterium
TTATGCCTGCAAGTTGAGATAACATGGTAGCTTTTATAAGACTAGGCATGCCTGGTTCAAGTATGGTTGGAAACTTGAAGGTGCTGTTCATGCACTTGCAGACTGAACCTATCTGATCATCTGGTATCGCCATTTTATTCTCCGTAAACCTTCTTAGATAAGATGCTGTCCAGCTTACTTATCAATGAGCTAAACTCTGCAGCGTTAAGCGTTCCAGTCACCGGTGCGCCTAAGTTACCTAAGTACTTTATGGCTAATATAGCTTTTATCAACTCTGTTGACCACTCCTTAAGCTGATTACCAAGCACGTAAGGCTCCTCAGCCGCATCGCTGCCTATATATATCTTACCTTCGCTCTTTATATAAACTGTCTCAGAGGCCGTGAAATCTATCGTCTTTGAAAGTATTGATACCTGCTGAGGTTCTTTCTCTAACTTCAATGAGACTTCACCCGACTCTAAGCTTATAGAGCCGCTTTCTTTATCCACGAAAATTGTTTGAACTCCGCCAGAAGCAGCGTTATCAGATATCGTGAAGCCACCAGTCTTATCAAACTGCAAGAAGCTAGACCCAACCTCTGTATCATATTCTGGAGGAGGTATCTCTGCTGATGGCTCATTATCAAGAGCATCCAAGTTGGTCGGTTGCCCTTTAAACGTCAGCGTCCATTCCCCGTCAGAGTTTATGCTCGTGTTTATTCCGTTGAACTCTGACTCGTACTGCGGTCCTTCTTCTACGTCTAGGGTTGTCTCTCTAGCCGGATGAGTTAAACCGCCAAGTATCACGCCGTCTCTGCCTTGTCCGTTTATCTGACCTATCAGGACAACGTCTCCGGCTCTAACGGTGTAACTGTTCGTGTTTTCCGGTTTAGAGCCGTACTTATAACCTCTTCCTACGTAGTCCTCATAGTTATAAATACCGCCGAACCTTCTAAGTAGGGCACAGTTTATGTTTATCTTCTTGTTGTGATCCTGTATCTCAACTAAGTATCTTAGCTCGCCAGTTTCTTCTTCGTTTAACGCGCGCTTTATTATTCCTATCCTTATGAAGGTGTTGTTGCTGCCAAGCAGGGCAGAGCTTTCTGCGTCTCTCCATATAGATGAGTCTGGTATGTATGTCATTATTCGCTCTCTACTTCATCTGTCGCTGAGGTCTCATCGGTTGATGTTGACGTTATGACCTCAACTGAGTTAACATACTTACTGGCAGGTATATTGTCTGAATATTGATCAAGGGGACCAATTATGGTTGGCGATTGATCTTCTCCGTTGTCCGTCACCAGCAAACCTCTAACAAAATCAATCACCGTCGTATAAGATCTCGCTCCATCCTCTGACACAGAGAAGCTATGAGACACGTTCTCGATATGGGCAAGTATCATACCGTGCTTCTTTTCTTGGAGTTGGTTGAAGCTAATGTTTATAGTTTCGTTTACCAGCGATGCATCGAACATTATGTTGTTACCAACCGCTATGTACTCATCTACTCCCTTTATCACTAT
>RGZA01000227.1 GCA_010031785.1 Alphaproteobacteria bacterium
AAGAGACAGGGCAAAGAAAAAAGGCCGTCCCAAACGAAAAATAAACCCTGAAGTTTTTGAAGCCCTCGCATGGGCAAAATGCTCAGTTACAGACATGGCTGCTTATTTGGGCTGCTGTCCCATGACCATTACCCGCCTTGTGCGTCACGAACCATATAAATCAATTTGGCAGGGTGCACTTGCAGGCGGCAGGGCGATGCTCAAAGCCAAACAATTTGAAATGGCGCAGCGGGGCAACGTGCGAATGCTTATTTGGCTTGGCAAACAATACTTAGGCCAAAAGAACGTGCCAATTACTCGTGTAACGCCGGAAATGATAGATGAATGGATAGCAATGATAGAGTGTGAACTGGCATGTCAGAATAACTGAGTAATTTTTTGATTTTTAGTAACCTTTTATGGTCTGCCATATCGTAATAGGAATGGTTACAACAATCAGAAAGACGGCGTATCGGAAAATCCATTTCCGTTTATCAAATTTACTTTTTTGTTCTTTCAGTATGACTTTTTCCAAATCACATACTGCCCATGCCAAACAAAGAACCCACGCGATTACCGTCCAGCCAAGGCAGAGATTAATTACTAAAATAGGCTTCTTGTTTGGATGCCCACGCCTCGCAGCAACAATGTAGGGCGCAAGGTAAAGGCCAAGCGCAATACCAATAAGCGGTGTGATTATCAAGAACACCAAAAAGCTTTTCAGGTAGATTTCAATAAAGTGCTCCATATTATTTCACTTCCCTGACTTCTTTGCGTGACTGGCTTATACCTTCAAAGCCACGCCCATTACCCATGCCAGTTTGTGAAGAACTGAAGCTTTGCAGAACATCTTTCTTGTTGAATATTAGATTGACGGTGGAAGCCTCCGTATCGTGTCCACCCACAAATGCGCCAACAATCGGGACAAAACTCTCAGGCCGCGCCTGCACGCCGTAGTAACTGTAGGTTACGATTTTTCGCCCATCATCCAATGTCATGACTTGCGTAGGGCTACCCAGCGTATCAATCACTTCGCTATAAGTTGTTTTGCCTTTTTCAAATCCAGAAAGCTTGTTCGGGTCAACTTTCACACCGCTGGATGAGCAAGCAGCAAGAACCACTGTTAAAAGTAGCCACAAAAGAAGCTTTGAAAAAAGTTGTTTGGCGCAGCGCATAATACCCCCCCCATCAGCGTTTGTTCATAACCAGCGCAAAAATGCGCCTGGTGACTGGGAGTTTGTAAGTCGCTATTAGACGACCGCAGAGGCCTTTAGCCGCGAGGCATTGGACATACGCCACTGCCTCCCAGCCATAAGGCTGGAGGCAGCGTTTGTGTCGGCAACGCTAAGTTCCGCTAATAGTGAGGTTACAAAGCCCCGCAACAGTTTTTTACTGTCACAGGCTAACAATATAGAAGCTAACTATGTTTACAAGCGTTATAGCGGGTGATTTGGAACAAATGGCTATTCTACATGCATAATTGACGCATAT
>RGZA01000228.1 GCA_010031785.1 Alphaproteobacteria bacterium
TTATGATCCATCTACTAATTGTAGTACATGTATAAATACTCTTTATGATCCATCTACTAATTGCAGTACATGTAAAAATACTCTTTATGATCCATCTACTAATTGTAGTACATGTCTAGATAAAAATTACGATCCAAGAGATTGTAAAGTATGTAAAAATACTCTTTATGATATATCTACTAATTGTAGTGCATGTCTAGATAAAAATTACGATCCAAGTGATTGTAAAATATGTAAAAATACTCTTTATGATCCATCATCTCCAAGTGATTGTAAAATATGTAAAAATACTCTTTATGATCCATCTAATAATTGCACAGTATGTAAAAATACTCTTTATGATCCATTATCTCCAAGTGATTGTAAAGTATGTAAAAATACTCTTTATGATCCATTATCTCCGAGTGATTGCAGAGTATGTCTAAAAAATCTTTATGATCCATCATCTCCAAGCGATTGTAAAACATGTTTAAATAAAAATTATGATCCATCTAATAATTGTACAGTATGTATAAAAAAATGTGGGCAAGATGATGGTACAGGAAAAAATTGTATTAATACATACTTTACAGATAATGTAGGAGATTGGACTATTACATATTATTATAATGACGATCTTAGAACTGTTTTAAATTGTAAAGTATCTAAATATTCTGATATTTACTATAATATTACAGGTACTAATAATTTTGGTACTATTTCAATTGTATTCGACACAACAGATCAAAAAAATAAAATCACACTTAATCGTGCTGATACCGATACATTGGGTATGGGTATTAATAATGGTGATGAATATATATTTGATAAAAAAACTAATTCTTATATTTATATAGATCCAGAAGATCCCAAATCTTATCCTACTAAAATATTTCCAACTATGTGTAGTATGTGTAAAAATGCTCTTTACGATCCAAGCGATTGTACAAAATGTCTAAATAAAAATTATGACCCATCATCTCCGAGCGATTGTACAAAATGTCTAAATAAAAATTATGATCCATCTAATAATTGTACAGTATGTATAAAAAAATGTGGACAAGATGATGGTGCAGGAAAAAATTGTATTAATACATTAATTCTAGATAATATACGCCAAACAATATGGTCTATATCTTATTATTTAAATGGTTCTGCACAACAAGTAGATAAATTTGAATTTGATTATAATTCACAATTACAAAGTTATTCTATGGTTAATAATCAAGGTCCGAATAATTTATTTTCAGCATTAATTACATTTGCATCCCAAAATTTTACAGTAAATGGTATATTTATGGATAAATTCTATACGGGAATACAAAATAATGATATATTTACATTTAATCCAAAAAATAATTATTATACATGTAATAGAGATACAAATATTAAAATTTTTCCAACTGTTTGTAAAATTTAAAAAATTTTTTCTTAACTTTTTGTATTTAAGAAAAAATAAGATTGTGTAAATTTATATTAAGATGGAG
>RGZA01000229.1 GCA_010031785.1 Alphaproteobacteria bacterium
TCAGGATGTATAAATTTAATATACACTTTATTATTAATTAAATCTTCACTTAGATTAAAATAATCTTCTATATATTTATTTACATATATACACTGTAAATATTCATTTAAAATTATTATTCCTATATTAATGTTATTTAATATAATATTATTCATCTAATATATTAAATTAAAAAAATTAATATAAATTAAAATAAAATTTATACACCTTTTAGTGAAACAATAAAATATGTAATTCCTACAGTAATTAAATTATCAACAGTATAACCATATTTTGCTGCACTTGATAAAATAGCATAACTAAATACAATTGATAATACTGTATATTGTGTATCATTATTTAATGCTAAAAACACTATTAATATAGTAAATATAGCTATTCTACTATTAAACTGGAAATAATTGATCTCTTCTTTTGAATCATCAATTATTGTATATTTAGTAATATAATGAAACATATATCTTAAAATAAAAATAGCGATAATATAGGTCAAAATCTTAAAATTTTTATCGCTGTCTTGAATAGGTCCAAAATAATAATAATACACAAATATACCATAAAAAACTATTTCATTTAATAGAGATAAAATCCCTTTATTAAATTTTTCTTGCATATAATTTTGAAAACGATCTTCTATCACTAACATCCTTATATATATAATTATAAAAAAAGTAAATTATAATTAAAAGTTAAAATAAAATATCTTTTAAATACTAGAATTATCATTAGACTCGGTATATTTTTTACTTAAATTAGACCATTCCATTAAAAGTTTTTTTTTATCATCATCATCTAAATTCTCCAT
Source organism: Alphaproteobacteria bacterium (assembly GCA_010031785.1). Taxonomy (GTDB): domain Bacteria; phylum Pseudomonadota; class Alphaproteobacteria; order UBA9219; family RGZA01; genus RGZA01. The sequence continues at coordinate 806 of RGZA01000229.1, forward strand.
AGCTTGTAAGGTGGCATTATAAATACCTTTAAGTAAAGATATCATCTTTTCTTTTGCATTTATCATACCTTTTTTAGATAATTCCATATCTTGTTTTAATTTATTTTTTGACATTTTATCCATGTCATTACTATATTCACCCTTTGCTTTTAAAAAGCCACTTCTTTTATTCTGATAATCTGATTCTATTTCATTAGCTGCACCACCAAACATAGTTAACATTTCTCCCATACCCCTCATTCTATATCCAGACTTGACTCTTTTCTTTACACTCTTCTTTACACTCTTCTTTACACTTTTACTTTTGCTTCTGCTTTTAACACTTTTGCTTCTTGAACGTCTGCTTTTAACACTTTTGCTTCTTGAACGTCTGCTTTTAACACTTTTGCTTCTTGAACGTCTGTTTTTAACACTTTTGCTTCTTGAACGTTTACTCTTTACACTTTTGCTTCTTGAACGTTTACTCTTTACACTTTTACTCTTTGAACGTCTGCTTTTAACACTTTTGCTTCTTGAACGTTTACTCTTTACACTTTTGCTTCTTGAACGTCTGCTCTTTACACTTTTACTCTTTGAACGTTTAGTTCTTGAACGTTTAGTTCTTGAACGTTTAGTTCTTGAACGTTTAGTTCTTGAACGTTTAGTTCTTGAACGTTTA
>RGZA01000230.1 GCA_010031785.1 Alphaproteobacteria bacterium
TTATAAATTTATTTAATGTTGATAATAATAATACATCAGAATTAACTGTTAAATATTGGAAACCTAATTGGTGTGGTGATAATGTGGACCCATCTGCTAGAAAACATATTAATAATGAATTTAATTAAATTTAATTTGTTAATTAGTTAATTTAATTTAATTTAATTAATTAATTATGTTAATGTATTATATAATTTATCTAATTATTTTTATTATAATTTTAAGTGTATTACAGAGTATATCTGGATATGTATTATTAAATATAAGTAATTATATACTTTCATATGGAGATATTAAACAAGAGTATTATTCTACAGATATAGATTGGTGTAAGAAATTACGTGATAATTATGATGTAATAATGAATGAATATTTAAATTATAATAATACAAATAAACTTAAACGTTTTAAGGACATAGATAAGGTTCAAACAAAATATGATATATCGGATATTCCATGGGAAGTATTATTTTTACGGGTATATAATAAAGATACTGATAAAATTAAATACTTTCCAAAAACATTTGAATTAATATCAAATATACCTGGATGTAGTTTAGCAATGTTTAGTATATTACATCCTGGTAAAATTATACCACCACATAATGGTCCATATAAAGGTGTATTACGTTATCATCTTGCATTAACAGCGCCTAAAGATATAAATAAATGTTATATTGTTGTAAATGATAAAAAATATCATTGGGAAACTGGAAAGGATGTTATGTTTGATGATACATTTTTACATCATGTTAAAAATGAGTCTGATGAAACACGGATTGTGTTATTTTTAGATATTAAAAAAGAATTTAATAATTATTTTTTAAATAAGTTAAATGACTGTATATTATATTTTGGTAAATTTAATGATACTGTAAAAACGATTGTTAAAAATACAAATGAATCTTAATTAATTTTAGTTATGTCCTATTGATACAAGACTCATATTTAATTTCATTTCTATATTATTTATCAAATCATTTTTTAAAAAATTTGATAATACTTTTTTAATGTTATCTTTTTTAAATTCTTTTCTTAATTCTTTAATAGCATCTTCATATAACGAATAATCATAATTTGTATCATCGTCTTTTTTATATTTTTTAATACATTCTGACAATTTTGTTTTTAATACATCTAATACTGGGTCACTTAATAATTCGCATGTATCTTTTAAACCTTTTATTGTTGTGATTATATTACCGTCAGAATCTTCTGTTATAGAATTAAATGTTGGTGGATATCGTTTTGTATATTTAACAGCATGATTTTCTGGATGTTGTTTATCACATAATACATTATTTAAATATTCTGTTAATAAATAATTAAGTTTTGATTTGTCTGTATCATATGTTTCAATTACTTGTTTCATTTTATCTGGTGAAATATGTTCCAATGATAATTTGGTTATAGGTTGTATTTGAATATTAAAATTAATAT
>RGZA01000024.1 GCA_010031785.1 Alphaproteobacteria bacterium
CGATCAAACCATCGCGGCCAGCGGTAACCTTGAGCTGCTCGCCATCTTTGATCCGGCCTTGTAACAACATTTGTGCGAGCGGATCTTGCAGGCTACGTTGAATAACGCGCTTTAAAGGCCGCGCGCCATAGACGCTGTCATAGCCTGTATCGGCAAGCCATGTTTTTGCAGCATCATCGAGCGTAAGGGTAATGTTGCGATCGGCCAAAAGCTTGTGCAGGCGCATGAGCTGCACTTCCACAATGCCGGTCATGTTATCACGGCTGAGGCGACGGAAGAGCAGGATTTCATCAAGGCGGTTTAAAAATTCAGGACGGAAATGTTTGCGCACGGCATTCATCACTGCATCGCGCGCGCGACCTGAAATATCACCTTCTTCTTCTGGCGCAGCTAAAAATTCGGAACCCAGATTGCTGGTGAGAATAATAATCGTGTTACGGAAATCAACGGTGCGGCCCTGACCATCCGTGAGGCGGCCATCATCAAGAACCTGCAGCAAAACATTGAACACATCCGCATGGGCTTTTTCAACTTCATCAAACAGAAGAACCTGATACGGTCTGCGGCGCACGGCTTCGGTGAGCACACCGCCTTCTTCATAGCCGACATAGCCGGGCGGTGCGCCGATCAGGCGCGCAACCGCATGCTTTTCCATATATTCCGACATATCAATACGCACCATCGCGGTATCATCATCGAACATGAATTCAGCAAGCGCTTTGCAAAGTTCAGTTTTGCCAACGCCGGTGGGGCCAAGGAACAGGAACGAACCGATGGGACGATGCGGGTCTTGTAACCCAGCGCGCGCACGGCGCACCGCATTAGATACCGCCGTCACCGCTTCTTCCTGACCGATCACGCGTTGTTTGAGTTTATCTTCCATCTTGAGGAGTTTTTCGCGCTCCCCTGTCAGCATTTTATCAACCGGGATGCCGGTCCATTTGCTCACGATCTCGGCGATGTTTTCTTCATGTACTTCTTCCTTGAGCATCGCATTTTCTGGCGCATGCTCTGCGGTTTTCAGGCGGCGCTCAAGATCGGGTAGTACGCTATAGGTCAACTCGCCCGCACGGTTATAATCACCTGTGCGTTGCGCGTTCTCGAGTTCAATTTTAGCGCGCTCAATTTCTTCCTTGATGCGCTGGGATGATTTGAGCTTGTCTTTTTCAGCTTTCCAGCGCGCAGAAAGTTCGGATGTTTGCTGCTCCAGATTGCGCAGCTCATCATCAAGCTTGGTAAGGCGCTCGCGCGATGCAGCATCACTTTCTTTTTTCAAGGCTTCGCGCTCAATACGCAATTGCATGATCTTGCGGTCGATCTCATCAATCGCTTCGGGCTTGCTATCAACCTGCATGCGCAGGCGTGATGCCGCTTCATCAATCAGATCAATTGCTTTATCAGGCAGGAAGCGATCCGCGATATAGCGGTTGGATAAGGTTGCAGCAGCAACCAGGGCATTGTCGGTAATGCGCACACCATGATGCAATTCATAGCGTTCTTTTAGGCCGCGCAGGATCGAAATCGTATCTTCCACCGTTGGCTCCGCTACAAAAACCGGCTGGAAACGGCGGGCGAGCGCTGCATCTTTTTCAATATGTTTGCGATATTCATCCAGCGTGGTTGCGCCAACGCAGTGCAATTCACCGCGTGCAAGGGCTGGTTTAAGCATGTTGGATGCATCCATTGCGCCATCGGCTTTTCCTGCGCCCACTAACGTATGAAGCTCATCGATAAAGACGATGACCTCGCCAGCAGCAGCACTGATTTCCTGTAAGACGGCTTTCAAGCGTTCTTCGAATTCACCGCGAAATTTTGCACCGGCAATGAGCGAGCCAAGATCAAGCGAAAGCACGCGCTTGTCTTTAAGATTATCGGGCACATCGCCTTTGATGATGCGCAAGGCAAGCCCTTCGACAATCGCAGTTTTTCCAACGCCGGGCTCACCAATCAGCACCGGATTATTTTTGGTGCGGCGCGCAAGCACCTGCATAGTGCGGCGAATTTCATCATCGCGGCCAATGACGGGATCAAGCTTGTTTTCCCGTGCTGCTGCGGTGAGATCGCGTGTGTATTTTTTCAGCGCCTGATAGCCCTGCTCTGCACCAGCACTATCGGCCTTGCGGCCCTTTCGCATGCCATCAACTGCGCCAGTAATACCCTGCAAGGTTACACCTGCTTCATTGAGTTTGCGCGCTAAGGGCGAGCCTGATGCAAGGAGCGCCTGAAATAAACGCTCAGCAGTTATGAAACTGTCGCCTGATTTGGTTGCGATATCTTCAGCGCCGGTAAGAATGCGCGCAACATCGGGCGCCATATAGAGTTCTTCGCTGCCGGTAATTTTTGGGATTTTGGAAAGTTCACTATCCACGACGATCATCACCGCACCGGGATCGCCGCCAGAGCTGCGGATCAGATTATTAACCAGACCTTCACGGTCATCAAGCAAGGCTTTGAGCAAATGTTCAGGCACAAGGCGCTGATGCGACAGGCGCACGGCAACGCCCTGCGCTGCTGAAATAATTTCCTTCGCCCGGTCCGAGTATTTATTGATGTCCATAACCTTTTTCCTTGCACAAAGAAACCAAGAAGTCATGCCCGCACAGGCGGGCATCCACGAGCTTGTTTTTTTAAACTCTTTAACTCAAACTATTCTCTTATTAAAAATCAAATATGACTGTAATGCAAAGTTTTCAAGATAGAAAGTAAGCTCGTGGATGCCCGCCTGCGCGGGCATGACAGATCGTTCGCTTAAGTTGCAGGGAAAATAAAACGCGTGGATGCGATATAATTAACAACCATACCCACGAGCGCGCCCCCGGCTACGCCCCATATCAGATTGTCGTGAACATAAGGAATATTGGAAACCAGTAATACATAGGTTGAATAATTAAAGGCAAAGCCAATGGCGTTAAATGCAACAAACAGCATCCATTGCTTAGCTACCGCGCCTTTTGGCCGGTCGGCAAAGGTGAAAATGCGGTTGCCAAGCCATGTCGCGCTTGCTGCTGCAATATAGGAAATAACGCGCGCCGTATAAGGATCAAGCCCGATGATTTCAGTGCCAAAGAGCAGCACAGCGCTATCGACACAAAAACCGACAACGCCGATCATGCCAAATTTAAAAATCCGCAATGCGGTTGCGTGCGAAATCATTTCTTATAATAAGGCGCTGAGTAGGAGAGATAGCCAAGACGTTTGAGTTCAAGGCGCGCACGCGTCAAACTATCCAAAATCAAGCCGCAGGTAAGGCTGAGCGATGACAGAATGACAAGGCCCGTTGCCAATACGGCCGAAGGCAAGCGCGGCACTAATCCTGTTTTCATAAAATCTTCAATCACCGGAATGCCGAGCAGAAATGCGCCGATAAGCAACACAGCGCTGATGCTGGAGAAAAACAGCAATGGTTTTTCTTCCTTCAGCAAATGAATGATGGTGAATAAAATGCGAAAACCATCGCGAAAGGTGTTGAGCTTGCTGAATGATCCTGCGGGGCGCTCCTTATAAGGCGTTTCAGTTTCGGCCATGGGCATGCGCAATTGCAGAGCATGGACGGTAAGTTCGGTTTCAATTTCAAAACCGCGTGCAAGAGCTGGAAAGGATTTGACAAAGCGTTTTGAAAAAACGCGGTAGCCGGAAAGGACATCATTGCATGAGCGACCAAACAAAATCGCAACCATGGTGCTGATCGCCCAATTGCCAAAACGATGGCCTTTGCGATATGCGAGCTCGCTTTTTTCAACGCGCGCAGCATTGATCATGTCACAAGGACCATCCAGTAACTGCGCAATCAGGCGCGGCGCCGATGCGGCATCATACGTATCATCGCCATCGACCAGCACGTAAATATCGGCATCAACATCGGCAAAGGCCCTTCGGACCACATTTCCCTTACCCTGGGATTTCTCTTTTCTTACAGTTGCCCCTGCATTTCTGGCGTTTTCAACGCTTTTATCGCTGGAATTATTGTCATAGACATAAAGCTGGGCGCCCGGTAAAACACTGGCAAAATCCCTGACTACATTGGCAATGGTCGCTTCCTCATTATAACAAGGAATGATGACCGCGATGGAAGGAACAGACGCAGCAATATTAGGATTGGTCATGTAAAGACTCTGGGAAAGACTCTGGATAAGAATTAATTGAAACACATTAACACCCGAACCCGATAAGTGAAGCAGGATTTATGGATATGTTAGTTAATAAGAAAAAAAATACCGAAACCCAGCCGAGCCGCGAACAGGCGGAAGAAGCGGTTCGCACCCTGCTTGCCTTTATTGGCGAAGATACCAGCCGCCCGGGCCTTCTGGATACACCTGCGCGCGTTGTCCGCGCTTGGGAAGAATGGTGCGATGGCTATAAGGAAGATGCCAGCGGGCTGGTGAGTACCTTCTTTGAAGATATTCAGGGCTATGACCAGCCGGTTGTCATGCGCAACATCAATTTTGTATCACACTGTGAACATCACATGGCGAGCATGCCTGGCACCGCCCATATCGCCTATTGGCCCGATAAAAAAGTGGTTGGCATCAGCAAGCTTGCACGCGTGGTCGATGTGTTTGCACGCCGCCTGCAAAGCCAGGAAACTATGACCAAGCAAATCGCCGAAGCATTGCACGCAGGTTTATCACCTAAAGGCGTTGCGGTGATGATTGAAGCGGAACATGCCTGCATGACAACGCGCGGCGCGAATAAACCCGATGCGCATTTAGCTACGCAGTTCTTCACAGGTTGTTTCAAGACGGATCTGCATGCACAGGAACGGATTACGAATTTGCTTAAGAAATAATGCTAAATAAGGGGCCTGGTGTAAGATTGATCGTCCCTATGTCTCCGCCCCCCAGGCCAGCGCGGCGTGCCGCCGGGAGAATATGATAATTCTTGTAATACAACGTTACCAAAATCATGAATGAAACCCACATAAATCTTACCATGTTGATCAATAATGATCTTCACATAACAAGAGTTTTTTGATTTCGGGATCGTGGTAAGCTCTGCAGTTGCAGCAAAAACCATTTCAAGATTATCAGAATCAAAAAAACCACCCTTTAAAGGGCCTTCATGCATATGAAAGGTAAGGATGTTTTGTTCGAAAATCCCCATTGAAATGGGTTGCTCAGGATGAGAACTGTTATGGGCAGCAACCTTATGGTGTAAAAGCAATTCAGTTTTTTCAAATCCAAGCCTTACATCTTCTAATACTCTTGCTTCAGCATCAGACAACGTCTTAGGATCGTCAGAGGTTTGGGTCAGCTCTTCAGCTACTATCTTTACAGTATCCAGAAATTTCTTGGGATCTGCGGGAAATGGTATGGGCATATCACTCTCACTTATATTAATAAAATTATAAATGGAAAATATAGTTTTACAGCAATACCCCGCAACCCGAACAATAGTTTCATAATAAAGATTATAGTTAATGCTTATAACGGAAGCGTATGCACCAGCATAAGCTGGTACCTAGTTTACTATTGGAAAGAGCTATAAAACTGGGTCCCAGCTGGAGTTTACCCCTGCGAAAGCAGGGGCTGGGACATACGGGTCAGAACTTAGCGAACAACCACATCGCCGAACCATTGTGGCAGCTGCTTGTTCAGTTCGCCATCAATCGCCTGCACAGCGCGGGTCATGAGCTCCATATAAACTTGGCGGCGGTTCTCAGGGCTTGTGGAAAGACCGGTTTGCTGCGACTGGCTGGTGGTTGCATTAATATGCGCCGTTAAACCATCCGGGCGCGTTGCAACGAGCATGACTGATAAATTGGTGGACAGCTCAGCCTTGTAAACGGTGTTGTCCCATAGCCAGCCGGTTTCCTTGGTTTCAACCGGCTGCACTTTGAATTCAGCTTTTTGAATGACAAGGCGCGTTGTGTTGGCACCACCGCCTGCGCGGAATTTCTTGGATGCATAGCTAGAGAGAATATCAACTGCGCTTGGATCAACCTTGCCCGCGATACCGGTGTTGCTCTCAGCATTCACATCCTGATTCACGACATCAAACACGCGCGATGAAAGGGTAGTGCGCGACATACCATCAAGCGGAATTTCACTGGATTGCAGAGCGCCGGTTGGAATAGTGAATTCGCTTGGCGCAGACCCTGCACAGCTTGCAAGCGATAAAACGGAAACAACACCAACAACCATCACGGCTGATTTAAAAGCACGCATGAGATATCCTCATTTAAAGGTTAGTAAAAACACTTATTACTCTTTCGAATCCCGAATACCAGGCCCTGCGGCAAGTTTTTTCAACTGCTCCTCATCAAATTCATAGCTGCTGCTACAGAATTCGCAAGTCACTTCGATCTTACCGTCAACTATCATGTCGTGCAATTCGGTCTGTGGCAAGGTGCTTAACACCATCGCAACGCGCTGCCGGGAACAACGGCATTGATCCTGTAATGAAAAGACATCGCCCAATTCAAGCCCTTCTTCATGAAACAGGCGATTGAGCAATTGTGGCAAAGGCAAGGCTTCATCGAGCATTTCTGCATCGGTGGTTGTAGCAAGCAGAATCTGGCTGCGCCGCCAATCCTCGGTGCGTTCTTCCGAAGCAATATCGCCGCCGGCTTCATTATTATTTGCAGCATAACCGCCACCATCGGGGATACGTTGCAACATGATCGCCGATGCGCGCCACTCCCCTGCTTCATTTTGTCCCAAGTGAATACGGAACGCTGTATCAAGCTGTTCGGACTGGCGAAAATAATTTTGCACACACGCAGCCATATCGCGGCCAATCAGATCAACGATGCCCTGATAACGCTGCGCGCCATTTCCGGGATCAACGGTAAAAGCAAGATGGCCCTTACCGATTAGAAGCGCACTTTTAACACCCGCATATTTTACTTTTTCCGCATCATATTGTGCATAACCACGCATGGCGCCATGTTTGCCCATATCTGCGACAATCATGCCCACAGGACCATCGCCCTTGGTTTGCAGCGTAAAGGTGCCTTCATATTTTAGCGCATAGGCAAGCACTGCAGCAAAGGCCAGCGTTTCAGCAAGCAATGCTGCAACATCGCCAGGATAGGCATGGCGACCGATGATTTTTGCAAGCTCTGGCCCAAGGCGCACGATGCGGCCCTTTATGCCTGTTTTGACGAGATGAAAACCTTGAATCGTGTCGGTAAATGTTTCGCTTTTTTCTTTCATAAATAATCAAATAGCATGAGGTTGCACGTTTTCACAATGCTGTTTAGTTTAACACTATGGAACCACTCGAATTTAAACCCCTGATCCCCAGAAATCTGCGCGTTTATGCTGTGGGGGATATCCATGGCCGTGCGGATTTACTTGAAAAAATGCTGCGCATGATTGATGCGGATCATCTTGGCTATAAGGGTGAAAGCGTTGTTGTTTTCCTTGGTGATTATGTGGACCGTGGCCCCAACAGCAAGGACGTGATTGATATTTTAAGTCGCGGCAGTTACGGGCGGTTAAAATTTGTGCCCTTGCGCGGCAATCACGAAGATATTGTGCTGCGTCTTTTTAAAGATCACAGCGTTGCGCCGGGATGGTTTCATTATGGCGGCCTGCAGACCTTGCGCAGCTATGGCATTCCGATTACGCATGCAACGCAGGATTTTGATGAGCTGTTTCATTTACGCAAACAATTTGAAGAAAAACTTCCTGCTGCGCATAAAACATTTCTGGAAACACTGCCCTATACGGCGCGTTATGGCGATTACCTGTTTGTGCATGCAGGCATTCACCCTGACCGCGCGCTTGAGGAACAAGACCCGCACCATTATATGTGGATGCGCGAGCCGTTTTTATCATCCGATAAACTCCTGGATGTGATGGTTATTCATGGGCATAGCATCCGCCTAAAGCCAGAATTTCGCATTAACCGCATTGGGATTGATACGGGCGCCTATGCAACGGGCCACCTAACATGCATTGTATTGCAAGGCGATGAGCAGCGGTTTTTAAGCACGATTGGGTAATTGCATTATTTATGGATGGGGTGCGCTGCGCACACAACCTATCCGCACCAGTGAACAAACAGCATATTCTGTAATTGCGCAAGTGACGGCACCTGCTACTGCACATAACGCAACACCGGGCGAAGCACCTGCAAGACCACCAATAATGGCTATTGATACACCATTTTTACGAAATAAATCGCATGCAGCACCCCATGCTGCGGATCTCCTTTCCTTCTCCTCTGGATGGGTTGCTTCTTCAACAATTGCTTGGCTCAAGATCAAAAGTGGACTAACGCACAGAGACCCCACAACACCAGATAAAATAAACATAGGCTTACAAAGATAGAGATCTCTCGCCGGGATATTGTCCAATATTGCAGCATCCATATTCATAACAGCACCAACCGAAGCACCTACAAACGCACCCAAAGCTAGTCCTGTTTTCTGTCCGGTTATTGCCACAACCGCTCGTGAAAAAGCTAATATTATCGATGGTGGGAGGCCGTCTTCTCGCATCGTTTATCACCTCAAAAAATGTTCAGCTGGAATATGCCTTGGAATAAACCAACCCTTGTCATGGCATGTCAAATTTTTTATGTTATAATAGTAATAATTCACATTATCGAAAGGCGTACTATGATTTCTTCCCGCCAGATTAAAGCAGCCCGCGCGCTGCTGGGATGGACACAGACGGAATTGGCCAAGGCGGCAGGACTGCATCTGAACGCGATTACTAAAATCGAAAATGAATCATGCGAACCGCGCAGTGGTACACTCGATCGCATTCAACGAAGCTGCGAAATTGCCGGGATTAAATTCCGCGGTCAACGCGGCGTAGAGATAAAAGAAGATGTATTTGAAACGGTGCGATTTGAAGGAGAACATTTTATCCGGCGGCTGATTGATGATACGATCACGGTTGTAAACGGGCCTGAGGATGAAGTGCTTAATTGTGTCGTTGACGAACAGTTTTTTAACGTTGCTGATCGTAAACAGAATGAACGCTATTATAAGCACATGAAGAAAACAGGGTTTCGTGAACGCTATATCACCAGCAAAGGCTACGTGTCGTTTGTGAATAATAAAAATGTCTATCGTTGGCTTCCAGATGATGTATTGGGTATTGTTGCCTATACCATTTACCGTGATCGTATTGCCTTTATTCAATGGAAAACACGCGAGGTGCTTATTATAAGAAGCACATCCCTTTCAACAACTTTTCGGCAACAATTTGAGTTTCTATGGACACAAGCAAAGCCGTATAAATCTTAGAAATCACCGCGCATACACATAATCTACCCCGCAATTTGACATATGCGCAATCCAGCGCTCGTCAACGGCGGATGGCAGGCCATGTTCAGCAAGCCACATATTTTGCAGCTTATAGGCTTCCCATTCTTTGGCATTATTGCACGCATAGGGACGGCCACCCACCAGTTGCGCATGATGCACCAGTTCATGCACCAGAAAGCTCACGGTGCGCGCATCACCCGCATCCCAGAATTCATCATCCATCACGACTTCCCCTGGAACATACAATGCGCGTGCAATCGCAGCTTGCTGCGCAGCTTGGCGTTGCGGATCACCGATTTTTTCAATCAGGCGCTCACGGCTCACATAAACTATCGGCAAGTTTGTTACCGGAATACTCATGCGTGCAGAGACCCATTGCATTAACGGGGCAACAAAGGACGCAGGCACGGCTCCACTGTCTGCTTCATTGGCAGCGTTAAGCGGGGAAGCGGCACAAACACTTAAAAAAAGAACCATAAAAAATCGGACCATAGTACTCTCCGTCTTGGCCGATTATCGCGCAGGCGGTTTAATAAATTCGATATTATGTCTAAAATTTGATATAAAATTCCTTTTATATCATTGCCTTAGATGTTTAACGCCCTACTTAACTTCACAATATAGACTTAATTCGCTCTTCTTTACGCCCTATAGCACTGCCACATTTGCTGCTATAGCTAACCGCCACAGGAGTTAACAGCATTATGCGCCAAACAATCGCTCTCGTAGATGATGACCGCAACATTCTAACCTCTGTTTCCATGGCCTTGGAGGCAGAAGGGTTTGACGTACGAACCTTTGCTGACGGGGATGAAGCATTCCGCGGCCTGCGCGACAAGCCGGTGGATCTGGCCGTGCTTGATATCAAGATGCCGCGCCTGAACGGAATGGAGCTGCTGACCAAGCTGCGCCAAAATACCAACATGCCTGTTATCTTCCTGACCTCCAAGGATGAGGAAGTGGATGAGCTGATGGGCCTGCGTATGGGCGCGGATGATTATATCCGCAAACCGTTTTCACAACGCCTGTTGATTGAGCGCATTCGCGCATTGCTTCGCCGCAATGTCGCCAATAGCGGTGGCGATGATACGCCGGATGCTGCCAACGTTATCGTGCGCGGTGAGTTGGTGCTGGATGGTGCGCGCCATAGCTGCACATGGAAAGGCAAGCATGTGAATTTAACCGTAACCGAATTCCTGCTGGTCAAGGCACTTGCTGCCCGCCCGGGCCATGTTAAAAACCGTGACCAGTTGCTCGATAGCGCTTATGGCGAGTCCATCTATGTGGATGATCGCACCATTGACAGCCATGTGAAGCGCCTGCGCAAAAAATTCAAGGAAGTTGATCCTGAATTCTCGCATATCGAAACGCTCTATGGCGTTGGGTATCGATACAAGGAGTAGTGAGTTATGAGTATTGAGTAGTGAAAAGAAGTAACCTAGTCTCACTACTCTTTACTCAGTACGCATTACTTAATGATGTTTAGCCGCCTCTCCCCTCTTACCGCGCGTATCCTGGCTGTTAATGCGATGCCATTGGTACTGCTTGTGGTCAGCATTTTGTATTTTGATGGCTACCAAGACCGCCTGATCCAGAATGAACTCGACAGCATGACCAAGGAAGCACGGCAATTTGCAGCAGCCCTTGGCGAAGGCGCGGTAGTCAGCAGCGATGATGAGCGCGATCTGCTCTCGCCTGAGTTAGCGCATGCCATGTTGCGGCGATTGATGGAAACAACGCAAACGCGCACACGGCTTTATGATATTCGCGGCACGTTGTTCAGTGACTCGCAAATGATGCCAGGACACAATCACACTGTGCAAAGCGAATTGTTGCCACCACCGGGCAGTATAAGCCGACATGATTTTTCAGAAACTTTGCAGAATACCACAGCATGGTGGCGCCTGAATTCATGGTCAAAAAAATATCCGGTTTATCAGGAAGAAGCTGATCCTTCTTCGGCCGATTACATGATTGTTGAGCATGCGCTGGATGGCGATGAAGATGGCCAGGTATGGTTGATGCCAAGCGGGCATATTTTGCTTGGCGTGGCTGTGCCCATTCAGCGTTATAAGGGTGTGCTTGGCAGCGTGTTTTTAAGCCGCGCAGGCGTAAAAATCGAAGATGCAGTGATGGATGTGCGCCTTGATATTGTGCGCCTGTTTTTACTGACCCTTGTATTGACGATTTTAGTATCGCTGTATCTGGCACGCACGATTGCTGCACCGTTGCGGCAACTTTCCAATGCCGCTGAAGGATTAAAGGAAGGTCAGGTTGGCGCATTAAAGCTTCAGCTCACCTTACCGGATTTCAGCAAGCGCGGGGATGAAATTGGCGATCTTTCAACCGCCTTGCGCGCAATGGTCAAAGCCTTAGGTGAACGCTTGCATGCAACAGAAAACTTTGCAGCAGATGTTGCGCATGAAATCAAGAACCCCCTTACGTCGCTGCATTCAGCGGTAGAGACTGCCCTTAAAATCAAGGACCCGGAACGTCAGCAAAAGCTGATGCTGATTATTGCCGATGATGTGAAACGCCTTGACCGCCTGATTACCGATATTTCGCATGCATCGCGAATTGAAGCAGAATTAAGCCGCGCCAAAGCCAAACCAATTGCGCTCACCACCATGCTGGAGATGGTCGTGGCATTGTATGAACCCATTGATGAAACACCAAAACCTCAGGTGATTTTTGAAAAAACCGATGGTACGAACCCCACGATTAATGGCGCAGAAACACGCCTTGTACAGGTATTCCAGAATTTGATTGATAATGCGCTTTCATTCTCACCAGTCGATGGTGTGGTACGCGTGAGCTTAGGCAGTGCGGGCAACATGGCGCGCATTTGCGTGAGTGATCAGGGCCCAGGGATTCCGGAAAATAAACTTGATGCGATTTTTGAGCGCTTTTATTCCGAGCGCCCGGAGCATGAAAAATTCGGGCAACATTCGGGGCTTGGCCTGAGTATTGCCAAACAAATCATCAATGCACATCAAGGAACCATCCGCGCTGAGAATATCAAGGATGAACATGGCGTGGTTAAAGGTGCGCTGTTTATTGTGGAATTGCCGCTGGCTTAAAACAGAATAATACCTCTATCCGTCATGCCCGCGAAGGCGGGCATCCACGAGTTTACTTAAAACTGTTTGGCACCAAATGAACACTCATTTTTTAAGAATAAAAAGTAAGTTCGTGGATGCCCGCCTTCGCGGGCATGACGGAGAGATATTGCAGGCAATAAAAAAGCCGCCGGATTTTCATCGGGCGGCTTTGAAGCTAGAAGAAGCAAGAATAAGTGAAATTTACATTTCGTATTTTGGCACATTAACTTTATGATGCGCAGAGGGTATACCAGTCACTGTAAGAGTTGGCTCTGGACGATGAGCATTATCAAATGCGCCGTTCATTGTTAATGTCATCGTTTGGCTAGAGGTCACTTCTCCATCGGCTCGACCAAAATCACGAGCAACAACGATATCGCGTCCTGAAAAAGAGCTATAAAACTCGTTTTCCAATTCGGGGCCTCTACTATAAGCAACTGCTGAACCAGCCATTTGTTACTCCACTATTGTGTATACGATTAATATCACACCTAATTAGTATATTATTCTTTAATAAGGTTCGTGTCAAAGCCCTCAATTGGTTTCATGTCCTCAAAACGAACAATAAATACCTTATTAAGGTTCAAAAACATCTTGTTAAGCTTTTCATCCATGATGTAATTAATGACATATTCCATGCCATTATCAAAAATAAGCTGCAATTTTCTATGCTTTGTCAAATACTTAACCCAAACCGGGGTCGCATTGAATGGCTTATCATAAAGCATACATACCCGGCCACGGGCATTAACCAGCACAGAGAATGAAATCGTGTCAAAATAATTGCCACCAGGCGTAATCTTCGAGCCTGATTGCTCGGTAGTTGCTACAGCTGCACTATGCACTTCTTTTTTATCCACGGTTTGGGCCCTTGTCGCGCGGGCGCGTTAAACCAACTATCCCTGAAAACATGCGGGAATGCCTATTATTCATGATGCCAACAGAATGCTTAACAAGCCCTGAATGAAAGGAAAAAGGCATATAAAAACATCTCGCTGGTCGGTATTTAGGAGAGAAGCTAGGCGCTATTAGGGTAAGCCACAAGTCCTTAAAGCAATTGGAAAAACGGATTCTTCTAACCAGTCATTTTGATGAATCATAAAAACCAGAATGGTCATAACTGACAGACCAAATGGTCAACTATCTAGCCAGCCTTGGCGCGTGCATGGAACGCTGCGATCAACGTGCCATCATCAAGATAATCAAGCTCCCCGCCAATTGGCAGACCATGGGCAAGACGCGTGAGCGTAATGCCTGCCTGCTCAAGCTGTTCGGCAACGACATGCGCTGTCGTTTGTCCTTCGAGCGTGGCGTTGAGTGCAAGGATTACTTCGCGCACCGGTTGCGCTGTATCCCGCGCAACAGCAACACGTTGCAGCAAGCCTGCGATACGCAATTGATCTGGGCCAATGCCATCGAGCGCAGAGAGCGTGCCGCCTAAAATGTGATAGAGACCACGATAAATCCCGCTGCGCTCCATCGCCCAAAGATCACTGACATCTTCAACCACACACACCATGCTGCGATCACGCCGGGTATCGCTGCACACGGCGCAGGGATTTTGCGTATCAAGATTTCCGCATGTATCGCATTGACGCATCAGGCGCGCTGTTTCCAGCATCGCTTCGGCTAGGGGTTTGAGCAATGTCTCCGGCTTCTTCATCAGGCTCAACGCAACGCGCCGTGCCGAGCGCGGGCCAAGCCCGGGCAATTTTGCCAGCAGGGCAATCAGACGTTGAAGAGGGTTGTCGGCAGCGAACATGCTTAATGCTTAAAACGGAAGCTTAAAGCCAGGGGGCAGCGCCATGCCGCCCATGATTTTTTGCGTTTCCGATTGTACATGCTGCTGGATTTTTTTATGCGCATCATTATAGGCAGCAACAATCAAATCTTCGAGCATGCCAATGTCTGTGGGATCAACTACCTTTGGATCAAGCGTGATTTTTTTGCATTCACCATTCCCGCTCATCATCACCGATACCAAGCCGCCACCCGATGCGCCTTGCAGTTCAAGGCTTGCAAGCTCCGTTTGCATCGTTGCCATGCGTGTTTGCACTTCCTGGGCCTGGCGCATCATATTACCAATATTCTTCATAACTTATTCCTCATCATTAAATGATAGTTCGCTGACATCGGCATCTTTGGATGCCGTATCAATAACCTCTTCTTTTACCTTGGTGCGCAGGGCTGTCAACTTAGCATCTGGAAATGTTGCAAGCACTGCACGCACAAGAGGATGATTTTCAGCATTATGCATGCGCGCTGCTTTGTGCGCTTTCATGCTTTCGCTTAAGGTCGGCGCGCCCACTTCCTTGGAAAGCGTGACAACCCAACGTTTACCAGTCCACTCCCCCAATAACTGCGATACTTTGCCAGCAAGATTTTGTGGTGCGCGATCCGTCACACGGATTTCAAGCGAGCCTTGTGCAAATTTAACCAGATGCACTTCGGAATAGAGATGGCTGTAGAGCGTGATTTCTTTTTTCTCTTCAAATAAATTCACGAGTGCCTGAAATGTTTCCGGCATTGCGGCATAATTGACTTCCGGCGCGGGCGCTTGCGCACGCACTGCAATGGGTTGCGGGGATGATGCAGCAACAGCAAGATTACTGCCAGTTACGCGCATCGCCTGTGTGCCACCGCCCCCACCACCATTCGGACGCGGCGCAGAAGCGTGATCGGCAATACCGGACTCTTGAATTTTTTTAATGAGATCGCCCGGTGGCGGTAAATCCGCTGCATAGCTAAGGCGGATCAACACCATTTCGAGTGCCTGATGGCTATCGGGCGCCTGCTGCACTTCGCTCATACCCTTGAGCAGCATTTGCCATGTGCGCGTGAGCGCAGGCAGGCTAAGTTTTGCGCCAAGCGTTTGCGCCACGTTACGTTCAAGTTCGGGCAATGCCTGCCCCTGCGCCAGTTGTGGAGAAATTTTTGCACGCGTTAGCGTATGCGCAATATCGGCAAGATCATGAAGGATGACGAGGGGGTCAGCGCCAAGTGCGCGTAGTTCACTGGCAATATCGAGCGCTTTGGCGGGTGTGCCGACATGCAGCGCTTCAAACAAAGTGATAAGCTGTGCGCGATCGGCAAGGCCCAACATGGCGCGCACATCATCCGCCGTGACGGTTTTTGTTTCAGCGCGCGCGATTGCCTGGTCAAGCAAGCTCAACCCATCACGCACCGACCCATCGGCAGCGCGCGCGATCAGCGCAAGTGCTTCATCCTCGGTTTCCATTTTTTCGGCCAAGGATACACGCTTGAAATGTGCTTGCAATAATTCAGCATCGACGCGGCGCAGATCAAAACGCTGGCAACGCGAGAGAACGGTTACAGGAACCTTGCGGATTTCAGTGGTAGCAAAGACAAATTTGGTGTGCGGGGGTGGTTCTTCCAATGTTTTGAGCAACGCATTAAATGCGTTTTTGGACAGCATGTGCACTTCATCGATGATATAAACCTTATAACGCGCACTGACCGGTCCATAACGCACGCCATCAATAATATCGCGGATATCATCAACGCCGGTGCGCGATGCAGCATCCATTTCCAACACATCAACATGGCGATCTTGCGTAATTGCTTCGCAGTTAGGGCACACACCGCAAGGTTTAATCGTTGGCCCGCCTTTGCCATCTGCGCCAATGCAATTAAGGGATCGTGCGATAATCCGCGCAGTCGTGGTTTTTCCAACACCACGCACGCCCGTTAACATATAGGCCTGCGCTAGCCTTCCGCTTTCAATCGCATTGGTCAAGGTGCGCACGAGCACATCCTGGCCAATCAATTCATCAAAATTGGTCGGGCGATATTTACGCGCAAGCACACGGTACGCAACCGGTGCGGCGTTGGTTTCTGTTTCAGTCATATCGGCGAAAAGCATGCTCATATTTTTTACAATAGGGGCCAAGCACGCGTGAATAAAGCGGGATTCTTTTGCATGTAAAAATAAGCGTTTTCTTTAGTAATTAAGGCAATGGAAGATGGCGGTTTAACATTGGTAAAAGCTTGCCCTGCTGCATATCAAGCAGCGTAAGTTGATTGGCGCACATAAAGCGAAACAGACTTTCACGGCTCAGTTGTTTCAAGACATCACGCGTTTGAATGGAACCATGCCATGAACCGACGGTGCTGTTTTCAAGATCGCTGAACGCCGGGATACCCTGCTGCAATGCTTTCCAAGCAACGGATGAATTATAGGTAATGACCGCACCGGTTTTTGCCAATGCATCATCAAGATTTTCTGGATCATCCTTGCGGCGAATTTTTGGTGTAAGGTTCAGTTGCTTTGCCAGCGCATGCGCATTTTCGAGCCATGCGGCATGATCAACTTTAAAAAAACTTGCCGCATGTTCAGTGGGCGGACAGATGAGCGCAACATCGCCTGTGTTCTTCCATGGCGCGATTTCTGGACATTGTTCCGATTGGATTGCTGCAGCATATTTATTTTGCGTAGCTTTATAAGCGATGCGATAGGTGCCATCAAAATGCGCTGCGCCAAAATAACCCAGATCAATGTTAAACCAATGTTTACCGTGATCAGCAATGCGTTGATAGACCTTATCCATACCGCGCAAAATGCCATAGCCAATATGCACATCGGTTGCATTGATCGTTGCATCGGAATAATTCAGCGTGGTTGAAATCACTGCATCATCACCAAGGCCGAGTTTAAGTGCAGCAGCAATGCGCTGCGAATAAAGATGCTCGGTGACCCAGATGGTAATGCGCATTCAACTCTCTTAAGATCAGCGACCGCTGATCCGTGCGTTAATACGCACGAAGCCCCACGGCGTATGAGTGGCATAAGGTGGAAGGTTGAAACATGACCCGACGCATCTCGTTACGGGTGCTTCCTTTCGGATCTGGCCGGATTGGCAAGCGCTGATCGTCCATGCCAACCTTCCGGCGCTGTTATAGACGGATTTTTTGCAACTTAAAACGGTTTTATTTAACGTATATAAGACAGCTTCAGGATGATTTCTTTTCAATCAACGCTGCGCCAAGTTCTTCTACAAGCCGCGTTAAACGGGCAATTTCCTGATCGCGCATCAGATCGATTTTCTCGTGTAATAGCTCGATTTCCAGCTCTGCCTTTAGATTAACATCATAATCCTGCTGCGCTTTCATACGGTCAATTTCAGATTGACGGTTTTGTGCCATCATGATGATCGGTGCGGTATAGGCTGCCTGAAATGACAACATGAGGTTAAGCAGAATGAACGGATAAGGATCCCACGCCTTGATCCAGCCAAAAATATTGGCAGCAAGCCATAGGATCAGCAATATGCTTTGGATAATAATAAATCGCCACGAACCAACTGTAGCAACCACGGCATCGGCAACGCGCATACCAACGGTTGTTTTTTTAGAATCGATCTTTTGATGTGCCGGCTTGCTGTGACGTAATTTTTTGAGAAGCTCGTTTTCAACAAGGTGTTTATGCATATGTTCTCTTTTAAAAAATTGGTGAGACCGAGAAGATTCGAACTTCCGACCTACAGTTTAGGAAACTGACGCTCTATCCAGCTGAGCTACGGCCTCTGATTTAATGAAAACGATCAAAAGCTAGCAGTAAAATGCGCAATTAAAAAGCGCAGCATTTATGCCGCGCTAAATAAGGGGTTTTTTCACTAACGGCGCATGAATCCTTCGGCAAAGTTCTTTATAATATCCTTGGAAGTATGCACCAATTCACTATTAAGCTGCGGGAATTCTATATTGGCAAAGGGATCGGAGAAAAAGTTTTTGATCTTGATGGTTCCCGCCTGATGAAGGGAATCGATGGTCGTTTTCAAACAATAAAAGGCAGAGGCAGATAGAACCGCGCACACAGCGGATATAATCAGAAGGCTGGCAGCAGGGCTAAGCGCAAGATCAGTAATGAGGCACTGATAGAGCGCTGCGAGAAGGCCAACGAAAGTAATAACAGCCAGAAGTGCACCAATCACCAGGGTCGTTAAACCCAGCATTCCAAGACGGATAAGCGGTGATATATCTACCGTTGAATTAATAGATTTACCGAGCACCCACATCATGAGTTGCTTTGGTAATTGGCGCATAAGAAATGACATAAATTTCTTCTTCTGTTATATTCTAATGCAGGTTTATTTGCGCAGTAAGCTACCGAGCAACAATCCGCCAGCAACCGCAATAAGCAATGATTGCAGCGGATTTCTGTGAATTTTATCTTCCACTTCCGCATATACTTCTTCTGCTTCTTCAATGGTGTCTTCAACAAATGCGCGGGCTTGCTTGCCTGCTTTTTTTGCCATTTGGGCAACATCTTCAGCCGTTAGGTTGATAATATTGCTTTCTTCATCAATGGCTTTACGGGCAGTGTGCGCTGCGCTCTTTACTTGTGACTTTAACATGTTTGCAAGATCTTCAACTTGACCGCGCAGTTCTCTAATTTCTTGATTTATACTATGTGACATTTCTTCCTCCTTGGTTTGCAATGCTGATTTAACATTTTTAATGGTATTAGACATGGTCGTAATCCTTTCCGTTATAGGGTTATTGGTACGTAGCAGGCGCTACAGAGCGGTAAAGTAATTTTCCTTCATATGCCGGTTCAGTAACGGGTACGGCATAGGCAATCGGATGTGCATTTTGTGCTGCAGGCGCTGCGCTTGTTTGCGGAACAACCACATTTTGCACTTCTGTTTTGGTATATTGCACTTCCAAATCGACGCGGCGATCAGCACCAAGGCATTCAATTTGCGCAGCTCGTGGTTGGCCTTTGCTACAATTGGTAATAGGATTGCTTTCACCCAAACCGCGCACACGCGCAATCTGTATATTAAGATAACCGCGCTGCGTTAAATAATCCTGCACTGCTTTGGCACGCTTTTGTGACAGTGCAGTATTATAGGATTGCGCGCCGATGCGGTCGGCATAGCCAACAATCTCAGCACCACGTACACTGGATGCAGACGATAATTTTGATGCAACGACATCAAGTTTTGCTTTTGCACCCGGCGTTAGCGTGGTGCTGTTGAAGTTGAAATAGATATTCTTTTCATCTGAATTCAATACTTCCCTGCGTTGCTCAACAATCACTGGTGCTGGAGCGGGCATTGGAGGCGGTATATAAGCCGCAACTTTTGGTGCTGGTGGCGTGGGCGCGCATGGATCTTGTCCTGCAACCCAATCGGTACGTACGCAGGTACCTGTTAACTGGGCACGTACAATCTCGCCATTATGGCTGCGTACGACTTTTTTATTGCCCATGGTTGCCGCAGCGTGAGCATCGGTCATACCAAGGCATAACAGACCCGCCGCTAATAAACCAGTAAGCGCGACATAAGGTAGTGCATATTTCATTGTGTGAACCTTTCAAATTACCTGTTCACAATCACAAAATGCACTTCAGAAAACTATACTGCGTTATCCCGTAAATATAAGAAGCCTATCAATACAACGCAATAAGCCAATATAAACGAAAAACCGGGAGCTTTCGCCCCCGGGTTCCTTCACGCACGGTGAACTTGTTAAATATGTTAAGCGCTTTTCTTTTTGTTGCGATTTTCAAAGGCTTAGATTTGCTTATGCGCTTCTTCCTTGCCGATGCCATAGGTTTCCTGAATTTTTCCGGCGAGCTTTTCGCGATCACCTTCTGCCTGGGTCAGCTGATCATCGGTCAGTTTGCCCCACCAGTTTTTTGCTTCACCGATAAGCTGGTCCCACTGACCAATTATTTTGTGGCCAATCAGTTGATCCTTGTTCATGGATGAACTCCCTCAAATAAGATTTGTTGTTTGATTGTGTAATGAGCGCTTAGCCAAGACTAGTGCGCTTGAGCCCAATTGAGGCCAAAGCCCGCATCCGCAACCAAGGGAATGCTTAGGGTTGCCGCCCCTTCCATCACGCTGCGCACAAGGCGTGCGGTTTCTTCGCGCTGGTTTTCTTGAACTTCAAATAACAATTCATCATGCACCTGCAACATCATGCGTGCAGAGAGATTGCGCGCTATTAAGGCGGCATGCATCTGCGTCATCGCCTTCTTCATGATATCGGCTGCGGTGCCCTGAATAGGTGCATTGATGGCCTGCCGTTCGGCAAAATTGCGCATCGGGCCATTTTTTTCATTGATGCCACGGATATGACAGCGACGACCAAACAAGGTTGTCACATATCCTTTATCGCGCGCTTCCTGTTTGCAGTTTTCCATAAAGACGCGCAATTCAGAAAAGCGATTAAGGTAATCCTTGATAAACGCATTGGCTTCTGACGGCGTGCAGCCAATTTGCTTGGCAAGGCCAAAACCACTAATGCCATAAATAATGCCGAAATTAATTGCCTTGGCCTGACGGCGCTGTTCAGGTGAAACATGCGCAACGCTAAGGCCAAACACCTGCGCAGCAGTTGCGGCGTGAATATCAAGCCCATCCAGAAATGCCTGTTTCATGGCTTTAATATTGGCAATTTCAGCGACAAGGCGCAGTTCAATTTGGGAATAATCCACCGATAGTAATACGCAACCCTTATCGGCAATAAAGGCGCGGCGGATGGATTTGCCATCTTCAGTGCGGATGGGAATATTTTGCAAATTAGGATCGGTTGATGATAACCGCCCGGTTGCCGCGCCCACAAGATTAAATGATGTATGCACACGGCCCGTGCGCGGTGAAATCTGCTGCGGCAAGGAATCCGTATAGGTGGATTTGAGTTTGGCAAGGCCACGCCAATCGAGAATTTTTTCAACAATCGTGTGGCCCTGCTCAGCAAGCGGCGTGAGCACCTCTGATCCTGTTGCATAGGCACCGAGCTTGCTTTTCTTTCCGCCCGGCAAACCCAGTTTTTCAAACAACACATCGCCAAGCTGTTTGGGGGATGCGATGTTAAACGGGACACCTGCTTCTTTGACAATCGCTTCTTCAAGAAGCTGCAAACGCTGCGTAAAATCACGGCTTAGCGCGTGCAAAAATTCACTATCAATGCGAATGCCGGTGGATTCCATCAGCGCAACCGTTGCTACCATTGGCTTTTCAATGCGCTCATACACAGTAAGCAATTTTTCAGCAACCAGACGCGGTTTAAGCAATTGATAAAGGCGCAGCGTGAAATCGGCATCTTCGGCGGCATAATTGCAGGCTTGCTCCAGCGGCACTTGCGCAAAGCTGATGCGTTTGGTGCCTGTGCCCGTGACCTCGTTAAAGGGAATCATTTTATGCTGTAGATGCAATTCGGCCAATTCATCAAGCCCGTGACCATGCGCGCCTGCATCAAGCACAAAACTCATCAGCATCGTATCATCCAGCGCATTGATCGCAACGCCATGCTGCGCCAACACCTGCATATCGAATTTCAGATTATGACCGATTTTTAAAACGCTATCGTCATTGAGAATAGTTTTGAGCGCTTCAATCGCAATGCGCAGCGGCATTTGTTTTGGCCGGTTTTCGCTGGCGAAATCAAGCTCACCCACCTTCGTACTGCCCTTAGGGTCAGTATGATTAAGGGGGATGTAACAGGCCTTACCTGGCGCAAGCGCGAGTGACACACCCACCAGCGTCGTTGTGGATGGCGTAAGGCTGTCCGTTTCGGTATCAATTGCGATAAAGCCTTGCGCTCTCGCTGCTTCGAGCCAGGTTTCCAAATGACGGATATCCTGAATGAGTGCATAATTTTGTGTGACTGCAACCAGTTCTACAGGCGTTGTTGGCGTTGCAGCTTTTGGCATAACCTCAGCAACGGGCGCAGCGCCCTTATGACCAATACGCGCGAGCAATGTGCGAAAGCCTTGCACTTCCAGAAACGGAATAAGTTTTTCGGGATGATTGGCATCCACCACAAGGCTATCAAGCGTTTGTGGCAACGGCACATGCTGATCCAGCGTGACGAGTTTTTTGGAAATGCGAATTTGCTCGGCAAAATTTTGCAAAATCTCGCGGCGTTTGGGCTGCTTGAT
>RGZA01000231.1 GCA_010031785.1 Alphaproteobacteria bacterium
GAAAAAACTGCCGGCTTGGGAAACAGTTAAAGCGGCTGAGAAGATTGCTAAAAGTAAAAAAAAGGGTAACTCTCATCCGACTAGAGCGGAAGTAATTGAAGAAACAGTAGCTTTAATGCGGCGTGGCGCTAGATGGGTATGCGATAAGCAAGACAAAGAACATCCTAAGTTTGCGCAGCGAATGGCACGAGCACTCTTTAATGCGGCTGCTGTTGAATTAGTAGCCATAGGATTCTCCAACAATGGATTGGTAAGAGACTTGGAAAGTCCTGCGATTATTCAGGTGCAACCTTCTAAACCTCTGAAGAAGCCTGCCAAAAAGAGTCTTAAACGATTGACGCAGTAGCTAACACAGCTAGAAAAGTTAAGCAGAGCTAAGAAGCGGCAGAAGTTACAAGACATTTTATTGCTGGCACACTCCAACGATGCGCGGCTTTTGTGCAAACACGTCGCGCCATCGAACTTCTAATGCTGATCTTTGTACGTAACGGTGAATTGATCGGCGCAAAGTGGGATGAATTTGTTCGCCACATCACATTATGCTAGAAAGAGTGGGTATTCACTATTTATTTGCGATATTTTATGTCTGATTTTCCATCAAGAACATTTTTTGGAGAAGAATTAGCTGGATTAAGTCTTCTGGAGTTCATCCTTCTTGAAAGAAGAGCGCGCATTTTGCAGATGGCGTCGGGTAACGTTACGCTTTTTGGAGCAATTGTCTTTTTAAATGAGCTTGATGTTATTAAGGCCATTCAAGAAAGACTGCATCGCTTAAAAGATACAGCATTTGAAGCAGAAACAGTCGCACAAACGGCTTATAAAAGACTTCAGACGACCGTAACATTAGGCAAAGCAACGCAGCTCGACTGGCAAGCGATGGCTTTTGTTGCAACACGTAGAAAAACAGATGTGTCTGCGATGTTGACTGCATTTAATAAAGACGGGCTTCCCACCCTTTATGACGATTTTCTTAAAGAAGTGGACGCTGCTGAAAATTTACTCGGCGGCACTAAAGCTGTCATGCTGACAATCATGTTTGGCAGCGCCCATCCAACTGGAAAGATTACGCCAGAGGCGCTGCAGCGTTTTCGTATTGAGTCTGCGAGAAAAGAACTGGTTGAACATCAACAACTTCTCGCTGAGCAGCCCAAAAAGTTAGTACCCTTAATTAAACAAGCGCCCTATCGGGCCCTTGCGGCAGTGCGTCCCGCATTTGATGCGCGCATGGGATTCTTGCGTGAATTTACAAACGGATAATGCAGAGTATTTATTGGCTATGCAAAACCTGGAACCAAGGTCCATAACCGCCGCGGGAGTTCCCGGCAAAGTCTAGCTGGCAGTTCTGCCATTACCCTTGCCTCATCAAGATCTGGGCATACTTGTTTGGCAGTCATGTTACACTGGTAAACC
>RGZA01000232.1 GCA_010031785.1 Alphaproteobacteria bacterium
TGGAGTATTGTTTGTTATAGCTTTTGAATTATTGCCAGAATCACGAAGTGTCCAGCTATAATTTCCCGACAGAGTCATAACATTATTAACGGGATCATAATTTGTTGCAATTCCGTTGACTCCGCTAAACATAACCAAGTCGCCGCTAATTATTGTATCTGGTACGCCACCAGAATCAGCAATGCGCCAATTATAACTACCACCTCCACCGGCAGTAGAATTTATGGTTATACTATCTTGAGAAGCATTTGTGCTTAATGTAATGTTTGTTCCGGCAATCAGCGTTAAAGTATCAGTTATTGAATCAGCAACAACGTCTGATTGACCGGCTATACTGATTGTTGAAAAAGCATTTTGAGTTCCAGAAACCATCATCGTATTAGCGACTGGGTTGTAAACGGTTGCAACGCCATTAACGCCGCTAAAAATCACCTGGGTATTATTTACAATATTTTTTGAATTTCTGCCAGAATCAGCAAGTATCCAACTTGAATATGGATTAATACCAGATAATACCATTACATTGGTGGTGGGGTTATAAATAGTTCCAATACCATTAACGCCACTAAATACAACTAATTCGTTATTAGCTATTGTATCTGCCGCACCGCCAGAATCAGCAATTCGCCAATTATAACTGCCGCCACCGCCCAAATTAGTTCCAGAAACCATCATTACATTGGTGGTTGGATTATATACAGTCGCAACGCCATTTGCACCACTGAATATAATATTGGTTCCGTTTGTCACGCTTTCAGAATTGCCACCAGAATCACTAATTGTCCAAGATGTATAACCACCAGCTAATGCAGCGCCATTAAAATAAAGCGCGCCTCCAACATTATAAATTCTATTTGTTGTAACAGAGGGCGTTCCGGGAGTTAAAATAATGCCGCTATTTGCATTGATAATGCCGCTAGAATCTACAAAAGTAATTGTGGTTCCAAACCTATTGTTCCAATCTTGCAAATTGGCCGATTGTGACGGGTGTGCGTTTACTATTAAAACCTTGTCATTTGCGTTCTTGGGAATTAACTCTAGAGTAGATCGAGGAAATAGATTTGCGTCGGTAATGTTGCCTATATAAATTCTTCCGCTTTCCAGATGACCGGCAATAGTTTTGCCCAAATTTAAACGATTATTTGCAACGATAGATATACCACTACCTATTGCAATATTATAGCTTCCACTATTTCTGATATCATATCCAAAAATATTATTATAATTACCACCGCCACCGCTAGCACGGATATTTGTGCCAATTAAATTATTAGAATCACCTTGGCTAAAATTACCATAACCAATAGAATTATTAAAATATCCAACTGAGTCAGAATATAAGCCCAGAGTAGTATTAAAAGAACCGCTTGCGGCAGAATTATAACCAAGATTATTATTATAATGCCCTT
>RGZA01000233.1 GCA_010031785.1 Alphaproteobacteria bacterium
GATCCGCCATAGGAAATAAACGGCAGGGTCATTCCTTTTGTGGGTAACAAATGCAACGCACTGCCCATATTGATTGCGGCCTGCAAACCAAATTCGGTGAGCAATCCCGCAACTGCCAGAAATATAAAGAAATTATTTTCTGATTTAAGGCGCCAAAATCCGCGCAGAATAATAAAGGCAAACAATACCACAATCACAACGCAGCTGATCAGGCCAAATTCTTCCCCCGCAACTGAGAAAATAAAATCGGCATGCGCATCCGGAATGGCCATTTTCACCTGGCCTTCGCCCGGGCCAACCCCAAGCCAGCCACCACTGTGAAATGCCTCAAGCGATTTCTGGATCTGGTAATTATCGCCGGCATCCGGGTTTAAAAACCGGTCAATGCGCGATGAAAAATGCGGGAACAGGAAATAGGCCGCCAGAATGCCTGATGCGCCAAGCCCAATGAACCCAAGCGCGATGAAAAATGGCATACCTGCAAGGAAAAACTGCGTTGCCCACACAATTGAAACCAGAATAGTCATGCCCATATCGGGCTGGGTCAGTAATTGCGATGCCACCAGAATATAAAGCGCGGTGCACAGCCAGAAACCCGGAAAGTTTTTCGCTTCCAGCCGTTTTGCAAAAAGCTGCGCTGATAAAATAATAAAGCAGGGCTTCATAAATTCCGATGGCTGAATGGAAAGCCCGGGAATATGAATCCAGCGCCGGGCGCCTTTAATCTCAACGCCCCAGAAATGCGTTGCGATGACAAGCGCAAAGGAAATCAGAAAAATCCACAATGCCACACTGCGAAGTTGCGCAGGTGACAGCAGCGATAACCCGACCATAAAAATGGTGCCGAGTAATAGCTGGAATAAATGCCGCTCGACAAAATAATACCCATCCTGCCCAATGCGCATGGCAACGGGTGGTGATGCCGCCTGGATCAGCAAGACGCCAACGACAAGCAGAATTGCAATCGCGCCAAGCGTGAGATGGTCAACAGTCCACCACCAGCGGCCAAGAATGGATTGATCAGAACGGGATATGGGCATGCAAATCCAGAAGTTAGGGCCAGAAGTTAGGGATGCGCGGCTAGCATAAGCGATTATTAACGTGATTCACCAGTGCGGTTGAATAAATAACACCACTTGTGCGCTGCACTCTTACAACTCGGTTGTTAATACAATAACGCTTGAACCCTCGTGATTTTTGCAGGAAGCTTTGAAGAAGGTAGAAAACAACGTTATGGGAGTTTTTTATGTGGAGACGCGGAACGATTAGATCAGATGCGCCATTATACCATCGGCCTGATGATCTGACTCAATAGGGGATTCCCAAAGTTAGGTTTTTGTGATTCAAAGGATTCTTCTGAAACAACTGGAGGGTTCGATGG
>RGZA01000234.1 GCA_010031785.1 Alphaproteobacteria bacterium
ATTTTGTTGAGCATAGGAGTATCCAATATCACGGGTGCGACAAATGCAAAATGAAAAATTGCGGTTTTGACGATATAAAAATGGCTTTAGCTGGCCCTCAAAAGGTCTTATGCTGGAAAAGTGAAAAGATTCCTTCCTTATTTTGCTTTGCTCAAGCCGGTACGCTGGGCCTTTGTCGGAGCGTTGCTCAGCGGTTTGGTTTTTGGCGTGGCGAGCGGCTTTGGTTTGCCTTTTGTCGCCCAAAAGGTATTTCCGGTCCTATTTGGTGGCCAGGAGGTGGACCAGATGACGCTCTGGGGGTATCTCATGATTTTGCCCATGGCCTTTGCCCTGCGGGGTATCAGTGGGTTTTTAAACACCTACCTGATAGCCGTATGTGGCACGGCGGTGCTCAACCAACTGCGCGCGAGGGTTTTTGCTAAGCTGCAGCAGATGCCGCTGTTGGCTTATCAGAAACATCCGACGGGTGACCTGTTGACGCGTGCCAATAGCGACACCGCTCAGCTGCAAAACACCCTTATGTCAGTGTCCAACGATCTGGTCAAATATCCCATCACGTTGTTGGGAGCGGTGGCCGCGGTAATCTATCTGGCGGCGATGCAGCACCAGTTGCAGTTAATCTTGATTTTGTTGGGTGTTATCCCGCTGTGCGTGATCCCCATAAGGTTTCTGGGGATGCACTTGCAAAAGCGAGCCAAACAAAGCCAGGCCCAAAACGCCAATGTGACGGATATCCTTAATGAAAATATAAGAGGCGTGCGAGAGGTAAAGCTTTACGCGCAAGAAGCCTTTCAGGCTTCACGTTTCCGCCAAGCTATCGATCAGCTGCGCCGTTTTGCCCTGAAGATGGTAAAATACAGCGCCTCGCTCAACCCTATTATCGAGTTTATCAGCGTCATCGGCATAACGGTGGCGATCTATTTTGCTTATCGGGCGCACCTGACACTGGAAGTGGTGGCTCCCCTGATCATGGCTCTATATATGGCTTATGAACCTGTTAAGAAAATAGGTGGTGTGCACAATAGCCTGAAGCAGGGAGGGGCCAGCCTGGAGAGGATAGAACAACTTTTAAATGAGCCCAATGATATGCAAGAACCCGCTGAAGCTATACCTATGAACAACCGCGCGCGGGGTCAGGTGACTTTTGAGAAGGTTTCGTTTAGCTACCCCAGGGGAGAGCGCCGCGTACTGGACGATTTTTCGTTGCAGATACAACCCGGTGAAGTGGTGGGAGTGGTGGGGCCTTCGGGTGCCGGCAAGACAACCCTCTTGGGCCTTTTGCCCCGTCTTTTCGATCCGCAAAAGGGTGCTGTAAAGATAGATGGAATAGATGTACGCCAGTTGAAAATGACGGACCTGAGGTTGCAATTGGCGGCCGTCC
>RGZA01000235.1 GCA_010031785.1 Alphaproteobacteria bacterium
AACGAAGACCTTGATTTTTTCAAATTCTGCTTTGATATCGGCGGGAATATCGGTGGCGAGGTTGTCGTTGACGTCCTTGGCGATGTCCTGCCCCCCTATAATTGGTCCAGATTTAGCTTCGTAGTATGAGGTTAGATTTATCAACCAGTTATGAGGAGATGATTTTATGAAGAAGAAGGGCTACAGCAGTGAGGAGATCATCCGCAAGTTACGTCAGGCGGAGGTACTGCTTCATTCAGGCAAAGTGATGGCAGAGGTTTGCCGCGAGATTGGTATATCAGATGCGACGTATTACAAGTGGCGCAAGGAATATGGCGGCATGAGGATGGATCAGGCGAAGCGGCTAAAAGATTTAGAGCGTGAGAATGGTCGGTTGCGTCGTGTGGTAGCGGATCTGACGCTTGACAAGCTGATCTTGCAGGATGTTAGCACGGGAAAGTATTAAGCCCTGAGCGCAGACGTCAGGCAGTGTGTGGGGCGATGCAGCTTTACGGCATCTCGCAGCGCCGTGCCTGCGGAGCGCTCGGGGTACAGCGTACGACCATCCGTCATAACGGCATTCTGGCGAGTGATGAGGCTCGGTTGCGATCAGATATTATTCGCCTCAGTAGCCGTTATGGGCGGTATGGTTATCGGCGTATTACAGCGATGCTGCATATCGAAGGCTGGGGCGTGAACCATAAGCGGGTGGAGCGCATCTGGCGGGAAAAAGGCTTGAAGATTCCCAAGAAGCAGCCAAAGCGCGGGAGATTATACCTGAACGATGGCTCGTGCATCCGCCTACGCCCGCTCTATCCAAACCATGTGTGGAGCTATGATTTTGTTGCTGACAAGCTGGCTTGTGGCAAGGGCATCCGCATGCTGACGGTGATCGATGAATATACCAGAGAATGCCTGGCCATACGCGTGGCATACAGGCTGAAGAGCGATGATGTGCTGGATGTTTTAAGCGACCTATTCCTGCTGAAAGGAATGCCGGATTATATCCGCAGCGACAACGGTAGCGAGTTCACCGCCCACACGCTGAGGGAATGGCTGAAGGAGCTGCACGTAAGGACGGCGTATATAGAACCTGGCAGCCCGTGGGAGAATGGATTCAACGAGCGGTTCAACGGCTCATTGCGCGATGAATGCCTCAACGGCGAACTGTTTTATACGCTGAAGGAGGCGCAAGTTATCGTTGAAGCCTGGCGGCAGGAATATAACCACATCCGCCCGCACTCATCACTCAATTACCGACCGCCAGCACCGCTGGCAGCCACCAGCATGTTGCCGCTTTACGCTGTGGATGGGCTGCAAGCGGTAACATGCTGATTTATCTCAATGCCACAAAGTTCAAACTGGACACATAAATGGGGCTGGACAGGTGGTTTATCCTGCA
>RGZA01000236.1 GCA_010031785.1 Alphaproteobacteria bacterium
CCGCCAGCGTATCGGCCCTAGCTCCGCAGGGATTGAGGCTGGTTCGCCAGTTTACAAACAGGCTTTTTGCAGTTGGCTCCGGAACAGAGCGAAACACACTTTACGCATCCGACATCCTTGATGCTGAAGTCTGGAAATCAACCAATAGCATCATTGTTGGCGGTGACGATGGCGAGGACATTGTGGCTATCCAGCCTTTTTATGATTACGAGATTCTTGTTTTCAAGCCAAACAAGATTTATTTGGTCACAGCCGACCCTACCGCAACCACGGCGGCTGGATGGACTGTGCGGTTGTTAAACGACAGGATTGGATGCGCGTCTGGTAGATCAGTAAACTTTGTCAATAAAGACGTATTCTTCCTTGCCAATGACGGAATCCGCTCTGTGGCTAGGTCTGTGGCAGATGACTTTTATATTGTTGGAACGCCAATCAGCGAGCCGGTCAAGAATATCATTGCAAGAATCAACAAGAATTATGTCACGTTGTGCAATGCCGCGTTCTACAATAACCGATACTTCCTGGCCATCCCACTTGATACTGCAACCACACCAAACTATATCCTTGTCTACAATGCGTTGTTTAACGCATTTGAGGGGCTATGGAGCATTGCGGCATCAAGAATGGTGATTACTAATTTTTCAAGCGGATTTGCAACCAATGCCTTAAAGCTTGCCATTGGAAGCCCGACCAGCAGAGTTGGTCATTATCTTGGCTATAAGGACGCTGACACTGCTGATGCCACCACGGATTATCAGAAGTTTGGGTCACATTACGAGATTGAGTTTTATAACTCTGGATCGACCAATGCCAACATCAGCATGAGGCGGGATACAGATGGTGCAAATGTTGGCATAGCGTCAAGCATTGACACCCGTTCTTCGGGTGGTGTTACACTGCCATTCACGCTTCCTGCCACCCTATCCGCGCAGACCGTAAAGCGGGTGGCTGACAGTCTGCGATCCTATCAGAAGTGGCGCAACATGCGTATGGTGGTGTCGGCTCCATCCAAGAAGCTTTCCATCCGTGGCATTTTGCTGGCCGCCAACCCAGACACCATAGAGGTACAAAAGAACGTATGACGGCCATTGAATATGTGGAGGCATCTGGTGTGCCTGAGGCCAGGTGGCCTAATTTTAGGGAATGGTTTAACTGGCATGAGCGCAACAACCTAGTCGGAGTGGTCAAAGATGGCGGAGAGGTGGTTGGCGTGGCTATTGCCAGGGCGGTTGACGCATCGCAAGATGTTACCCATTATAAACATGACTATAATGCACCGGATGCTTTTGTGGACTTGACTGTGACCTCTATTGATGGTAAACCTAATGCCCGTAGCCTTTTGGCTATGAAACGCCTGCTGTCAATCCTTTGGGATGAATT
>RGZA01000237.1 GCA_010031785.1 Alphaproteobacteria bacterium
CCTGATTCCTGAATCTGCTTCCAAATATCTGGCAACTGGTGGTCAAGGCTTTTTGGCAATTTCACCTTGAGGTCATCAAGCGTGGGATTGGCTTTGAGCAGGCTGATAAAATAGGCAACCTTCTCGGTATTGCTCAAACTGAAAATGCTTTTAAGCCCAACGGCAAACTCAGATGCCTGAACAGGTTTGCCCTGTCCGTTAATCTTACATTCTGCAAGCGGCCAAGAAATCGCAGTGGCAAC
This sequence comes from Alphaproteobacteria bacterium, assembly GCA_010031785.1. GTDB lineage: Bacteria > Pseudomonadota > Alphaproteobacteria > UBA9219 > RGZA01 > RGZA01. The sequence goes on from RGZA01000237.1 coordinate 243, forward strand.
GTCATCACGCCCAAGCTCAACTTTGCCGCTCTTGGCGCCATCATGCACCAGCATTTTGGCATCCTTCTTTGCGATATGGCGTGGCAATGGCTGTTGCGCTGCTGCCAGTGCTACTGCCTGCGCAATACTGGATTTGCCATTTTCATTTTCGCCAACCAAAAGCGCTACTGGCGCAATGGAAAAACTGGCTTCTTTTATCTTCCTGAAATTATTTATGTTTACGGTGATAGTCATAGTTAAAATCCTCCTGTGTCGTGTTGGTTAAAAGATGCGGGGTGTCCTGGCGGTGGGCCATCCATCGTTTGATTCGGCTTTGGCGCAGAATTCTTTGCAGCAAGCGGCTGCGGTTGCTTTTTGTCATTCAGGTTAATGCTGGGCAGCGGCTTTTCAGTTTCGCTGGGCGCAGGCAATGCTGTGGCGGAAACTACCGCATCCAACTCGGCACTATCTTTGATGAAGGCAATACTGCGCAGATCGAGCTTGCCGATTTCTGAAAAGTCATCGAGCTGGGCTGCTCGCTTCATCTGTGTGGTAAGCGGCAATTGCTTGCAGGCTTGCTTGATGGATGATTTCATGCACATAGGCTTCGCCCATTTCACCCATGCGGTGTCAGCAAAGAGCTTTTCAGCCTTGAGTTTTTCCTTGGCGTCATTGCCAGCCGCTGCAATGGCATCGCGCAAATAGCGGTAGGTATCGGAGCTTTCCCGAATCTTAATCAGGTCACCGCGCGGCACAACAATCGGGATTTTTACATTCGGATTTTCCGTGAACATCACCACGCAATATGAGGCAATGATATTATCAAAATCCGCATCATCGGTTTCGCGCTCTAAGGACGGCTCATGCGTCAAAAACGCTTGCCCACTGTCATACTTAAAGGATTCACCGCGGTAGATGACGTTCGTGGTTATCGCAAAAATGCTTGGCGATTGGTAGGACAGATAGAGAAATCCTCGGTTGCCAATCTGGAACGTGCATTCCATTTTTGTTTTCCAAGTGTTCGTTTCCTTGTCCTTGAAGTTGCGCTTGCGCGGGATAAGGAAAGCCTGCTGGAGCGGCGTGTTCGGCTCCAAGCCAAGTGATGCTGCTGCCATAAATGCACCAAGCACTGTTTCAGGTTCGCAATGCTTCAAATCAG
>RGZA01000238.1 GCA_010031785.1 Alphaproteobacteria bacterium
TGTGAAGTATGATACAGCTCTTTATGAACATGGAAATGCACCGACGAATCTTGACTAATGCCCGATAGTCGTTTGAAAAATATTCCCTTATATGAGCACACCTGTGCAACAAGCCCAGATATATCAAATTATTTAAACGACCACTTAACACGGAATAGAAATAAATGGATGCTGCTAAGCCAAAGCTAACTACGCAACAAGTTCTCAAATTATTTACGCAAGTGCCTCATGAGTTCATCGATGACTTCTTTTCTCTCTACGATCGGAAAAAAGTAATTGAAAATCCATATATCATTGATCTGGATAAATTAGCGAAATGGTTGGATGTACGCAAAGATATCTTAATGCGCACGCTGTACGCCAGCTACAAAGAACGCACCCACTACGTCAAAGTCAAAGGCCCGCCGCCAAAAGGCTCCAGCAACCGCTACCAGAGAGTCATGATCACACCTGAAACCATGAAGCGCGTGTGCATGAGGTCCAAGTCCGAGAAGTCCGAGACGGTGCGCACCTACTTCATCGAAATCGAGCAGTTCATCCTTCACTACAACGACGAGATCGTTGACGGTCTTATGCGCAGCATCCACGAAGACGCTCGTAAGAACCTGGCCAAGCGCACGAATGACGGTCCCGGGTCGTTGTATGTGCTTCGGGCCGCCGAGGATCCCACAGACTTCCTTGTAAAATTCGGAGAGACGGGACAGAAGATAGAGGACCGCTTGAGCACGTACAACACCGGGCGTGCGACGGACGCCGAGCTCTTGTACATTTACAAAACGCCGTATCGCAAGGAGGTCGAGCGGTGTGTGAAGAAGCTGATGGCTGCGCAGAGGTATAAACCTCGTCGTGAGCTTTATAAAGTGGACCTGGAAATCATCGCAAAACTCATTTCGGGATGTGCAAGCATGAGCATCAAGCTTGGGTACGCTAAGCGAGTAAGCCGTATGACCGGTGACTATTACATGATCTTTACGTCGGATTTGGACGAGGCTGCTTAAGGATTCGCGCCGTATTCTGGTCTTGGTCGAAATATTATTGGCATGTAAAATAAAATCGCATATGGGTTCATCGTAAGCCAGCAAGATGGACGATACCACTATGTGCCCGCGCTGCGGCTACACGTTGGATATGCTAGTTTTTTTATGGGTGCATACATAAATGTCTCGCCTTCAAAATCGCAGTGGTGGTGGTACGAGAGACTCCGAAAAGTACTTTATATCTTGCAAAGACCCTCAAAACACGGAATCGTGGCTGAGGGATACAGACGTCCTACAGTTGACGCAAACACAGGCTGTTATACAGGCGCTCATATCAGACGGAGTAGCTCGCAAACAGCCGAATGTTGTCATCAAGATGGGATCATCTGATACAATACGCAAA